>NZ_VZQO01000002.1:0-336979 GCF_014397665.1 Paraburkholderia sp. UCT2
CGGATCTCTTCAAGCGTTGCATGTGAAAGCTGCCGGCCGTCGTCCTCGCGCATCTCGCCTCTCCCTAAGCCCTTTAAAGCTTAGACCATGGCGTCGATTTATGTTCGCTTATTTATGCACTGGTTAGTAGGTATACGTGATGAGGGCGCCTGGCCTTCATGCGCTCTTTCGGGATAGTCCAAGTTGCGGTCTCGAAATTCACCTCATCCCACGTGGCATCGATGAATTCAGATTTGCGCACCAACGTCAGCAGCACAAATTTGATGGCAAGCCGCAACGTCGGCGTCGTTGGCGTCAGATCCAACGCGTTAAAGAAGATGTAAATCTCCTCCGGACTCAGCGCCCTATCGCGTGCCTTAAGCGTCGCTATGGCGCTTGGACGGATAGCTGCCGCCGGATTGTCTACCTTAATACCCCGAGCTTCAACGAATCGGAAGACCTGCAGCACGATTTCCCGCGCGTGAACCGCTTGAGCAGCCGCCCCGCGCTCCTTGATTTTCTCGCAGCGCGCCATCAGTCGCACGGGCGTGATCTCTTCCAATTTCAGCCGACCGAATTCGGACGCGAGATTGCGTTCATACACCGATTTACGCATCGAACGCGTGGAATCCGCAAGGGCGGTCTCCGCAAAGTATTTCTCCGCCCATTTTCCAAATGTCATCGCCTCGGCCGCTTCGACCCGTTTCTCGACTTTCGCACGTGATGGACTGTGCCCACGCTGGATCGCCCCGTAGGCGTGGTCACGCAGTAGCCTGGCTTCCGGGAGGCTGATCGCCATCCCAAATCCGAGTTCGTCCGGCTTCCGCGGCTTTCGTGCAGACAGTGATGGATCGTACCGGCCAATAACCAAGGTTTCACGGCGACCGTTCACTCGGTAGTCGTACCGGAAGCTCACCGCACCCGACGGCATCACCGCCGCATATAGCCCCTGCTGATCGGCGATCTTGTAGATTTTCTCAGCGGGCTTCAACGCTCGCAACTGCATGTCTGTGAGCATAAGAACTCCTCGAACGTATACCGTCAGCCGATACCGTCAAACCGACGTGACGGTATCGGATAAGGCCGTCCGAGGGGGAAATCGCGATACCGTCAGCGATACCGACATTTCCTCCTGGCACTGTCCGGATCACAGCGGATCATCGCGGACAGTAACCCACTGTTTTTTAACGTAAAAACACTAAAAACCGGAACTCTCGGAACGACTTGGGAGCAGTCTAAATTATTCCCACTCGATCGTCGCAGGCGGCTTCCCCGAGATGTCGTAGACGACCCGGTTGATCCCGCGCACTTCGTTGATGATCCGGTTCGACACATGCCCAAGCAGTTCATGCGGCAGATGCGCCCAATGCGCGGTCATGAAGTCGAGCGTCTGCACCGCGCGCAACGCGACGACGTACTCGTAGGTGCGCCCGTCGCCCATCACGCCGACGCTCTTGACCGGCAGGAACACCGCGAATGCCTGGCTCGTCAGGTCGTACCACGACTTGCCGGTTTCCTTGTCGATCGTGTCGCGCAGCGTCTCGATGAAAATCGCGTCCGCGCGGCGCAGCAGGTCCGCGAAATCGCGCTTCACTTCGCCGAGGATCCGCACGCCCAGACCCGGACCCGGGAACGGATGGCGATACACCATCGAGTGCGGCAGACCGAGCTTCACGCCAAGCTCGCGCACTTCGTCCTTGAACAGCTCGCGCAGCGGTTCGAGCAGCTTCAGGTTCAGCGTCTCCGGCAGACCACCGACGTTGTGGTGGCTCTTGATGGTTTGCGCGGCCTTCTTGCCCTTGCCCGCCGATTCGATCACGTCCGGATAGATCGTGCCTTGTGCCAGCCACTTCGCGTCGGTCAGCTTGCCGGCTTCGGCCTGGAACACTTCGACGAACTCCGCGCCGATGATCTTGCGCTTCGCTTCAGGATCGGTCACGCCGGCGAGCTTGCCGAGGAATGCTTCGCTCGCGTCGACGTGAATCACCTTCACGCCAAGGTGATCGGCGAACAGCGCCATCACCTGCTCGGCTTCGTTCAGGCGCAGCAGGCCATGGTCGACGAACACGCAGGTCAGTTGATCGCCGATCGCGCGGTGCAGCAGCGCCGCCGCCACCGACGAATCCACGCCGCCCGACAAGCCCAGAATGACGTGCTCGTTACCGACCTGCTCGCGAATCTTCGCGACGGCTTCGTCGATGTAGTGGCCCATTTCCCAATCGGCCTTCGCGCCGCAGATCTGCAGCACGAAGCGCTCGAGCATCGCGCGGCCCTGCACCGTGTGCGTGACTTCCGGATGCCATTGCAGACCATAGAAGCGGCGCTGCTCGTCGGCCATCGCGGCGATCGGGCACGATTCCGTCGATGCCATCAGCGCGAAACCCGGCGGCATCTCCAGCACCTTGTCGCCGTGGCTCATCCATACCTTCAGCATGCCGTGGCCTTCGGACGTGGTGAAGTCGCTGATGCCTTCGAGCAGGCTCGTATGGTTGCGCGCGCGCACTTCGGCGTAGCCGAATTCGCGCAGATGACCGATGTCGACCTTGCCGCCGAGCTGCTGCGCCATCGCCTGCATGCCGTAGCAGATGCCGAGCACCGGCACGCCGAGTTCGAACACGGCTTGCGGCACGCGCGGCGTGTCTTCCTCGGTGACCGAGCTCGGGCCGCCCGACAGAATCACGCCCTTCGGCGCGAAGTCGCGGATGAACGACGCGTCGACGTCGTACGGATGGATTTCCGAATACACGTTGGCTTCGCGAACGCGACGTGCAATCAGTTGGGTGACTTGCGAACCGAAGTCGAGAATCAGGATCTTGTCATGCATGGCAGCGGACGGAATCAGAAGTGAGCGGATACGGAATGCCGCGCGCGAGGCGCGGCGTCGAATTCAAAGCGGTCCGCGCGGCGACGGTCTTGGCGCGGCGCGGACAGCCAACATTACGATGAAGCACAAGGGCGCGGCCAACCACGGAACTCGCCGCCTGCGATGCGCGCGAACGAAATCCGGTAGCTTCGGCAAACGGCCTCGCGCGCGGCGCTTCAACCATGAAACGGCGGGCGGGGTGCGCCGGGCACGTCGTTGCTGGTGTCGCGCGCGGCGCGTTCGGACTCGCTCTGGCCGGGCTCGCTTGCGGCCGGATGAAGCGGCGCGGTAGTGGCAACGGAAGCCGCGGCAGCCGGATTGGCCGGCCGCGTGACCGGCACGACGGGCTCTGGCACCGGCTCGGCGTGATAGACCGGAAAGCCCGCTGAGGCACGTGGCTCGCGCGCGTCGTCGCGTTCGGGTTCACGCTGCCGTGCGGCATCCTTTTCGGCTTCTTTTGCGGCACGCTTATCGGCACGACTGTCGGCCTTGCTCGACGAGGGCTTGACCACGATCCCCTTCTCGCGCCGCCGCACCGCACCCGACAGTCGCACGCCGCCGAGCCCGATCACCATCAGCACGACACCGGCCAGCACCGCCACCATCTGGCCGAAACCGGTCAGCGACGGCGTATGCAGCCCCAGCAGCCAGACCAGCATCAGCACGCCGATCAGCCAGTGCACATGACCGACGACCTTCGCGACCGTCGAGGTCAGCGCCCCGTCGAACGACGCATGCACCGCGAGCCACGCGAGCCCGATCAGCGCGACGCCGAACGCCTGGCCGACCAGCATCGGCTCCGTTGGCACCAGTTGCAACGCGTCGTACAGCGAGGTCCACGGCGTCAGCACGAACAGCAGGCCGAACGCCAGCAGCAACAACGCATCGAGGATCAGTACAACGCGCAGCAGTGGCTTCATGGGCGTTTAGTCCACGTGGTAGTTGGGCGCTTCCTTGGTGATTTGCACATCGTGCACATGCGACTCGCGCAGGCCCGCACCGGTGATCTGCACGAACTCGGCCTTCTCGTTCATTTCGGCGATGGTGCGGCAGCCGCAGTAGCCCATGCTCGCGCGCACGCCGCCGATCAGCTGGAACAGGATCGCGTTGACCGAACCCTTGTACGCGACGCGACCTTCGATGCCTTCCGGCACCAGCTTGTCGATGTTGGCCGAGTTGTCCTGGAAGTAGCGGTCCGCCGCGCCGTCCTTCATGGCGCCGACCGAGCCCATGCCACGGTACGACTTGTACTGGCGGCCCTGGTACAGGAATACCTCGCCCGGCGACTCCTCGGTACCGGCGAACATGCTGCCCATCATGACCGCGCTGGCGCCCGCCGCGAGCGCCTTGCTGACGTCGCCCGAGAAGCGCACGCCGCCGTCGGCGATGACCGGCACGCCGGTGCCGTTCAGCGCTTCGGACACGTTGGAGATAGCGGTGACCTGCGGCACGCCGACGCCTGCGACGATTCGCGTCGTGCAGATGGAGCCCGGGCCGATACCGACCTTGACGCCGTCCGCGCCGTATTCGACGAGCGCCCTGGCGGCCGCGGCGGTTGCGATGTTGCCGCCGATCACCTCGACATGCGGGAAGTTCTGCTTGACCCACTTGACGCGCTCCAGCACGCCCTTGCTGTGGCCATGCGCGGTATCGACGACGATCACGTCGACGCCGGCCTGCACGAGCAGCTCGACGCGCTCTTCGTTGTCCGCGCCGACGCCGACCGCCGCGCCCGCGCGCAGCTTGCCGTGCTCGTCCTTGCATGCATCCGGGTGCTCGGTCTGCTTGGTGATGTCCTTGACGGTCATCAGGCCGCGCAGTTCGAATGCGTCGTTGATGACCAGCACGCGCTCGAGGCGGTGGCTGTGCATCAGCGCCTTCGCTTCGGCGAGCGGCGTGCCTTCCTTGACGGTGACGAGGCGCTCGCGCGGCGTCATGATGTTGCGCACCGGCTCGTCCAGACGCTCTTCGAAGCGCAGGTCACGATTCGTCACGATGCCGACGAGCTGCGAGCCCTCGACGACCGGGAAGCCCGAAATGCCATGCTGGCGCGACAGTGCGATCACGTCGCGCACTTTCATATGCGGCGGCACGGTGATCGGATCGCGCACGACGCCCGACTCGAAACGCTTGACCTTCGCGACTTCACGCGCCTGCTCGGCCGGCGTTAGGTTCTTGTGGATGATGCCGACGCCGCCCATTTGCGCCATGGCGATTGCCAGACGTGCTTCGGTGACCGTGTCCATCGCGGCGGACACGAGCGGCATGTTGACGGAGATGTTGCGGGTCAGCCGGGTCTTGAGGCTGGTGTCGCGCGGCAGAACATCGGAGAAGGCCGGGACGAGAAGCACGTCATCGAATGTGAGTGCTGTTTGGATCAGACGCATGGCAAATCCTATAGGCGCAAAAGCGAATTATACGCGATACCACCCCGGTTTTCACTGCGCGAACAGCAGCTTAGCGAATTTCAGACGATTTTTTGCCGCCCCGGCATGCGTCGATTTCGCTTGTCTGTTCGCGTCGGGTTCGAACGGGTTTCGATTGCGCGTTCGCAGGCGAAATCGGGGCAGAGCCGGCGGCATTTTCGCGGCACGTACCCTGTCGAGCGGCGGTCGAGCGGTCCGAATGCAGGATCGAACAAGACGCCCTGCTCGCAAAACCGCTATTCTGCCGGCCATTCCAGTTTATCCAGCAGAGGCAGTCGATGCAGCGCGGTGTCGTATATGGCGTCATGGCCGGAGCCTTGTGGGGCATGGTGTTTCTGGTGCCGCGGGTGCTGCCCGACTTCTCCCCGCTCCTGCTCGTCGCCGGCCGCTACTCGATGTACGGCGTCGTGTCGCTCGCCGCGGCGCTGCCGATCGCGCGTTCGCTCGCCAAACGGCTGAGCCGCGAGGATCTGATCGCGCTCGTCAAGCTCGCGCTGGCCGGCAATATCGTCTATTACCTGCTGCTGACGGCCGCCGTGCACCTGATCGGAATCGCGCCGGCCTCGCTGATCGTCGGCGTGCTGCCGGTCACGGTCACGCTGGTCGGCCGGCGCGATCACGGCGCGGTGCCGCTCGCGCGCCTCGCATGGCCGCTCGCGACCGTGATGGCGGGCATCGTCTGCATCAATATCGACGTCTTTACGGTGGCCGGCGCGGCGCCGGTGAGCATCGCGACGCGCCTGCTCGGCGTGGCCTGCGCGGTGGGCGCGCTCATCTGCTGGACCTGGTTCGCGGTCGAGAACGCCCGTTACCTGCAGCGTCAGACACATTTCAGCGGCAATGAGTGGTCGGTGCTGTGGGGCGTCGTGACTGGCGCGCTCGGCGGCGCGTTGTGGTTCGTGGTCGCGGTGCTGCCGTCGGGCGGCCCGCAGGGTGAGTTGGCCGACCCGCGCTGGCACACGTTCTGGCTGCTCAACCTCGCACTCGCGATCGGCGCGTCGTGGCTCGGCAACGGCCTGTGGAATGCCGCGGCAAAACGGCTGCCGCTAACGCTGTCCGGCCAGATGATCGTGTTCGAGACGCTGTTCGCGCTGCTTTACGCGTTCATTTACGACGAGCGCCTGCCGCGCCCGCTCGAACTCGCGGCGATCCTGCTGCTGGTGGCGGGGGTCTGGTGGTCGGTGCGCCGGCATTCGGACGACGATTCGTCGGTTGCGGCGCGCATCGAGGGTATGAACGATAAGGCGCAGACGGCGGCGCCTTGAGGTGATGTGACGCGATGATGCAAGACGGGCGGCGCGCGAAAAAGTCCGCCGCCCCCCAACTAGCGCCGCCTAGCGCGAATCCTTGTTCAACCAACGCCGCCCCTCGATCGACCCCGCCTTGCGTGTCTTTTCGACGCGGCGTTGGCGCGACACCTTCGGATCCACCAGCAACGGCCGGTAAATCTCGACGCGATCATGGTCCGCCAGCACGGTATCGAGCGGTTTGAGCTTGCCGAACACGCCCACCTTCTGCGTGTTCAGATCGATCGACGGAAAGCGCTGCAGAATCCCGCTTGCGCCGATCGCCTGTTGCAGCGTCGCGCCCGCGGGCAACTCGACCGCAATCAACGCCTGCTCGGCAGCGAGCGCATAGCAGACCTCGACCGTTAGCCGCGCGCTCATGACTGACCATAGCGCTGGTTGGCGCGCTTCACGAAAGATTCGACGAAGGTATTGGCGATGTGATTGAACACCGGCCCGATGATCTTCTCGAGCAGGATGCTGGTGAACTCGTAGTGCAGCGCGAATTCGATCTTGCACGCATCGGCGCGCAGCGGCGTGAAGCGCCAGAAACCGGTGAACTTGCGAAACGGACCGTCGGCGAATTCCATGTCGATGCGCGTGGGGCGCTCCATCGAGTTGCGCGTGGCGAAATGCTGCTTGATGCCCTTGAAGTTGATATCGATCCTCGCCTCCATGCTGGTGTCGTCCCGGTGACGAATTTCGATGCCCCCGCACCATGGCAGGAACTTGGGGTAATCGTCGACGTCGGTGACGAGGTCGAACATCTGCTCCGCCGAGTGGCGAATCAAAACGGTTTTCTGGACATCTGCCATAAATTGAACAGCGCGTGGCAACGGTGGACGAGCGCCGCGGGCTTTCCTTGCCCCGCTTTGCTAAAATCGTGATTTTAAACGAGTTGGGCACTTTCCATTCATGAGCATCATAGACAACAGAAAAGCCTTCTACGACTACTCGGTCGAGGAACGCTATGAGGCAGGCCTCGTGCTCGAAGGATGGGAGGTCAAGGCGTTGCGCGCCGGGCGCGGCCAGATCAAGGAAGGCTACGTGGTGATCCGCAACGGCGAGCTGTTCCTGATCGGCACGCACATCAGCCCGCTGCCCGAAGCGTCGACGCACATCCATCCCGACCCGGTGCGCACGCGCAAGCTGCTGCTGCATAGCGAGGAGATCAGCAAGCTGATCGGCAAGGTCGAGCAGCGCGGCTACACGCTCGTGCCGCTGAATTTTCACTACAAGAACGGTCGCGTCAAATGCGAGATCGGTCTCGCGAAGGGCAAGAAGATGCACGACAAGCGCGAGACCGAGAAGAAGCGCGACTGGGAGCGCGAGAAGGCGCGCTTGATGCGCTCACCGACCTGAACGCGATTCATTTCCGGCTCATGCAAAAATGGCCCGCGCATCGATGTGCGGGCCATTTGCTTTTACGTCACGCACTCATTGCGCATGCATTGCCCGTTCGTCAGCGCAAGTCGCCGCGCGGCGGCTCCGCTGCCGCCTTGCTCCTGTTCACGATGGTCAGCGCCGACGCAATCATCGAACTCATGTTCGACATGTCGCCCGGCACGATCAGTGTCGTGCCCTGCCTGGCCAGGTTCGAGAACGCGTTCACGTACTGTTCGGCCACCTTCAGATTCACCGCGTCCATGCCGCCGTTCAGCTGGATCGCCGCCGCGATCTTCTGGATCGCCTGCGCGTTCGCCTCGGCCACCGCCAGAATCGCCGCGGCCTGCCCCTGCGCCTGATTGATCGCTGCCTGACGCTCGCCCTCGGACTTCTGGATCGCCGCCTCGCGGCCGCCCGACGCGATATTGATCTGCTCCTGCTTGCGCCCTTCCGATGCCGCGATCAGCGCGCGTTTCTCGCGCTCGGCGGTGATCTGCGCCTGCATCGCGTGAAGGATTTCCTTTGGCGGCGTCAGGTCCTTGATCTCGTAGCGCAGCACTTTTACGCCCCAGTTCGCGGCCGCCTCGTCCAGCGCGGACACGATGCTGTGATTGATGAAATCGCGCTCCTCGAAGGTCCGGTCCAGCTCCAGCTTGCCGATGACCGAGCGCAGCGTGGTCTGCGACAACTGCGTGATCGCGAACACGAAGTTGCTCGATCCGTACGATGCCTTCATCGGATCGGTGACCTGGAAATACAGCACACCGTCGACCTGCAGTTGCGTGTTGTCGCGCGTAATACAGACCTGGCTCGGCACTTCGAGAGGAATTTCCTTCAGCACGTGCTTGTACGCGACCCGGTCGGCGAACGGGAACGCGAAGCTCAGACCCGGCGTCAGCGTCGCGTGATAACGGCCGAGGCGCTCGAGCACCCACGCATGTTGCTGCGGCACGATCTTGATGGTCTGCGACGCGAGCACGATCACGACGATCAGCAGCACTGCCCCAACGATGGTTGAATCCATATCGCTACCCTCCGATTCTGCTTCGAATAGTTGTGCGCAGGTTGGTCGGGCCTGCGTTTTCAGCTTGGGCGGCCGGCGCTCAGATCGTCAGGTCGCGCTCGCGCGCGCCTTCGGCTGCCGGCTCGCGACGACGACGAGGCAACTGCCCCGCAACTCCCTGATCTCGTAGACCTGCGCGTCTTCGGGTTCGCCCGCGGCCAGCTCGATGTCCCATGCCGCGCCGCGATAGGTCGCGCGTGCTTTGCGCCCCTGCCAGGCCGGCACGTTCAGCGTCTGCCCGATATCCAGATTGACATCCGGATTGCGCGACGCCTGCTCGCGCCTACGACGGCCGAAGCGCGAGCGTCTGAGCACCACGACCGCCGCGAGCGCAACCAGCGCCGCCACTACGAATTGCAGATCGGTCCCGGCGCCGGCAATGCGCGCAAGCGCGGCCGCGACGAAGCCGAACGCGATCATCAACAGATAGAAGGTGCCGCTCATCAGTTCCAGCACGACAAGCACACCCGCCCCGATCCACCAGAACAGTCCACCAGGCGCCACGTCGACCTCCACAAAGCAAAACACCCCGGTTCTACCGGGGTGTTTATAGCACGAAGCGCACGTGCCTTTAACGCGTGCCGAATGCCGCCTGCGAAAGCGGCATTCGATACCTCGCGAGTTACTGCTTCGCCTTTGCCAGCTGCTGCCACGTATCGATGATCGTGTCGGGGTTGAGCGAGATCGACTTGATGCCTTCGTCAGTCAGCCATTGCGCGAAGTCCGGATGATCCGACGGCCCCTGGCCGCAGATACCGACGTACTTGTCGAGACGCAGACAGGTTTCGATCGCGCGCTTGAGCAGGAACTTGACCGCTGGATCACGCTCGTCGAAATCGACCGCGAGCAGCTCCATGCCCGAGTCGCGGTCGAGGCCGAGCGTGAGCTGCGTGAGATCGTTCGAGCCGATCGAGAATCCGTCGAAGTACTGCAGGAACTCTTCCGCGAGGATCGCGTTCGTCGGCACTTCGCACATCATGATCAGACGCAGGCCCTTCTCGCCGCGCTTCAGGCCGAACTTCGCGAGCAGCCCGACCACGCGCTCCGCCTGCTTCAGCGTACGCACGAACGGCACCATGATCTCGACGTTGTCGAGGCCCATCTCTTCACGCACCTTCTTCAGCGCGACGCATTCCATCTGGAACGCCTCGGCGAAGTCTTCCGCGATATAGCGCGACGCGCCGCGGAAACCCAGCATCGGGTTTTCCTCGTCCGGCTCGTAGCGCGAACCACCGATCAGCTTCTTGTACTCGTTCGACTTGAAGTCCGACAGACGCACGATGACGGGCTTCGGATAGAACGCCGCCGCGATCGTCGCGATGCCTTCGGTCAGCTTGTCGACGTAGAACGCGCGCGGCGAGGCGTGACCGCGCGCGACGCTTTCGACCGCCTTCTTCAGGTCCTGATCGACGTTCGGGTACTCGAGGATCGCCTTCGGGTGCACGCCGATGTTGTTGTTGATGATGAACTCGAGCCGCGCGAGACCCACACCTGCGTTCGGCAGTTGCGAGAATTCGAAGGCGAGCTGCGGATTGCCGACGTTCATCATGATCTTCACCGGAATCGGCGGCAGTTCGCCGCGCTGCACTTCGGTGACTTCGGTTTCGAGCAGGCCGTCGTAGATCTTGCCTTCGTCGCCTTCCGCACATGACACGGTGACGAGCGCGCCGTCCTTCAGCACGTCGGTCGCGTCGCCGCAGCCGACCACGGCCGGCACGCCCAGCTCACGCGCGATGATCGCCGCATGGCAGGTGCGGCCGCCACGGTTCGTGACGATCGCCGACGCCCGCTTCATGACCGGCTCCCAGTTCGGGTCGGTCATGTCGGCGACGAGCACGTCGCCCGGCTGCACGCGGTCCATCTCCGACGGGTCGTGGATCACGCGCACCGGACCCGCGCCGATCTTCTGACCGATCGCGCGACCCGTTGCCAGCACGGCCGACTGGCCCTTCAGCTTGAAGCGCTGCTCGGCCTTGCCGCCGCCCTGGCTCTTCACCGTTTCCGGACGCGCCTGCAGGATGAAAATCTTGCCGTCGCGGCCGTCCTTGCCCCACTCGATGTCCATCGGACGCTGATAGTGCTTCTCGATGATCACCGCGTACTTCGCGAGCTCGATCACGTCTTCGTCGGTGATCGAGAAGCGGTTGCGCTGTTCGTGCGCGACGTCGACGGTCTTCACGCGGCCCGGCTCGCCCGGCTTCGTGAACTCCATCTTGATCAGCTTCGAGCCGATCGAGCGGCGAATGATCGGGTACTTGCCCTGCGCGAGCGTGGTCTTGAACACGTAGAACTCGTCCGGATTCACCGCGCCCTGCACGACGGTTTCGCCGAGGCCATAGCTCGACGTGATGAAGACGGCGTCCTTGAAGCCCGATTCGGTGTCCAGCGTGAACATCACGCCCGCGGCGCCGACGTCCGAACGCACCATGCGCTGCACGCCCGCCGACAACGCGACTTCAGCATGCGTGAAGCCCTTGTGGACGCGATAGGAGATGGCGCGGTCGTTATACAGCGACGCGAACACGTGCTTCATGCGATCGAGCACGTCGTCGATGCCGACCACGTTCAGGTAGCTTTCCTGCTGACCGGCGAACGATGCGTCCGGCAGGTCTTCCGCGGTCGCGGATGAACGCACGGCAAACGACAGCTCCTCGGGCGAGCTCTGTTGCAGCGTGTCGAACCCCGCGCGAATGTCAGCCTCGAGCTGCGGCTGCAGCGGCGCGTCGACGATCCATTGACGGATCTCCTTGCCCGCTTCGGCAAGCGCCTTCACGTCGTCGACGTCGAGCGTCTCGAGACGTTTGGCGATGCGCTCGGTCAGATCGTTGTGCTGCAGGAAGTCACGGAACGCGAGCGCGGTGGTCGCGAAGCCGGTCGGCACGCGCACGCCGGCTTCGGCGAGCTGGCTGATCATCTCGCCCAGCGACGCGTTCTTGCCGCCGACGATCTCCACGTCGGTCATCCGCAACTGCTCGAACGGAACTACATACGCCTTGTCCTTTGCGACGGTAACTGCGTTAGTCATACAAGCCCCTAAGTGTGAAAGAAATTCACGGCTGTGCAAGTGGGCTTGAACACGGGCAGCCCATTGGAAGCCTCGACCCCGTGTCTTGCACAACCTGTTAGATAAGCAATCGCCTGGACGGCAGAGATGCGTTGCATGGCGCGCCGGCCGTGGAGCACGAGGCGAACGCACCGCAGAACGCGGTTGAGCGGACTTACCGCTCGATCTGTTGCGTTCAACGCATATTGACATTAGATAACGTGACGTTGAACGACCGTTCGCGGCAAGTTAGCGGCCAATCGCCTGCAATTGCTTATCCAACAGGTTGCCGCTATTCTACCGTGCCGACTCCTGAAATGTGGCAGTCGGTCGAGAATTGCGCCTCGAATCGCGCGCCGAGCGAGCCAGCGGGCTTTTGCGGGACCGCCCGCGCGGGACACGAGCGTGGCGCGCCCGCCGCCGCGCGGTTTGATTCGAGCGCGTTGTCGCGCTCGCGCTTTCCGGCTCATTTGCCTTTCACGTTCACAGCTCCTCTGATGCCGCCCACCGTATTCATCGTCTCAGACGGTACCGGGATTACTGCCGAAACCTTCGCGCATTCGATCCTCTCCCAGTTCGACCAGAAATTCCGCCTGGTCCGCGTGCCATTCGTCGACTCGACCGAGAAGGCCTACGCAACGCTCGAAAAGATCAACGAAGCGGTCGTGCAGGACGGCCGTCGACCGATCGTGTTCACCACGCTCGTCGATAGCTCGTCGAATCAGATCGTGAAGGGTTCGAACGCGCTCGTGCTCGACATGTTCCAGACCTTCGTCGAGCCGCTCGAGCAGGAACTGGAACTGAAGTCGAGCCACGCGATGGGCCGCGGCCACCAGAACGCGGACACCGAGGAGTACAAGAACCGGATCGAGGCGATCAATTTCTCGCTCGCGCACGACGACGGTCAATCGAATCGCAATCTCGCAGACGCCGACGTGATCCTCGTCGGCGTGTCGCGCAGCGGCAAGACGCCGACGAGCCTTTACCTGGCGATGCAGTACGGCGTGAAAGCGGCGAACTATCCGCTGATTCCCGAAGATTTCGAACGCGGCAAGCTGCCGACGCCGCTACGCGAGCATCGACAGAAGATGTTCGGCTTGTCGATCGATCCGCAGCGGCTGTCGGAGATCCGTAACGAGCGGCGGCCGGGCAGCAAGTATGCGGCGCCGGAAAACTGCCGCTATGAGATCAACGAAGCCGAAACGATGATGCGGCGCGAGGGGATCAAGTGGCTGTCGTCGACGCACAAGTCGATCGAGGAAATCGCGACGACGATCCTGCAGGAGATCAAGCTGGATCGGCCGTCGTATTGAGGGATGGCCGAGCAGGCGTTGCGTTGCCGGGCCAGAGCCCTCGCAACGCCACTCAAGTCTACTTTTTGCGCCCGCGCTGCTGCCGGCACTGCTCGAACACGCAGACCGCCGCCGCGGCCGCCACGTTCAGCGACTCCATACCGCCGGGCTGCGGAATCGTCACCCGCAACGATACGGCATCGCGCCACGCCTGCGACACGCCCGCCCCTTCGTTGCCGAACACCCACGCGAGCGGCCTGCTCAGGTCGCTGTCATAGATCGCTTCGGCACCGTGCGAATCGGTGATGACGATCGGTACCGCGAGCCGTTCGATCAGCGCACGCGCTTCGACATCCTCATGCATCTGCAACAGGAAGTGCGCGCCCATCCCGGAACGCAGCACCTTCGACGACCACGCGTATGCGGTGCCCGGCGCGCAGAACACGTGCTCGATACCCGCAGCCGCTGCGCTGCGCAGAATCGAGCCGACGTTGCCCGCGTCCTGCACGCCATCGAGCACGAGACAGTTTTGCTCGACGCGCTCGGGCAGCGGTGCGTCGAGCTTCTCGACGAGCAGCAGAATCCCGACCCCATGCACGACATTCGACAACTGCCCGAACAATGCATCCGGCAGCGTCACGAGCCGATGCTCGTCGATCCGTGACACGATCGCCTGCGCTTCGTCGTGACGCAACGCGCCGTCGGTGACGACGCATAGCTCCGGCTGACCTGCGACGTCGAGATACGTGCTCGCGAGATGGAAGCCCTCGAGCAGCGCGTGGCCGCTGCGGCGCTGTTGATGTGTCGAGCCGGCCAGTGCCTTCAGGCGCTTGTAGAGTGGATTGTCCCGCGAGGTAATGGCTTTCACAGGCAGCGAAGGCGGTGAGAAATGGAAAAGGAATCAGTGGCTAATCGGCGGCACGCAAGCGCGCAGCGCGCTCGAGCCGCGCTGATGGGGTCGGTCACGCGAAGCCGGCTTCGCCGAACGCATCGCCGTCGAGCAGCAGCGCGTCGGCCACGACGACGGCGTCCGCCGGCGGCAACGGCACGCCTGTGCCGAACCGCAGATGCGCTTCGCGCACCGGCGCGAACGACCGCCGATGATGTTCGCACGGCCCATGCGCGAGCAGCGCCGCGAGATGCTGCGGCGTGCCATAACCGGCATGCGCGTCGAAGCCGTACACCGGATACGCCTGGTGCAGTTCGACCAGCATGCGGTCGCGCGTGACCTTCGCGAGAATCGACGCCGCCGAGATGCTCTTCACGAGCGCGTCGCCGCCGATCACCGCCTCGCTACGGATGCTGAGCGTCGGGCAACGGTTGCCGTCGATCTTCACGAGCGTCGGCACGACCGACAGGCCCTCGACCGCGCGCTTCATCGCGAGCATGGTGGCGTGCAGGATGTTCAGCGAATCGATTTCCTCGACTGTCGCCGACGCGATGCAGTACGCGAGCGCACGCTCGACGATCTTGTCGTACAGCGCTTCGCGCTTGAGTGCGCTCAGCGCCTTGGAATCGTCGAGGCCGCGGATCATCGGTTTGGCGGGATCGAAAATCACCGCCGCCGCGACGACCGGACCGGCCAGCGGTCCGCGCCCTGCCTCGTCGACGCCGCAGACGATGTCGTCGGCGCTCTCGAAGTTCAGGCCGGCTTGCGCCACTACCCGAACGGTGGCCGCGATCTTCCGGCGAGGCGCGCGCGCGGCGGTCATGGCCGCCCCGCCCGCTGCTCGACGACGCTCGCCACGACTTCGGCCGCGCGCTGCGCGGTGTTCTGCTTCAGCACGTGATGCATCTCCGTGAAGATTTCCTTCAGCGTGCGCCGGTTCGCCTCGTCGCGCAACTGTTTCAGCGTCGCCTCGGCGAGCGCCTGCGGCGTCGCGAAGTGCTGCAGGATCTCCGGCACCACGAAACGCCCGGCCAGGATGTTCGGCAGGCCGACGTACGGCAGATAGCCCTGGCGGCGCATGATCTGGCCGGTCAGCCAAGGCACCTTGTACGAAATCACCATCGGCTTTTTCAGCAGCGCGGCTTCGAGCGTGACGGTGCCGCTCTTCACGAGAATCGCGTCGGCGGCGGTCATCGCGAGTTGCGACTGGCCTTCGGTGATGGTCAGCGCGAGGCCCGGATGTGCATCGACGAGCGGCTGCAGCAACGCGCGCAACGCGGGCGTCGCCGCCGGCATCACGAAGCGCACGCTGGGTTCCTGGTGCTGCATCATCTCCATCGCCGCGAAGAACGTCGGACCGATCAGGTCGATCTCGGAGCGCCGGCTGCCCGGCAGCACCGCGATCACCGGCCCGCTTTCCGCGAGACCGAGTGCGCGGCGCGCACCGAGGGTGTCGGGTTCGAGCGGGATCTGATCGGCCAGCGGATGCCCGACGTACGACGCCGCGACACCCGCCTTTTCGAGCAGCGCGGTTTCGAACGGGAACACGCACAGCATGTGGTCGACGGCCTTGGCGATCTTCTTGACGCGCCCGCCACGCCACGCCCAGATGGACGGGCAGACGAAGTGCACGGTCGGAATGCCGGCGTCGCGCAGTGCGTGCTCGAGCCCGAAATTGAAGTCGGGCGCGTCGACGCCGACGAACACGGACGGCGGTTCGGCGAGCAGCTGACGCTTGAGCTCGTTGCGGATACCGAGGATTTCAGGAATGTGCCGCAGTGCTTCGACATAGCCGCGCACCGTCAGCTTTTCCATCGGCCAGTGGGCGTCGAAGCCCGCGGCGATCATGCGCGGACCGCCGATGCCGTAGTACTGCGTGGCGGCCGGCAACCGGCTGGCGAGGCCGTCGAGCAGCGACGCGGCGAGCAGGTCGCCGGACGGCTCGCCGGCCACCATCGCGACGCGCAGCGGACTGGGTTGCAACGTCATCGGTTAGCGGATGATGCCGCGCTGCGACGCTTCGACGAACGCGAGCAGCGTCTGCACCGGGGCGTCGCCGTCACCGCCGGCCGAACCGAGTTCCTTCAGTTGCACCTTCGCTTCTTCGAGCGACAGGCCGTTCTTGTACAGCACGCGATACGCGGTGCGCAGCACCGAGATCGCGTCGGCCGAGAAGCCGCGGCGGCGCAGCCCTTCGACGTTGATGCCGTGCGGCTCGGCCTTGTTGCCCGCGGCGATCACGTACGGCGGCACGTCCTGCACGAGCGCCGACGCGCCGCCGAGCATCGAATGCGCACCGATGCGCACGAACTGATGCACGCCCGACATGCCGCCGATGATCGCGTAGTCGCCGATAGTCACGTGACCGGCCATCTGCGCGTTGCTCGACAGGATCACGTTGTTGCCGACGTGGCAGTCGTGACCGATGTGCACGTAGGCCATGATCCAGTTGTCGTCGCCGAGCGTGGTGACGCCCGCGTCCTGCACCGTGCCGGTGTGGATCGTCGTAAACTCGCGGATCATGTTGCGGTTGCCGATCACGAGCCTGGTCGGCTCGTCCTGGTACTTCATGTCCTGCGGACGTCCGCCGACCGATGCGTAATGGCCGATGCGGTTGTCTTCGCCGAGCGTGGTATAGCCTTCGATCACGCTGTGCGAGCCGACCGTGCTGCGCGCACCGATCGTCACGTGTGCGCCGATCACCGCATAGGGCCCGACTTCGACGGATTCGTCCAGCTGCGCGCCCGCTTCGATGATCGCGGTGGGATGGATCCTGCTCATGCGTCCTCGCTTCTGATTCTGTTGCGTTGTGTGGATGGCCTTGCCGTCAGGGCCGCCGCGCGCGCGCCTTGCCGCGCCGCGACCTGCCCCGACGCGGGCTTTACGCGTCTTTGTCCGTGTGGCGCACCGCGCACATCAGATCGGCTTCCGCCGCGACGACGCCATCCACTTCGGCGCGCGCCTTGAACTTCCAGATGCCGCGCATGTGACGCTCGAACGTGCAGTTCAGGATCAGCTGATCGCCCGGTTCCACCACGCGCTTGAAGCGCGCGTTGTCGATGCCGACGAACAGGTACAGCGTGTTCGACGGATCGCTCGGCTCTTCCGAGAACGTCAGCAGCGCCGCGGTCTGCGCGAGGGCTTCGAGGATCAGCACGCCTGGCATCACCGGCCGCGTCGGGAAATGTCCCTGGAAATACGGCTCATTGATCGACACGTTCTTCAACGCTTTGATGCTCTTGTGCGGTTCGAGTTCGAGCACCCGGTCGACCAGCAGGATCGGATAACGATGCGGCAGCAGCGTGAGAATCTTATGAATGTCGAGATTGATTTTTTCGGTGCTCATGGTGTTTCTGCTCACGCATTGACTGCGCGATGATGACTGCGGATGCTGGGTGCAGGTGGGTTGAAAACGCGCACGACCGGCGCCTCTGATGACCGGTGGTCGTGCCACCCGGTCACGGCCACCGGCTTTGCTTCATGATGCTCGACCACTATTTTACGCGGTGCGGATGGGTCGCCGGGATAACTGTCAGATCTTGTTGCCTGCGGGTTGACCTGCGGCGCCGTCAGTGGCATTGCCGGCTTTGTCGACGGTGGCGTTCTCCAGCGCTTTGATGCGATCGCGAAGCTTGTCGATATTGCGCAGCAGCGCGGCGCTTTTGTTCCAGTCCGCGTGGTTCACGGCCGGGAACGCGCTCGTGTACATGCCGGGCTTCAGCAGCGACTTCGACACGCCCGACTTTGCGGTGACGATCACGTAATCGGCGAGCGTCACGTGTCCGGCAATGCCGACCGCGCCGCCGATCATGCAATGACGGCCGATGGTCGTGCTGCCCGCGATGCCCGCGCAGCCCGCGATCACCGTGTAGGCGCCGACCTTGCAGTTGTGGCCAATCTGCACGAGGTTGTCGATCTTCACGCACTCCTCGATGATCGTGTCGGCCATCGCGCCGCGGTCGATCGTGGTGTTCGCGCCGATTTCGACGTCGTTCGCGATCGACACGCCGCCGACCTGCGGAATCTTGACCCAACTGCCGGTGCGTGCGTCGCCCTCGCCGACGAAGTCGGGCGCGAAGCCGAAGCCGTCCGAGCCGATCACCGCGCCCGCGTGGACGATCACGCGCTCGCCGAGCTTGCACCCGTGGTACACGGTCACGTTCGGATACAGATGTGAGTTCGCCCCGACGCGGGTGCCGCGGCCGATTACGACGTTGGCGTCGAGCCGCGCGTGCTCGCCGATCACTGCGCCCGCTTCCACGGTGACACGCGGACCGATCACCGCGCTCGCGGCGACCTGGGCGGAAGGATCGACGGTTGCGCTCGGATGCACGCCAGGGACCGCCCTCGGCGCGGCCAGGTCGATGAAGGTTTGCGCGATGCGCGCAAAGTAAGCGTAGGGATTCGGCGTGACGATGAAGTTTCGAGCTTCGCGCGAGGCGAGCTTCGCAAGGTCGCCGGCATTGATCAGCACTGCGCCGGCGCGGGTCGTTTCGACCTGCGACAGATACTTCGGATTGGCGAGGAACGCCAACTGGTCCGGGCCGGCCTGGTCGAGCGGCGCAAGACTGCTCACGCGCTGCGCCCCGTTACCGACTACTTCACCGCCGAACCGCTGGACGATGTCCTCGAGCGTAAATGCCATGCCTATCCTGTCTCCAATGTCGACCAGAGTTGGCGCTTTAGCGCTTACTCTGGTCCCATTCAAATCATTGCGAGGGCGCGCGCCGAGGCGTGCGGGGCGACCGTGCGCCGCCCTCAGTCGCCCTCATTGCCCTTAGTTGCCCTCAGTTGCCCGATGCCGCAAGTGCCTTCAGCACCTGGTCGGTGATATCGATGCGCGGGCTCACGTACACCGCTTCCTGAACGATCAGATCGTAGTGCTGCGTTTCGGCGATCTGCTTGATGACCTTGTTCGCGCGATCGAGCACCGCCGCGAGTTCCTCGTTGCGGCGCTGGTTCAGGTCTTCGCGGAACTCACGCTGCTTGCGTTGGAAGTCCGAGTCGAGCTGCGACAGGTCGCGCTGCTTTTGCGCGCGATCGGTCGCTGACATTGTCGCGCCATTCTTGTCGAGTGCATCGGACATCGACTTGAGCTTTTGCGCCATGTCGGCGAGATCCTTGTCCCGCTTCGCGAATTCGGCCTCGAGCTTCAGCTGCGCGGCTTTCGCCGCCGCCGATTCGCGCAGGATGCGGTCGGAATTCACCGCGGCGATCCTCGCCTCCTGCGCGTGCGCCATGCCGACCCCGAGGGTCATTGCCAGCGCCAATGCGCACGCTACACGTTTCGAAAACATACCGGTTAGCAAAGTCATCCTCTCGATACTGTAGTTTGGCCGGGTCCGCCGCCGCAGCCGGCCGCCGGCAACGCCGGCCGCCGGGAACACCCGCCGCCCGATCAGAACGCCGTCCCGATCTGGAACTGGAACTTCTGGTACTGGTCGCCAGTGTGCTTCGTGAGCGGGAAGCCAAGGCTCAACTTGAGCGGGCCGATCGGCGAGATCCACGCGAGACCCACACCGTAGCCGTAACGCAGGCCATTTGCGCCGATGCTGTTACCTTCCGTTCCCCACACGTTACCGGCGTCGAGGAACGTGAACACACGCAGCGTGCGATCGTAGCCCGTGCCCGGCAGCGGGAACGTGAGCTCGATATTGCCGACTAGCAGCTTCGAGCCGCCGATCGGGTCGTTGGTCTTCGCGTCTCGCGGACCGAGCGAGCTCGGCTCGTAGCCGCGCACCGAACCGATACCGCCGGCGAAGTAGTTCTTGAAGATCGGATAAGGCTTGCCGCCGAGGCCGTTACCGTAGCCGCCCTGGAAGTTGAAGCCCAGCACGAAGCCACGCGCGAACGAGTAATAGTACTGCGCGTTGATGTCGGCCTTGTAGTACTGCGTGCCCCCGACCGGCGTGCCGTACTCGGCGTTCGCCTGCGTGAAGTAGCCGCGGCTCGGCACCAGCGCGCTGTCACGCGCGTCGCGCGACCAACCGACCGTCAGCGGTACGTTGTTCGACACGCGGCCGAACTGGTTCACGTAGTCGATATAGCTTTGCGGCGTATTCGAGTCGATGTCGAGCTGGTTCTGCTCGAAGCCGACGCCGAAAAACACCGTGTCGACTTCGGAGAACGGAATGCCGAACTTCAGGTCACCGCCAATCGTGACGATCTTGAAGCTCGAATCGGTCGAGTAGTACAGCGGCTGGTACGTGCGGTAGTAGACGTCGGTGATCCGCTTGATGCCGTCCACCGTGAAGTACGGGTCGACCTGCGTGACCGTCAGCGTACGGTACGTCTTCGCGGTATTGATGTTCACCGCGAGGCTCGTGCCGGAGCCGAACACGTTGTCCTGCGAGATACCCGCCGACAGCACCACCTTGTCCGTCGATGAGAAGCCCGCGCCAAGCGTGATCGCGCCGGTCGGTTTTTCGGCGACCTTCACGTCGATGTCGACCTGGTCGGGCGTGCCTTCGACCGGCACCGTGGTCACGTCGACGTCGGTGAAGTAGCCGAGACGGTTGATACGGTCCTTCGACAGCGCGAGGCGGTTCGAATCGAACCACGAGCTTTCGAGCTGGCGCATTTCGCGGCGCACCACTTCGTCGCGCGTGCGCGTGTTGCCGACCACGTTGATGCGGCGCACGTACACGCGACGGCTCGGGTCGACCTGAAGCGTCAGGTCGACGGTGTGGTTGTTCTGGTCGATCTGCGGCTGTGCATTGACGGTCGCGAACGCGTAGCCGTACTCGCCGAGCTTGTCGACGATCGCCTTCGTGGTCGCCTGCAGCTTTTCGGCCGAGAAGCGGTCGCCCGGCTTGATCTTGATCAGCTTCCTCAGTTCCGCTTCGCGGTCGAGCAGATTGCCGGCGAGGCGGATGTTCGAAATCGTGTACGGCTGACCTTCATGCAGCGTGACCGTCAGGTACATGTCCTTCTTGTCCGGCGAAATCGACACCTGGGTCGATTCGATGCTGAACTCGAGATAGCCGCGGTTCAGGTAGTACGAGCGGACGTTCTCGAGGTCGCCGGTGAGCTTGTCTTTCGCGTACAGGTCGTTCTTCGTGTACCACGAGAACCAGTTCGGCGTGGACAGCTGCATTTCGTCGCGCAGCGTGCCGGTGCTGAATGTCTTGTTGCCGATGAAGTTGATCTGACGGATCTTCGCGCTCGGACCTTCGGCCACCGAGAACAGGATGCCGACGCGGTTGCGGTCGATCGGCGTGATCGTCGTGGTGACTTCAGCCGCGTAAAAACCGCGCGTCAGATACTGGCGCTTCAGTTCCTGCTCGGCCTTGTCGACGAGGGCCTTGTCGAAGTAGCGGCCTTGCGACAGCCCGACCGCGCGCAGCGCCTTGATCAGGTTGTCCTTGTCGAACTCGTGGATACCGGCGAAGTCGATCGTGCCGATGGCCGGGCGCTCTTGCACCTGCACGACCACCACGTTGCCTTCGGTCGCGATCTTGACGTCGTTGAAGAAGCCCGTCGCATACAGCGCGCGAATCGCTTCGGACGCCTTGTCGTCGGAAAAGGTATCGCCTTGCTTGATGGGCAGGTACGCGAACACCGTGCCCGGTTCGACGCGTTGCAATCCCTCAATGCGAATGTCTTGCACCACGAAGGGCGTCGTTGCGTGAGCAACCAGCCCATGCGCGGCGAACGCCGCGGCTACAACCGTCTTTGGACCAAAGCGATGAGGTTTGAACAACGTGCTTCCCCAGTATGTATAGCTGCATCAGGCCTGGCGGCCGCCCTCGTGAACGCCGCCGGACACTTTAAAAATGGATTAAACGAGCCAGATCGTTGAACAGCGCAATCGCCGACAACGCGACGATGCAGGCAAGCCCCGCCCTCTGAAAAACGAGTTGCCAGCGATCGGAGACAACTTTACCGGTCACAGCTTCAACCAAATAATATAACAGATGACCCCCATCCAATACCGGAATTGGTAGCAGGTTCAGCACGCCGAGGCTAATGCTGACAAGGGCCAGGAACGACAGAAACGCGGCAGGACCCAGACGTGCGCTCTTTCCCGCGTAGTCGGCGATCGTCACCGGACCGGACAGATTCTTCAGCGATGCCTCGCCGACGATCATCCGGCCGAACATCCTGACCGAGTACACCGCGAGATCCCAGGTACGGCGCGCGCCGAGGTGGAGGCTCTCGAGCGGCCCGTAGCGCACGTCGATCGACGGCACCTGGGTCGCCAGTTCCGCGCCGATGCGGCCGATCTGCTGCCCGCTCGCCGCATCGCGCTGCAGCTGTGGCACGATGGTGATTTCTTCGAGCGCGCCCGCCGCATGACCGCCACGCCCCCCGCGCTCCACCCGCAGCGTGACCGGCACGCCGGCGTGCGATTTTACAAAAGCGATGAAGGCCGAGGCATTATCGGTCGGCGTGCCATTGATCGCGCGCAGCCGGTCGCCGGCGACGAGCCCCGCCTTTTGCGCGGCGCTGCCCGCCTGCACGCCCGCCACCGTCAGCTTGCCGCCGCCGGGCTCGAAGCCGAGGCGCGACATCAGATCGTCGTCGACGTCTTTCTCGCCGAGGCCGCGCAGGTCCATCGGAAAATCGGAGGTGCCGTGCGCGTCTTTTGCACTGAGCACGATGCGCTGCTGATCGAACGCGGCGCCGAGCAGCTTCCAGCGCAGATCCGACCACGACCGCACCGGCTCGGTCTCATCGCTATGGCCGGTGCGCACACCGACGATGGTCTCGCCGCCCTCGAAGCCCGCCAGCGCGGCCGGCGTGCTCGGCGCGGGTGTCGCGATCACGGCGGCCGGTTCGGTCACGCCAGTTGCGAACACGAGCGCGAACAGCACGATCGCGAGCAGGAAATTCGCGACCGGACCGGCCGCGACGATCGCGAAGCGCCGCCACACCGACTGGCGGTTGAACGCATGCGGCAGATCCGCTTCGGGAATCGAACCGGGGCCGGTCTCGCGCTCGTCGAGCATCTTCACGTAGCCGCCGAGCGGCAGCGCGGCAATCGTCCACTCGGTGCCCGTCTTCGGACTGACCCACTGAACGAGCGGCTTGCCGAAGCCGATCGAGAAGCGCAGCACCTTCACGCCGCACAGACGGGCGACGCTGTAGTGCCCGTACTCGTGGACTACCACGAGTACGCCAATCGCAACCGCGAAAGCGAGCAGTTCGATCAGCAGATTCATAAACGCCTCACTGGACGGCGCGTTCCGTGCGACGGGCGCCGTCAGGCAGACGCGCGATGAATTCGGTAGCAGCTCGGCGCGCGGCGGCGTCCGCTTCGATGACGTCGTCGAGCGCGTGCGCGCTGCGGTTCGGTAACGCGTTCAGCACCGAGTCGACCGTCTCGGCAATCGCCATGAAGCCGATGCGGCGCGCGAGAAATGCCTCCACCGCGATCTCGTTCGCGGCGTTCAACGCAGCGCTCGCGACGCCGCCTTCCGCAAGCGCCTTCATGGCGAGCGCGAGGCACGGGAAGCGCGCGTAGTCGGGTTTTTCGAACGACAGCGACGCGATCTCCGCGAGATCGAGCTGCGCGACCCCGGAATCGACGCGATCCGGAAACGCGAGCGCGTGCGCGATCGGCGTGCGCATGTCGGGGTTGCCGAGCTGCGCGAGCACCGAACCGTCCGCGTACGACACCAGCGAATGAATCACGCTCTGCGGATGGATCAGGACGTCGATGCGCTCGCCGGGCAGGTTGAACAGCCAGTGCGCCTCGATCACTTCGAGGCCCTTGTTCATCATCGTGGCCGAGTCGACCGAGATCTTGCGGCCCATCACCCAGTTCGGATGCTTGCAGGCTTCGTCAGGCGTCACGTCGACGAGCGTGGCCGGTTCGCGCGTGCGGAACGGGCCGCCCGATGCGGTCAGGATGATCTTTGAAACGCCGCCATGCAGCGACGCTTCACGCGGCAGGCATTGGAAAATCGCGTTGTGTTCGCTGTCGACCGGCAGCAGCACCGCGCCGTGGTCGCGCACCGCGTCCATGAAGATCGCGCCGGACATCACCAGCGCTTCCTTGTTCGCGAGCAGGATGCGCTTGCCGGCGCGCGCCGCGGCAAGGCTCGGCGCGAGACCGGCCGCGCCGACGATCGCCGCGACCACCGTGTCGCAGCCCTCGTCCTTCGCGACGTCGACGAGCGCCTGCGGCCCGTACATGACCTCGGTCTTGCTGCCCGCTTCGCGCAGCTTCGCGGCGACCTTCGCGGCCGTGTCGGCGTCGCCGACCACCGCCACTTCGGGCGCGAAGCGCAGGCATTGCCCGACGAGCTTGTCGCCGTTGCGATGCGCGCTCAGCGCGTAAATCGAAAACCGCTCGGGATGACGCGCGACCACGTCGAGCGTACTGTCTCCAATCGAGCCCGTGGAACCGAGCAATGTCAGACGTTTTTGCATATCTCTTTCTCTAGCCGAGCAGCAGCATGGCGAGCGGCAGCACCGGCAACAACGCGTCGATGCGATCGAGCACGCCGCCGTGCCCCGGCAACAGGCCGCTCGAGTCTTTGACGCCGGCCTGACGTTTCATCATCGATTCGAACAGGTCACCGACCACGCTGAAAACCACCAGCAGGGTCAGCGCGAGCACCGTGCGCAGCGCACCCAGTTGCGCCAGCAGCGCAGAATACAGGGTCGGCTCGAACGCGTGCAAAAAGATCGCCGCGGCCGCGACGATCATGACCAGCAGCCAGCCGCCGATCGCCCCCTCCCAGGTTTTACCCGGACTGATCGCTGGCGCCAGCTTGTGCTTGCCAAATGCCTTCCCGGAGAAGTATGCGCCGATATCGGCGAGCCATACCAATAGCAGCAGCGACAGCACGAACGGCACACCCTGCATGCGCGCGGCGACGAGAGCATGCCAGCACGCGATGAAACCGACGATTCCGGCAAGAAACAGAAACGCGCGCCACGCGCCCTGCGCGAGCACGGGCTTGCGCAGCAGCACGAATGGACCGGCAATCACCCAGAAAATCGCCGCCGCCTGGAAGAACGGCCGCGCAGGCTCGGTGCCGATGCCCACCCGCGTACTGGTGACGAGTCCGAGTGCCGCGACGAGCGCGTACAGCACCGGACCCGCGCCACCGAGCTTCAGCAGGCGCGCCCACTCCCACGCGGCGAACACGACGACGAAAGCGATCAGCGCGCCGAATGCGCCGACAGGCGCGAACAGCGTGACAGGCAGGAACACTGCCAGCAACACGATCGCCGTGATGACACGGGTCTTTAGCATGGAAGCGAATCGACGTTCTGCGATTGCGGCTCGAGCTGAGCACTGGTGCGGCCGAAGCGGCGTTCCCGCTCCGTGTACGAAGCGATGGCGTGACCGAGCGCGTCGGCGTCGAAATCCGGCCAGAACGTGTCGGTGAAATAGAACTCGGTGTAGGCAAGCTGCCACAGCAGGAAGTTGCTGACGCGGCGCTCGCCGCCGGTGCGGATGAACAGGTCCGGCTCGGGTGCGTAGGCCATCGACAGGTGCTCGGCGAACGCGTCCTCGTTGACCTCGACCGGCTTGCCCGCCGCCGCTTGCTCGACGAGCTTGCGGGTGGCCTGCATGATGTCCCAGCGCCCGCCGTAGTTCGCGGCGATGGTCAGCGTGAGACGGGTATTGCGCGCGGTCTTGGTTTCCGCGCGCTTGATCAGATCGCGGATCTTGTCGTCGAAACGCTCGAGGTCACCGACCACGCGCAAACGGATCCCGTTCGCGTGCAGCTTGCCGATCTCGCGCTCGAGCGCGGTGACGAACAGGCGCATCAGGAACGATACCTCTTCGTTCGGACGGCGCCAGTTCTCCGAGCTGAACGCGAACAGCGTCAGATATTCGACGCCCCGCCGCGCGCACGCCTCGACGGCCGCCCGCACCGCGTCGACGCCGCGCGTATGGCCCGCCACGCGGGGCAGACGCCGCTGCGTGGCCCAACGGCCGTTGCCATCCATGATGATCGCGATATGTCGCGGCACCGCGGCGACTTCAGGCACGCGCACGGTTGAGCTGGTATAGGTCATGGCCGTCGGGACAGTAATGCCAGTAAAGAAGTGGAAATCAGAAGGTGCTGAGCCGAACGGCGTCAGACCGTCATGATCTCGGCTTCTTTCGTTGTGACGAGCTTGTCGATTTCGGCGACGAACTTGTCCGTCAGCTTCTGGACGTCGTCACCGGCACGACGCTCGTCGTCTTCCGAGATTTCCTTGTCCTTGACGAGCTTCTTCAGTTGCTCGTTGGCGTCGCGGCGCAGGTTGCGCACGGCCACCTTGGCCGTTTCGGCTTCGCTGCGAACGACCTTGGTCAGCTCGCGGCGACGCTCTTCGGTCAACGCTGGCATCGGTACGCGGATCACATCGCCATGGGTAGCTGGGTTCAGACCGAGATCCGACTCGCGGATCGCCTTTTCGACGACCTGGACCATCTTCTTTTCCCACGGCTGCACGCCGATCGTGCGCGCGTCGATCAGCGTCAGGTTCGCGACCTGCGAAATCGGCACCGGCGAGCCATAGTAGTCGCACTGGATATGATCGAGCAGGCCCGTGTGCGCACGGCCCGTGCGGATCTTCGACAGGTCGTTCCTGAACGCGTCGATGGAGCGCTGCATCTTCTGTTCAGCGCCCTTCCTGATATCAGCCACAGACATTTTTAAACCTCCGAACCTTCAAAACGGTGCGAGCCGCCCGGCACGCGCGATGCAGCGGCCCGGGCTCGCGTCAAAGCCCACGTAATGTAAACGAAGTTTACACGTGGACGAGGGTGCCCTCGTCCTCGCCTAGCACGATGCGCTTGAGCGCACCGGGTTTGACGATCGAAAACACGCGGATCGGCAGCTTCTGGTCGCGGCACAGAGCGAAAGCCGTCGCGTCCATCACCTGCAGATTGCGGCCGATTGCCTCGTCGAAGCTGATCGTGCTGTAGCGGGTCGCGCTCGAATCCTTCTTCGGATCGGCCGAATAGACGCCGTCCACCTTGGTCGCCTTCAGCACCACTTCCGCGCCGATTTCCGCGCCGCGCAATGCAGCGGCCGTGTCGGTCGTGAAGAACGGGTTGCCGGTGCCGGCCGCGAAGATCACGACCTTGCCTTCCTCGAGCTGGCGGATCGCGCGGGGCCGGATGTACGGCTCGACGACCTGGTCCATGCGCAGCGCCGATTGCACGCGCGCCTCGATGCCGGCGTGACGCATCGCGTCCTGCAGCGCCAGCGCGTTCATCATCGTGGCGAGCATACCCATGTAGTCGGCCGTTGCGCGGTCCATACCCGCCGCACCGCCCGCGACGCCGCGAAAAATATTGCCGCCGCCGATCACCACGGCCAGTTGCGTTCCGAGACGGACCACTTCGGCCACGTCCGCCACCATTCGTTCGATGGTTCCGCGATTGATGCCGAAGGCATCGTCGCCCATCAGAGCTTCACCGGAGAGTTTGAGCAGGACGCGTTTATAGGCAGTGGGCATAGGGGTATCCAGATCGCGCAGAACAGGGCAACAACAAGGGACTAATGTAGGGGTGAAATGCTGATTCGGGCAAGCACCGCCAAATTGGCGAACCCTGAGGTTCGCCAGCGGCGGCCGCGCGGCGAGGGTCAACTCGTGCGCGGCCTTGCGGCGCTGCCGACCGCGGCGAGGTCTTGCCTCGCCGCGGGTCCAAACGGTACGGCGGTGAAGCTTGGGTAACGCTTATTGTTGCTTTGCAGCAGCGACCTGGGCGGCCACTTCCGCTGCGAAGTCGTCCTGCTTCTTCTCGATGCCTTCGCCGACCACGAACAGCGCGAACTTCTGCACGCTCGAGTTGCCCGCCTTCAGCATCTGCTCGATCGTCTGCTTGTCGTTCTTCACGAACGTCTGGTTCAGCAGCGACACTTCCTTCAGGTACTTCTGCACGCTGCCGTCGACCATCTTCGCGACGATTTCAGCCGGCTTGCCCGATTCGGCGGCCTTCTGTTCAGCGATGCTGCGTTCCTTGGCGATCAGGTCCGCCGGCACGTCGTCCGACGACAGCGAGACCGGCTTCATCGCAGCGATGTGCATCGCCACGTCCTTGCCGACCTGCTCGTCCGCGCCGGTGTACTCGACCAGCACGCCGATGCGCGTGCCGTGCAGGTACGCCGCCAGCTTGTTCGCGGTGTCGAAGCGCACGAAACGGCGAATCGACAGGTTTTCGCCGATCTTGCCGACCAGCGCGAGGCGCACTGCGTCGACGGTTTGGCCGTCGACCGGCAGGGCTGACAGCGCCGCAACGTCAGCCGGGTTTTGCGTCGCGACGAGTTCGGCGATCTGCTTCGAGAACGCGAGGAAGTCGTCGTTCTTCGAGACGAAGTCGGTTTCGCAGTTCAGCTCGACGAGCGAACCAGCGTTGCCGTTGATGAACGATGCGACGACGCCTTCGGCCGTCACGCGCGATGCCGCCTTGCTCGCCTTGTTGCCGAGCTTCACGCGCAGCAGTTCTTCAGCGCGCGCCAGATCGCCGTCGGCTTCCGTCAGCGCCTTCTTGCATTCCATCATCGGCGCGTCGGTCTTCGCGCGCAGTTCTGCAACCATGCTTGCGGTAATTGCCGCCATCATTTGCTCCTTGAGTTCTGTCTGTCACACGCCGCCCGCATTTCGATGCCGGCGACAGGAATTCGTTTCAGCGTTTTCGCGTATTTTTTGCGAGCGACGCGCCTCACGTCGCCCCGAGCACTCTGCCAGATGCCCGTTACAACAACTGTCATAGACGTCGCGACTTAAAAAAAGGGGGCCTGTAGAAAGCCCCCTTTTATGCCGGACACTGGGCAGCCTTACGCTTCCGGGTTGACCTCGACGAACTCGTCGCCGTCGCCGCCACGCGCAGCCTGGACCACTTCGTTGACCGCGTTGGCACGGCCTTCGAGGATCGCATCGGCCACGCCAGCCGCGTACAGGGCGACGGCCTTGCTGGCGTCGTCGTTACCCGGGATCACGTAGTCCACACCTTCCGGCGAGTGGTTCGTATCGACCACGGCGATGACCGGAATGCCGAGCTTGTTTGCTTCGGTCACGGCAATCTTGTGGTAGCCGACGTCAACCACGAAGATCGCGTCCGGAATGCCGCCCATGTCCTTCACGCCGCCGATCGACTTCTGCAGCTTGGCCATTTCACGTTCGAACAGAAGCGCTTCCTTCTTGCTCATGCGCTCGGTTTCACCGGCTTCCAGCGCCGCTTCCATGTCCTTCAGGCGCTTGATCGAAACCTTCAGCGTCTTGAAGTTGGTCAGCATGCCGCCGAGCCAGCGCGCGTTCACGAACGGCATACCAGCGCGCTGCGCTTCCTGGGCGATCGTGTCACGCGATTGACGCTTCGTACCGACGAACAGGATCGTGCCGCGGTTCGATGCCAGCTGACGCGCGTACTTCAGCGCGTCGTTGTACATCGGCAGCGTCTTTTCGAGGTTGATGATGTGAATCTTGTTGCGATGACCGAAAATGAAGGGGGCCATCTTCGGGTTCCAGAAGCGGGTCTGGTGACCGAAGTGGACACCTGCTTCCAGCATTTGACGCATCGTAACTGCCATGAAATTCTCCACGAGGGTTGGGTCTTAAACCGGCTGCCGTATCGGCCGCGCCCGCCTCTACCTTGGCTGGAACGCGACGACACCCTGGGTGCGCCGGCTTGCGAATTGGTTGCCTGACACGACTTTCTCTCACTCACGACACCCAACAACCGGAGTGCCGCGAGAAGCCGCTCCGCCCAGCTGCCATGCGCGAATTTGCGGACTCGCGAATAAAAGCGGACTAGGACCGACTTAGCCAAAGAGTATAGCACGCGACGACCGACCGACTCAACCAGCCCGACCAGCGGCCGATGACCCTACGCACGGGACCGCGCCGCTGGGCCCGAAGCCCGGCCTGGCGTCCTTTGGGCCGCCAATTAGCCGATTCTGGTCGCTTTTAGCCCATTGCCGGCCGATCCAGCGCAACGACCCGGCCCCCACTGCTGTAAAATGGCTCGATTCCGCCACGCGCGAGGGATCGTTAAGGATCGACCGGCATTCCGTGCCCGGCAGACGCCCCTCCGCCCGGCCACCGCAACACCCAGCAAGCCTTATCCAGCAAGGCTTCCGAGGAAACCATGGCTATCACCATCAAAAACGAAGACGATATCGCGAAGATGCGCGTCGCCTGCCGGCTCGCGAGCGAAGTGCTCGACTACATCACGCCGTTCGTCAAGGCCGGCGTCACCACTGGCGAGCTCGACCGTCTGTGTCACGAATACATGCTGAAGGACCAGGGCACGGTCCCCGCGCCGCTGAATTACCAGCCGCCCGGCTACCCGCCCTACCCGAAAGCCACCTGCATTTCCGTCAACGACGTGATCTGCCACGGCATTCCGGGCGACAAGGCGCTCAAAACCGGCGACGCGCTGAACATCGACGTCACCGTGATCAAGGACGGCTATTTCGGCGACACGAGCCGCATGTTCATCGTCGGCGAAGGGTCGATCATGGCAAAGCGCCTCGTGCAAGCCACTTTCGAATGCATGTGGCTCGGCATCGACCAGGTGCGACCCGGCGCGCACCTCGGCGACATCGGCTATGCGATCCAGAAGCACGCCGAAGGCCTCGGCTACAGCGTGGTGCGCGAATATTGCGGACACGGCATCGGCACCGTATTCCACGAAGATCCGCAGATCCTGCACTACGGTCGCCCCGGCACCGGGTTCGAACTGCAGGCCGGTATGATCTTCACGATCGAGCCGATGATCAACGCCGGCCGCCGTGACATCCGCACGATGCCCGACCAGTGGACCGTCAAGACCAAGGACCGCAGCCTGTCCGCGCAGTGGGAGCACACGGTGCTCGTCACCGAGACCGGCCACGACGTGCTGACCGTGTCGGCCGGCACGCCCGCGCGTCCGCCCGTGGTCGCGGCCACGGCCTGACCGATTCCGACCACACCGCCTTCCTGCCAATGAGTAGCGTTCCAGCCGTCGCCCCCTCCCATGCCTCGTCGCTCAAGGCGGACTACAAAGTGGCCAAAGCCCAGTTGCTGGAACGCTTCCGAACGGCCACCAACGTCGACGCGTTGATGGCCGCCCTCGCGCGCGCCACGGACCATTCGCTGCGCGCCGCCTGGGACACCTGCGAGCTGCCCGACGACCTCGCGCTGGTCGCGGTTGGCGGCTATGGGCGCGGCGAACTCGCGCCGCACTCCGACATCGACATCCTGGTGCTGTTGCCCGACGCGCGGCTCGAGCATCTGGACGCGCGCATCGAGCGCTTCATCAGCCTCGCGTGGGATCTCGGGCTGGAACTCGGCAGCAGCGTGCGCAGCGTGTCGCAATGCATCGAGGAAGCGGCCAACGACGTCACGGTGCGTACCTCGCTGCTGGAAGCGCGTCGCATCACCGGCAGCACCGCACTGTTCGACGATTTCGCCCGGCGCTACCGTGCGGCGCTCGACCCGAAGGCGTTCTTCCAGGCGAAGGTGCTCGAAATGCGCCAGCGTCACGCGAAGTTTCAGGACACGCCCTACGCGCTCGAGCCGAACATCAAGGAAAGCCCGGGCGGGCTGCGCGACCTGCAGCTGATCCTGTGGATCACACAGGCGGCCGGCTTCGGCAGCAGTTGGCGCGAACTCGAAGCGCGCGGACTCATCACCGAGCGCGAGGCGCGCGAGCTGCGCCACAACGAAGGCTTCCTGAAGTCGCTGCGTGCGCGGCTGCACGTGGTCGCCGGGCGCCGCCAGGACATCCTGGTGTTCGACCTGCAGACGCCGGTCGCGGAAAGCTTCGGCCTCAAGCCGACCGCGACCAAGCGCGCGAGCGAGCAGCTGATGCGCCGCTACTACTGGGCCGCGAAAGCGGTCACGCAACTCGCGACGATCCTGATCCAGAACATCGAGGCGCAGCTGTTTCCGAGCACGAGCGGCATCACGCGCGTGCTGTCGGATCGCTTCGTCGAAAAGCAGGGCATGCTCGAAATCGCCTCCGACGACGTGTTCCAGCGCGAGCCGAATGCGATCCTCGAGGCGTTCCTGCTATACGAGCGCACCCCCGGCGTGAAGGGACTGTCGGCGCGCACGCTGCGCGCGATCTACAACGCCCGCGACGTGATGGACCAGCACTGGCGGCGCGATCCGGAAAATCGCCGGCTCTTCATGGAAATCCTGAAGCAGCCGGCCGGTATCACGCATGCGTTCCGGTTGATGAACCAGACGAGCGTGCTCGGGCGTTATCTGCTGAACTTCCGGCGCATCGTCGGGCAGATGCAGCACGACCTGTACCACGTGTTCACGGTCGATCAGCACATCCTGATGGTGCTGCGCAATCTGCGCCGCTTCGCGGTCGCCGAGCATGCGCACGAATACCCGTTCTGCAGCCAGTTGATCGTCAACTTCGACCGGCCGTGGGTGCTGTACGTGGCCGCGCTGTTTCATGACATCGCGAAGGGCCGCGGCGGCGATCATTCCACGCTGGGCATGGCCGACGCACGGCGCTTCTGCCGCCAGCACGGCATCGAAGGCGAGGATGGCGAGCTGGTCGTGTGGCTCGTGCAGCAGCATCTGACGATGAGCCAGGTCGCGCAGAAGCAGGACACGAGCGACCCTGAAGTGATCAAGCGCTTCGCCGAGCTGGTCGGCACCGAGCGCCGCCTGACCGCGCTCTATCTGCTGACCGTCGCCGACATCCGCGGCACCAGCCCGAAGGTCTGGAACACGTGGAAAGGCAAGCTGCTCGAAGACCTCTACCGCACCACGCTCGCCGTGCTTGGCGGTGCCCAGCCGGACGAGCATTCCGAGCTGAAGTCGCGCCAGGAAGAGGCGCTCGCGCTGCTGCGTCTCGAAACCGTGCCGGAAGGCGCGCAACGGGCGCTGTGGGACAAGCTGGACGTCGGCTATTTCCTGCGCCACGACGCGGCGGATATCGCGTGGCAGACGCGCGTGCTGTACCGCCACGTCGAAACGCCGACGCCGCTCGTACGCGCGCGGCCGTCGCCGATCGGCGAGGCGCTGCAGGTGCTCGTCTACGTGAAGGACCAGCCCGATCTGTTCGCGGGCATCTGCGCGTATTTCGACCGCAACGGCCTGTCGGTGCTCGATGCGCGCGTCAGCACGACGCGCCACGGCTACGCGCTCGACAACTTCCTCGTCGCGCACACCGAAGAGGACGTGCACTATCGCGACATCGCCAATCTGGTCGAGCAGGAGCTGACCGCGCGCCTCGCGGGCCACGGCACCTTGCTGCCGGGACCGTCGAAGGGCCGGCTGTCACGGCTATCGCGCACCTTCCCCATTACGCCGCGCGTCGACCTGCGGGCCGATGAGCGCGGCCAATACTACATCCTGTCCGTGTCGGCGAACGACCGGCCGGGCCTTCTTTATTCGATCGCGCGCGTGCTGGCTGAGCACCGGGTCGGCGTCGCCTCGGCGCGGATCAATACGCTCGGCGAACGCGTCGAGGACGTGTTTCTGCTCGAAGGACACAGCCTGTCGGACAACCGCCTGCAAATTCAGGTCGAGACCGAACTACTGCGCGCGATCGCAATGTGAGATTTCATGCGAATCAAATTAACAGCGAAGCATCCGCGGCCGGCGGCGTCCGAACGCGCCCCTGTCCGCCCCGGCAGCGCGTCGGCGCGTAAGCCGACCCGTCCAGCGCGGCCGAAGCCATTCGAGGCCGGCGCGAAGCGCGAAGGCGCGGCATCGACGGGTGGTGGCGCGAAGCGGCCGGTCGGTGCGAAGCCGGCGGGCGCCGGTGCACGCGCGCCGCGTGCCGAAGGGTCGGGCGTGCGCGAACGGGGCGCGGCTGCCGCGGGCGCACCGCGCCGCTTCGAAGGTACGGCTCAGCGAGGCGAGCGCGGAGAACGCGCGCCGCGTCGCTTTGAGGGCGGCGCCGAGCGTGGCGAACGGGCGCCTCGGCGCGATTTCGGCGAACGGACTGAACGCGCGCCGCGTCGTCTCGAAGGCAGCGCTGAGCGTGGTGAACGCGGGCCTCGGCGCGATTTCGGCGAACGGACTGAACGCGCGCCGCGTCGTTTCGAAGGCAACGCTGAACGTGGCGAACGGGCGCCTCGACGCGAATTCGGCGAACGGACTGAACGCGCGCCGCGTCGTTTCGAAGGCAGCGCTGAGCGTGGTGAACGCGGGCCTCGGCGCGATTTCGGCGAACGGACTGAACGCGCGCCGCGTCGTTTCGAAGGCAACGCTGAACGTGGCGAACGGGCGCCTCGGCGCGATTTCGGCGAACGGACTGAACGCGCGCCGCGTCGTTTCGAAGGCAACGCTGAGCGTGGCGAACGCGCTCCTCGGCGCGATTTCGGCGAACGGACTGAACGCGCGCCGCGTCGTTTCGAAGGCAACGCTGAGCGTGGCGAACGCGCTCCTCGACGCGAATTCGGCGAACGGACTGAACGCGCGCCGCGTCGTTTCGAAGGCAGCGCTGAGCGTGGCGAACGCGCTCCTCGGCGCGAATTCGGCGAGCGTGCAGAACGCGCACCCCGTCGTTTCGAGGGCAATGCGGAGCGCGGTGAGCGCGCACCGGGCCGCGACGCCGGCGAACGCCGTCCGTTCAGCGGTCCGCGTCCAGGCACAGGCAGGCCCTCGGAAGGCGGCGCGCGTGGCGATCGTCCGGTGCGCCGGGAGCGCGAGGCCGCCGACCGTCCGCGCTTCGGTAGCGATCGCGGTGAGCCACAGGAGCGTCGCGGTGGCGATCGAGGCGCGCGCAGCGACAGCACCTCGCGCCGCTTCGAAAGCGAGCGTGGCGAGCGCAGCTTCGTGAAGCCGGCAAAAGGCGGCTACGGCGAACGCACCGAGCGTCGCGAGCGCCCTGCGCGCAGCGTCGACGACACGTTGCCGGCCGCGAACCGCCGCTTCGGCGACGACCGACCAGCCCGCGCCGCCAAGCCGCGAGCCTCGGCATCAGCAACCGCCCGCCCCGTCGACACCACCATCGACACCCCGCACCCGCCCCGCCGCGATCGCGAAGACGCGCCGGGCATGCTGCGTCTGTCGAAGCTGATGTCCAAGCTCGGCCTGTGCTCGCGTCGCGAGGCCGACGAATGGATCGAGAAAGGCTGGGTCATAGTCGACGGCGAGCGCGTCGATACGCTCGGCACGAAGGTGTTCCCGGATCAGCGCATCGACATCGACCCGGCCGCCGAAGCCTTTCAGTCGAGCCAGGTGACCGTGATCGTTCACAAGCCAGTCGGGCTCGTGTCGGGCCAGGCGGAGGACGGCTATCAGCCGGCCATCACGCTCGTCACGCCGGAGAATCGTTGGGAAGGCGACCGTTCGGGGATCCCCTTCTCGGCGTCGCATCTGCGCCAGCTCGCGCCGGCCGGGCGTCTCGACATCGATTCGACGGGCCTGCTCGTGCTGACGCAGGACGGCCGCATCGCGAAGCAACTGATCGGCGGTCACTCGGACGTGGACAAGGAGTATCTGGTGCGCGTCGCCTACGGCGATCACACGGTCGACGTCGAAAGCCATTTCCCGGCCGAAAAACTCGCGCTGCTGCGCCACGGCCTGTCGCTCGACGACGTCGCGCTGAAGCCCGCGCAGGTCAGCTGGCAGAACGGCGAGCAGCTGCGTTTCGTGCTGCGCGAAGGCAAGAAGCGTCAGATTCGCCGCATGTGCGAACTGGTCGGTCTCGAGGTGGTGGGCCTGAAGCGCGTTCGCATGGGCCAGGTGATGCTCGGCGCGCTGCCGCCGGGACAGTGGCGCTATCTGTCGGAAGACGAGTCGTTCTGAGGTCCGTCCAATGCGCCTCCTTGCTGAGAGCGGGCGCATCGGCACAACAAAAAACCCACGCACTTTGGCGTGGGTTTTTTGTTGGCGGCAGCTGTGTCAGTCGTCGCTATTCGTATCGAGATCCGGGAACAGGACCTCCGTAAAGCCGAACTTCGAGAAATCGGTAATCCGCATCGGATACAGCTTGCCGATCAGATGATCGCATTCGTGCTGCACAACCCGTGCGTGAAAACCCTCGGCGACCCGGTCGATCGGATTGCCGAACTGGTCGAAGCCGTGATAACGGATCATCGAAAACCGGCTCACCACGCCGCGCAGCCCCGGCACCGACAGGCAACCTTCCCAGCTTTCTTCCATGTCCTGCGAGACCGGCGTGACGGTCGGGTTGATCAGCACCGTTTCGGGCACCGGCGGCGCGTCCGGATAGCGCTCGTTCGAACCGAAGCCGAAGATCACCACCTGCAGATCGACGCCGATCTGCGGCGCGGCGAGACCCGCGCCGTTCGCCGCGTGCATGGTCTCGAACAGGTCTTCCACGAGCCGGTGCAGCTCGGGCGTGTCGAAGTGATCGACCGGCTCGGCGATTCGCAGCAGGCGCGGATCGCCCATCTTCAGAATGTCGTGAATCATCAGTGCCCCTCCAGCAGCTTGCGCATACCATCTTCGTCGAGTACGGGGATGCCGAGTTCCTCGGCCTTCGAAAGTTTGCTGCCCGCGTCGGCCCCCGCCACCACGTAACTGGTTTTCTTCGATACCGACCCCGCCACCTTCGCGCCGGCCGCCTCGAGCATTTCCTTCGCGTCCTCGCGCGACAGGTTTGGCAGCGTACCGGTCAGCACGACCGTCTGCCCGGCCAGCACGCCCTGCGGCGCCTTCGGCGCTGGCGGCCCCTCGGGCCACGTGACCTTGCCCGGCGCGCGCAGCTGTTCGATCACCGTGCGGTTGTGGTCCTCGGCGAAGAACTGGTGGATCGATTCGGCGACGACCGGCCCCACGTCGTTGACTTCGAGCAGTTCCTCCAGCGACGCATCCATGATCGGATCGAGCGAGCCGAAGTGCTTCGCGAGATCCTTCGCGGTCGATTCGCCGACATGGCGAATCCCCAATGCGTAGATAAAGCGCGCGAGCGACGTGTGCCTGGCCTTGTCGAGCGAGTCGAGCAGGTTCTGCGCGGACTTTTCGGCGAAGCGGTCGAGTTCCGCGAGCGTCGTGAAGCCGAGATTGAACAGATCGGCCGGCGTGCGCACCAGGTTCTGTTCGACCAGTTGATCGATGATCTTCTCGCCGAGGCCGTCGATATCGAGCGCGCGCCGCTGCGCGAAGTGCCACAACGCCTGCTTGCGCTGCGCCGGACAGAAGAGCCCGCCCGTGCAGCGCGCGATCGCCTCGTCGGGCAGCCGCTCGATCGCCGAACCGCACACCGGGCACTGCGTCGGCATCACGAACTCGCGCGCGTCGGCCGGACGACGCTCGAGCAGCGCGCTGACCACCTCCGGAATCACGTCGCCGGCGCGCCGCACGATCACCGTGTCACCGATGCGGATGTCCTTGCGGCGCACTTCATCCTCGTTGTGCAAGGTCGCGTTCGTGACCGTCGCGCCGCCGACGAACACCGGTTCCAGCCGCGCGACCGGCGTGATCGCGCCGGTGCGGCCGACCTGCACGTCGATCGCGACCAGCTTCGTCAGCGCTTCCTGCGCGGGGAATTTGTGCGCGAGCGCGAAGCGCGGCGCGCGCGACACGAAACCGAGCGCATCCTGCTCGTCGCGCCGGTTGACCTTATAGACCACGCCGTCGATGTCGTAGGGGAGCCTATCGCGTTTCTCGCCGACCGCGTGGAAGAAGCCGAGCAGGCCTTCGGCGCCCTGCACGACCGCACGCTCGCCATTGACCGGCAAGCCCATCTCCTTGTACCAGTCGAGCAGCTCGCTATGGGTGCCCGGCATCTCGATGCCTTCGAGCACGCCGATGCCATACGCGAAAAACGACAGCGGCCGCTGCGCGGTGATCTTCGAATCGAGCTGCCGCAAGCTGCCCGCCGCCGCGTTGCGCGGGTTCGCGAATTCGCGTTGTTCGGCGGCGCGCTGGCGTTCGTTCAGGCGCTCGAAATCGCGCTTGAACATCAGCACTTCGCCGCGCACGTCGAGCACGCGCGGCACGCGCTTACCCTTCAGCTTCAACGGAATCGAGCGGATCGTGCGGACGTTTTCGGTGACGTTCTCGCCGGTTGTGCCGTCACCGCGCGTGGAGGCCTGCACGAACACGCCGTCGGCGTAGCGCAGCGAGATCGCGAGGCCGTCGAATTTCAGCTCGGCCGCGTAGTCGACGGGAACCGGCGGCTCGCTCGCGTTGTTGCCGAGCGCGTCGCCGATGCGCTTGTCGAACGCGACGATGTCTTCGTCGGCGAAACCGTTGTTCAACGACAGCATCGGCAGATCGTGCACGACCGGCTCGAAACCGCTCGCGGCCTCGCCGCCGACGCGCTGCGTCGGCGAGTCCGGCACGATCAGATCGGGATGCTCGGCCTCGATGCGCTCCAGCTCCTTGAACAGCTTGTCGTACTCGGCGTCCGGCAGGTCCGGTTGATCGAGCACGTAATACGCGTAGTTCGCGCGTTCGAGTTCCGCGCGCAACCACACGGCCCGCTCGGCCGGAGCGCTGGTTGCGGAAGGAGGGACGGAGGATCGGGCCATGCTGTCGGAAGCTTCTCGAGAAGAAAGTCGGACATCGGATTATCGCAGGAAGCGTGCCCCTTTACATCGCTGAATCGGGGCGGGCCGCGCTGCGACGCAAGCCGGAAACGACGACGGCCGCACATCGTGCGGCCGTCGTCAAAACGCGTAGAACGCTGCAAAAGGCTTACTGGCTGAACAGGCGCCGCGTGGCCGGAGAACCCGCCGGAATACCCGCCTGTTCGAGCTTCGCGTACAGCGTCATCAACTGTTTTTCGATCGCGAGCAGCGCGCTTTCCGGCAGCGGCCGGCGACCGTCGTCGACCACGCGTCCGCCGATGCGCTCGGCCAGCGACTTCGCGTAATCGCACATCAGCCGGAACGGCAGGATGTCTTCGTCGGCGACCGGCACGTCGAGCACCAGCGTGATCATCTCGCCGCCTTTGTACGTGAGGTCGTCGCGCAGGAAGTTGGTGTCGCCGAACTGCAGCATGAACACCGGGCTTTGCCGCGAGTCGAGCTTGACGAAGCGCGTGCCGTCGCGCGACAGCAGCAGACCGTCCTGCGATGCGACCGCCTGCACGTAGTTGGCCGACCACGGCGCGCCGTCCGACAGCACGTTGATCGACAACTGCGCGTCGCACTGGGCGGCAAAGCCGTCGAGCTCGCGCGCCATCGCGACGGTTTCGAGCATGTCGGGGAATTCCGGCGCCGCGTCGAGCGCATCGGCGAACTGCTGTACGCCGGTCACGAACTCGGAAAATTCGAGCTCGTTCAGCGCGCCGCTACGGTTCGCGAGCTGCGCGGCCGCGCGTAGCTCTTCATAGCGCGTGCCGTTCTGCAGCAGCTCCCACGAGCCGCCGCCTTCGGGTTTGCCTTCGATGTGCACGGGCTTGCTGCCCGCGCGACGCAAGCGCTGCGCGAGCGGAAGCACCTTGTCGCCGGCCACGGGGCCGTTCAGCCGGATCGGCACGATACAGTCGATGCGCCGATCGACGATCGCGGGCGGCGCCGACGAAATCGTCGTGGCGGCCGGCAGGATCGGTTCGACCCGCTCGTGCCCGGCGGACGCGGGCTGGGCCGCGGGCGCTTCAGCCGTGGGCCGCTTCGCGTGCGCGCCCGGCGCCGCCGCATGTTCGCCTTCGCCCACGGTATCGGCGTCCGCCGATGGATAACCGTTCGGCGACGTCATCTCGGCCTGGATATCGGCCGGTGTATCGAGCGGTGCGGCGCCCGCGCCGAACGTCGGCTCGACGCGCGCCGCGCTCGGGTCCGCGGCCGCCTCGGCGCTCACGCTCGGCTCGCGCCGCGTGGTCGGCCGGGCCGGCTCGATGAACGGGCTCTGCTCTTCATGCTCGTCCCGCGCAAAGCTCTCGGCGGTGTCGGCCGGCATCGGCCGCGGCATCTTGCGGCGCACCTTCGCGCCCTGCCACGCGTTGTACACGACCACGCCCCCCACCACCACGGCACCCGCGCCGATCAAACCGAGTGTCAACTCGTCCATGCATGCTCCATCAGCAATTCTTCTATCCGCGCGGGCCTGTCGTCCGCTCCACGTACCGCGCGGCGCTCATCGAGGCCGCTGCGCTGGATGCGGATGCCCGCGAAGGCGTTAACTCAAACGATATTCTGGGCGAAACCCGCCGCCGATTCCATGTCGACCGCGACGATCCGCGAGACGCCCTGCTCCTGCATCGTCACGCCGATCAGCTGCTGCGCCATCTCCATCGCGATCTTGTTGTGCGAAATGAACAGGAACTGGGTTTTGTCGGACATCGCCCGTACCAGATTCGCGAAACGCTCGGTGTTGGCGTCGTCGAGCGGCGCGTCCACTTCGTCGAGCAGACAGAACGGCGCCGGATTCAGCTGGAACATCGCGAACACGAGCGCGGTCGCGGTCAGCGCTTTCTCGCCGCCCGACAGCAGGTGAATCGTCGAATTCTTCTTGCCCGGCGGCTGCGCCATCACCTGCACGCCGGCGTCGAGAATTTCGTCGCCGGTCATGATCAGCTTCGCCTGGCCGCCGCCAAAGAGACGCGGGAACAGCTCGCCGAAATGGCGGTTCACTTCGTCGAACGTGCTTTGCAGCAGCGTGCGCGTTTCGGCGTCGATCTTGCGGATCGCGTCTTCGAGCGTTTCGATCGCGCTCGTCAGGTCGGCCGACTGCGAATCGAGGAAGCTTTTGCGCTCGGTCGCGGCCTTCAGCTCGTCGAGCGCGGCCATGTTGACCGGCCCGAGCGCGGTGATCGCGTTGTTGATGCGCGTGACTTCGCCCTGCAGGTACGACGGCTTCATGTCCGCCGTCAGCTTGGCTTGCAGTTCGGCTTCATCGACACCGGCCGCGGCCAGCTGCTCGACGAACTGCTCGCCGCTGATGCGCGCGGCCTGCTCCTTCAACTGCAATTCATTGATGCGGTCGCGCAGCGGCTGCAGGGCGCGCTCGGCGGTGAGGCGCGTTTCGTCGGCCGAGCGCAGCTTCGCGGTCAGGTCGTCGAGCTCGACGCGCGCGGCGCGCAGCGCCTCTTCTTTCACGGCGCGGATGTCGAGCGCGTCCTGCAGCCCGGTGTGCGCGGTCTGCTCGTTGATCGTTTCCAGTTCGGCGCGCGCGTCTTCGAGCGCGCCCGCGACGCGCTCGCTCTGCTCGTGCGCGACCTGGATGCTGCGCTTCAATTCGTCGATGCGGTTCGCCATATTGCGCGCGGCGAAGCGCGCGTCGGTGGCGGCGCGGTCGAGCTCGCGTGCTTCGCCGCGGGCGGTCGTCAGTTCTTCGTCGAGTGCTTCGAACGCGAGCTGGTGGTCTTCGAAGCGCGCCTGCAGTTCGGCGAGCTCGCCGTCGTGACGCTCGAAGTTCGCTTCCGACTCGGCGCGCAGCGCCCGCTGCTCGTCGATCTGCGCGGCGATCTCTTCGAGTTCCTCGCGAATCTGCGTGCTGCGCTGCGTGTAGCGTTCGTGTGCCTGGGTGAGCCTCAGCACGTCCATCTGCAACGCGTGCACCCGCTGCGTCGCGCGTTCGGCCTGCTGGCGCAGTTCGGCGAGCGCCTGCGCGGCTTGCGTGTGCGCGGCTTCGGCGCGGATCGCGGCGGCCTTCGCCTCGTCGGCGAGCAATGCCTGTGCGCGCACCTGGCGGCCGAGGTTTTCGATTTCCTGCTGACGCGCGAGCATGCCGGCCTGTTCGGAATCGGCCGCATACAGCTGTACGCCGACGCGCGTGACCACGTGCCCCGCCTTGACGACGAACGCGCCGCCCTCGGGCAGCTGCGCGCGCATCGAAAGCGCCTGCTGCAGATCGTCGGCGACGAACGCGAGGCCCAGCCAGTCGGTCAGCACCGCGCGGATACCCGCGTCCTCGATGCGCACGAGCGACAGCAGCGAGCGCAGCGCGCCCGCCGCCGGGGCAGGCTGACCAGCCGCGGGCGGCGCGTAGAACGCGAGCTTGGCCGGTGGCGCGTCGGTTGCGAACGCCTTGACCCAGTCGAGATTCGACACTTCGAGCGCGGCGAGGCGCTCGCGCAGCACCGCTTCGAGCGCGGTTTCCCAACCGGCCTCGACATGCAGTTTCTTCCACAGACGCGGCAGGCTGCCCAGCTCGTGCTTGTCGAGCCACGGCTGGATCTTGCCTTCGGTCTGCACGTTTTCCTGCAACTGCCTGAGCGCGGCGAGGCGCGCGTCGAGCTGATGGATCTGCGCGCTTTCGGCCTGCACGCGCTCCTGCGCGGCGCGGCGTTCACCGTCGAGCCGCGGCAGTGTTTCCTGCGCTTCGGCGAGGCGGCCCTGCGCGTCGTGAAGGATTTCCTCGTGCTCGGCGAGCTGCACGCGCAATTCCTCGAGCTGCGCCTCGTCGGGCGCGTCGAGGCCACCCTCTTCCGATTTCAGCCGCTCATGGCGCTGCTGCAGCTGCTGCAACTGCTGATCGGCATTGCGCTGATGCGCGGCTTCGAGCTTCAGCGCCTGCTCGGTCTGCGCGATGCCGCGGCGCTCGGTGTTCAGCTCCGCCTGAGCGTCGCGCCAGCGCGCTTCGAGGGCGGGCAGCGCATCGTGCTTCGCGGCGGCGTCCTGTTCGGCGAGCACGGCTTTTTCTTCAGCGACGGCCAGTTGCTCTTCAGCGTCGGCGATATCGTCCAGCGCCTTGTCGGCCTGCGATTGCCACTGCTCGCGCTGCGCGCTCAGCGCGGCGATCTGCGCCTGCACCCGGTTGCGCGATTCGACGATGAAGCGGATCTCGGCTTCCAGCCGGCTCACTTCCGCGTTCGCCTCGTACAGCGCGCCCTGCGCGCCCTGCATCGCGTCGCTCGCCGAATAGTGCGCGACGCGCAGCGTTTCGAGTTCCGCCTCGACTTCGCGCAGCTTCGCGGTTTGCGCCTCGAGGTCGATCTGCGCCTGCTCGATCGCGCGTTGCTGGCGCTGCTGCTCGCCGGCCGCCTCGTTCTTGCGCAGCAACCACAGCAGACGCTGCTTTTCCTCGCCGTCGCTTTGCAGCTCGCGATAACGGGTTGCGACGACCGCCTGCCCCTCGAGCTTCTCGAGATTCGCGCCGAGCTCGCGGACGATGTCCTCGACGCGCGTCAGGTTCTCGCGCGTGTCGTGCAGACGGTTCTCGGTCTCGCGGCGGCGCTCCTTGTACTTCGACACGCCGGCGGCTTCTTCGAGGAACACGCGCAGCTCTTCGGGCTTCGCCTCGATCAGCCGCGCGATCATGCCCTGCCCGATGATCGCGTACGCACGCGGCCCGAGGCCGGTGCCGAGGAAGATGTCCTGGATGTCGCGGCGCCGCGCCGGCAGATTGTTGATGTAGTAGCTCGACGTGCCGTCGCGCGTCAGCACGCGCTTCACGGCGATCTCCGCATACTGGCCCCACTGGCCGGCGGCGCGGCCGTCCGCGTTGTCGAACACGAGCTCGACGCTTGCGCGGCTGCCGGGCTTGCGGGCGGTCGAGCCGTTGAAGATCACGTCCTGCATCGACTCGCCGCGCAATTCAGAGGCGCGCGATTCGCCGAGCACCCAGCGCACGGCATCGATGATGTTGGATTTGCCGCACCCGTTCGGACCAACCACGCCAACCAACTGGCCTGGGACCTGGAAATGCGTGGGATCGACGAAGGATTTGAAACCAGCGAGTTTGATCGAGGTGAGCCGCACGGCGATTTCGCTGTTTGAAAAGAGAGAGTGATAGGTGGCTCGCGAGGTTGCGCCAGTCGTTCACCGCCGCAGCGGGACGGCCCCACGCAACCTCGCGAGCCTTCGCAATTTGGTTGCCGGCTGCATGCGCTCATGCATATCTGAGGCACACGCAGGTACGCATGCGCCGGCTAATGAGGGGGAATCATACCATCGCGCGTGGACGATTCTTACCGCCCTTTCGGCGGTCGTCACTGTCGCCGTCAGGGCCGGGTTCGTCACCGCGATGGTCGCCGCGTTTGCTACCGCATTGACCACCGCGTCCATCGTCGCCGCCGGGCCCCTCCGTGTCCCCGATGGCGGGATCGGGCGGCGCCAATTTCGTCCGATGCACCCAGCTCGACAAGGCCGACGCGAGCACGATGCACGCGCCGCCGGCCCATTCGCGCGGGCCCGGTACTTCGCCGGCGAACAGCCACGCCGACAGCGCCGTCACGACGAGTTCGAACAGCATGATGATCGACGCGCGATTGGCCGGCACGCGCGAGAGCCCGTATTGCACGAGCATGTTGTTCGACGCGAGCAGCAGACCGAGACCGAGCACCAGCAGCGCCGCCGTGCCCAGATGCGCGCCGACGGGCGGCGCGGGCATCGGCTCGAACAGCGACGCGAGCGCGCCGAACAGCGCCGCGCCGCCGAAGATCACCGCGGTGCGCATTTCGGGCTTCATGTCCGGCAGCACGCGGCTCGTCTTCAGGATCAGCACGTTGCTCATCGCGAAGCCCATGCCGCCGGCGAGCCCGGCCCATTCGGCGGGATTGCCGGGTACCGGAATGCCGAGACGCGGCGACCATAGCATCGTCATCGCGCCCGCGAGCGACAGCGCGGCCAACGCCGCGCCCGACCACGTGAGCCGCTCGTGCAGGATGAAATGCGCGAACAGCGCGGTCCACGCGGGGGTCAGATAGAACAGCAGCAGCACGCGCATCACCTGACCGTGGATCGCGCCCCACACGAAGCCGAGATTCGTGACGCCCGCGGCGAGCGCGAGCGCCGGCAGCAGCCAGTGCCACCGCACGGTCTTCAGCGCGCCATTCCGCACGAGCAGCACGAACAGGCAGCCGGTGCCGCTCGTGAGCGCGCTCGCGGCGGTGCCGGTCACCCCGAGCGCGGCCAGCATCCGCAGCGGATACCAGACCATCCCCCAGACCGACGCGCCCAACATGATCGCGAGCGTCGGCCAGCCGTTGCGAAGCCAGTTGGTCATGGGGCGGGACTCCGACGGGCGTCGCGGGCGGGTCGTATGAGGGTCCAGCCGGCCGTCTCCTGAACTGCTACGTACATTGCTGCTCCTGCGTATTCTTTTACGCGAACCGTGGCGGATTTCGCGCCGTTCCCGCCGCGGCGCCCCGGTGTGCCGCCTCGCGGATTGCTCCCGCGCCGCGCGCCAGGCTCCCGCCTGGTCCGCGGGCGCGCCACGCTATAATCGTCCGTTCGCCGCCGCCCGCCGGCGCGCGTGCCCGGTTGTCCCGCCATTCGTCCGCGTCCATCCCGATCAGGCCATTTCGTCCGTGAATCCGCTACTCGACTCCCTTCAGCCCTATCCGTTCGAAAAGCTGCGCCTGCTTTTCAAGGACGTCACGCCGCCGGCCGGCCTTGCGCACATCAGCTTCGGCATCGGCGAGCCGAAACATCCAACCCCGCCGCTGATCCGCGACGCCGTCGTCGATTCGCTCGGCGGCCTCGCCGCGTATCCGGCCACGCTCGGCTCGGCGCCGCTGCGCGAGTCGATCGCGAAATGGGTCGCGCAACGCTACGACCTGCCGCCGCTCGATCCGCTGACCGAGGTGCTGCCGGTGGCGGGCTCGCGCGAGGCGCTGTTCGCGCTCGCGCAGACGGTGCTCAATCCGCGCCGCGATGCTGACGGCGAGCCTGCGATCGTACTCTGTCCGAACCCGTTCTACCAAATCTACGAAGGCGCGGCGCTGCTCGGCGGCGCGCAGCCGTACTTCGTCAACAGCGACCCGGCGCGCAACTTCGCGTGCGACTACTCGGCGGTGCCCGCCGACGTGTGGGCCCGCACGCAACTGCTGTACGTCTGCTCGCCGGGCAACCCGACCGGCGCCGTGCTCACGCTCGACGACTGGCGCGAGCTGTTCGCGCTATCGGACCGCTACGGCTTCGTGATCGCTTCGGACGAGTGCTACTCGGAAATCTATTTCGACGAGTCGAAGCCGCCGCTCGGCGGCCTCGAAGCGGCGCACAAGCTCGGACGCGGCTTCGAGCGCCTCGTGACGCTGTCGAGTCTGTCGAAGCGCTCGAACGTGCCGGGCATGCGCTCGGGCTTCGTCGCCGGCGACGCCGCGATTCTCAAGGCATTCCTGCTGTACCGCACGTACCACGGCACGGCGCTGTCGACCGTGTTCCAGAGCGCGAGCGTGGTCGCCTGGTGCGACGAGACACACGTGCGCGAGAACCGCGCGAAGTACCTGCAGAAGTTCGCGACCGTCACGCCGATGCTCGCCGACGTGCTCGACGTGCGGCTGCCCGACGCCGCGTTCTACCTGTGGGCCAACGTCGAGCGCACCGGCCTCACGGACACCGAGTTCGCCCAGCGCCTCTACGCCGACTATAATGTGACGGTTCTGCCGGGCTCGTTCCTCGCGCGCACCGCGCACGGCGTGAATCCCGGCCGCAATTTCGTGCGCCTCGCGCTCGTCGCCGACGTCGACGAATGCACGGCGGGCGCGCAGCGGATCGTCGAATTCTGCCGCTCGCTCAGTGTCGACTGAGTGCAGCCTGAGCCTCGCTTGAGCTACACGGCATCCCCTTCTTCAGACTTCAACCCTTCAGATAATCACGCCTATGTCGCAACAACTTCAGAGCATCATCGATACCGCCTGGGACAACCGCGCCGAACTGTCGCCGAAAGCCGCGCCGGCAGAAGTGCGCGAAGCCGTCGCCCACGCGATCGAGCAACTCGATAAGGGCGCGCTGCGCGTCGCCGAAAAGAAGGACGGCGACTGGGTCGTCAACCAGTGGCTGAAGAAGGCCGTGCTGCTGTCGTTCCGTCTGGAAGACAACGCGCCGATGCCGGCTGGCGGCTACAGCCAGTTCTACGACAAGGTGCCGTCGAAGTTCGCGAACTACACCGCTGAAGACTTCGCCGCCGGCGGCTTCCGCGTGGTGCCGCCCGCGATCGCGCGCCGCGGCTCGTTCATCGCGAAGAACGTCGTGCTGATGCCGTCGTACACCAACATCGGCGCGTACGTCGACGAAGGCACGATGGTCGACACGTGGGCCACCGTCGGCTCGTGCGCGCAGATCGGCAAGAACGTGCACCTGTCGGGCGGCGTCGGCATCGGCGGCGTGCTGGAGCCGCTGCAGGCCAATCCGGTCATCATCGAAGACAACTGCTTCATCGGCGCGCGCTCGGAAGTCGTCGAAGGCGTGATCGTCGAGGAAAACTCGGTGATCTCGATGGGCGTGTACCTCGGCCAGAGCACCAGGATTTACGACCGCGAAACCGGCGCAGTCACGTACGGCCGCATTCCGGCGGGATCGGTCGTGGTGGCGGGCAACCTGCCGTCGAAGGACGGCACGCACAGCCTGTACTGCGCGGTCATCGTCAAGAAGGTCGACGCGAAGACGCGCGCGAAGGTCGGCCTGAACGAGCTGCTGCGAGGCGATTGATGGCGCGCGGCACCAAAACCGTCGTCTACGGCATTCCGAACTGCGACACCGTGAAGAAGGCCCGTGTGTGGCTCGAAGAGCACGGCGTCGAGTTCGAGTTCCACGACTTCAAGAAGGCCGGCGTGACCGAGCCGCTCGTGCAGGACTGGCTCAAGGACGTCAAGCTCGACGCGCTGCTGAACCGCCGCGGCACGACGTGGCGCGCTCTGTCCGACGACATGAAGGCGGCCGCGGAAACGCAGCCGGGCGCGATCGCGCTGATGATCCACAAGCCGTCGGTGATCAAGCGGCCGGTGCTGGTCGTGAACGGGCGGGTGAAGTCGCTCGGCTTTTCGGCGGACGAGTACGCGGCGCTGTTTGTCTGAGCGCGGCGCTGAAGCGCCAGGCTCCAGCACGAGGTAGTCGAACGCGCGGCCTCGCGCCGCGTCGTTCAAAGGCTGTTGCCGGCTGCGGTGCCTCACCGCGAGCCGGCATTTTTTCATTTCAAAGTGGCTTGTACTGAATCCATGTCCGGCACCCTCGCCCTTACCGAACAACTGATCGCGCGCGCGTCCGTCACGCCCGACGATCAGCATTGCCAGCGTCTCCTGATCGAGCGCCTAGCCGCGCTCGGCTTCGAGCACGAGACGATCGAATCCAACGGCGTGACCAACCTGTGGGCCGTCAAACGCGGCGTCGACGGCACGCAAGGCAAGCTGCTCGCGTTCGCCGGCCACACCGACGTGGTACCGACCGGCCCGCTCGAACAGTGGCGCTCGGCGCCGTTCGAGCCGACCCAGCGCGACGGCAAGCTGTACGGCCGCGGCGCGGCGGACATGAAGGCGTCGATCGCCGGCTTCGTCGTCGCGAGCGAGGAGTTCGTCGCCGCGCACCCCGAGCACCGCGGCTCGATCGCGTTCCTGATCACGAGCGACGAGGAAGGCCCCGCCACCGACGGCACCGTCAAGGTCGTCGAAGCATTGCAGCAGCGCGGTGAGCGCATGGACTACTGCATCGTCGGCGAGCCGACCTCGAGCGAGCGTTTCGGCGACGTGGTCAAGAACGGCCGGCGCGGCTCGATGTCGGGCAAGCTGATCGTCAAGGGCGTGCAGGGCCATATCGCCTACCCGCATCTGGCGAAGAATCCGGTGCACCTGCTGGCGCCAGCGCTCGCCGAACTCGTCGCGGAGCGCTGGGACGAAGGCAACGAATATTTCCCACCGACCACCTGGCAGGTGTCGAACCTCCACAGCGGCGCCGGCGCGACCAACGTGATCCCCGGCCACGCGGACGTGATGTTCAACTTCCGCTTCTCGACCGCGAGCACCGTCGAAGGACTGCAAAAGCGCGTGCATGCGATTCTCGACAAACACGGCCTCGAATACGAACTGCAATGGACCGTGAGCGGCCTGCCATTTCTCACCCCGAGCGGCGAGCTGTCGAGCGCGCTCGCGCAAGCGATCAAGGACGAAACCGGCGTGGACACCGAACTGTCGACCACCGGCGGCACGTCGGACGGCCGCTTCATCGCGCGCATCTGCAAGCAGGTGATCGAGTTCGGTCCGCTGAACGCGAGCATCCACAAGATCGACGAACATATCGAAGTCGCCCATATCGAGCCGCTGAAGAACGTGTATCGCCGCGTGCTCGAACAACTGATCGCGTAACCTGGAACTTTGCGATGACGCTTCCTTTTTGCACCGTCCGCGACCTGCTGCGTTATGCAGTGTCCCGTTTTAGCGAGGCCAAACTGTCGTTCGGCCACGGCTCGGCCAATGCCTACGACGAAGCCGCCTATCTGATCCTGCACACGCTGCATTTGCCGCTCGACCTGCTCGAACCGTTTCTCGACGCGCGCCTGACCACGGCCGAAATCGAGGCGGTGCTGAAAGTGATCGAGCGACGCGCCGCCGAACGCGTGCCGGCCGCGTACATCACGCAGGAAGCGTGGATGCACGGCTATCGCTTTTACGTCGACGAGCGCGTGATCGTGCCGCGCTCGTTCATCGGCGAGCTGCTGCAGGACGGCCTGCAGCCGTACGTCGAGGACCCCGAGCAGGTCGGCGCGGTGCTCGAACTGTGCACCGGCTCCGGGTGCCTCGCGGTCCTCGCCGCGCACGCGTTCCCGAACGCCGACGTCGACGCGGTCGATCTGTCCGCGCCCGCGCTCGAAGTCGCGACGCGCAATGTGCTGGACTACCACCTCGACGAGCGCATCGCGCTGTTCGAAGGCGATCTGTATGCGCCGCTCGCCCAGCGCCGCTACGATGTGATCATCAGCAATCCGCCGTACGTGAACGCGACGTCGATGCAGGAGCTGCCGGCCGAATACAAGCACGAGCCGGAGATGGCGCTCGCGGGTGGCGCGGACGGCATGGACATCGTGCGCCGGATCATTGCCGACGCGCGCAACTGGCTGAGCGAAGACGGCGTGCTCGTCATCGAGATCGGCAACGAACGCGAGCACGTCGAGGCCGCGTTCGGCGGTCTCGACCTCGTGTGGCTGTCGACCAGCGCCGGCGACGACAACGTGTTTCTGATCCAGGCCAGCGACTTGCCGGTCTGAGTCCGGCATGCTGACCGTTTGATCGTCGTTTCATGCGCGTTTCTCAGGCAGGGTCACGAGCAATCGCCGCGACAGCGCGTGGCCTTGCCCGCAACCGCAGCCTGAGCCCGTTGCCCGACGCGTTCGCCGCAGACCACGGAGCGAGCCCGTGCCCGCCTCCGTTTCCTGAACCACGGCGCTTCGCCAACTGTTCGCGAGCTTATGTCATTCGACCTGCTTCACGTCGGCACGCTGGTTGCTGTTGCCCACATTCTCGGCATCATCGCGGCCGCTCACGCGATTCTCCATACCCGCACCTCGCAAGGGGCGATCGCGTGGGCCGTGTCGCTGGTCGCGATGCCTTATCTCACGCTGGTACCCTACCTGTTCCTTGGCCGCAGCAAGTTCGCCGGCTACGCGGACGCGCGCCGCGTCGAGAACGAGCTGCTGCGCACGCGCGCGCATCCGCTGGTGTGGGACACGCAGGCGTCGTCGTCCGGGGTGCCGACGCAGCAGCTCGGCTCGCGGCTCGTGCAGTCGCTGACGCGCCTCGGCGGCATGCCGTTCCTGCCCGGCAATACCGTGCGCACGCTGGTCAACGGCACGGCGACTTTCGAGGCGATCTTCGAGGCGATCGAGAACGCGCGCCGCTATGTGATCGTGCAATTCTTCATCGTGCGCGACGACGCGCTCGGCGACATGCTGAAGGACGCGCTGATCGCCAAAGCCAAACAGGGCGTGCGGGTCTACTTCCTGTATGACAGTATCGGCAGCTTCGATCTGCCGCACCGCTACGTCGCGGCGCTGCGCGCCGCCGGCATCGAGATGCAGCCGTTCGCCACGAACCGCCTCTTCGTCAACCGTCTGCAACTGAATTTCCGCAATCACCGCAAGATCGTGGCGGTCGACGGCGAGCGCGCGTTTGTCGGCGGTCATAACGTCGGGGTCGAATATCTGGGCGCGAAGCCGCCGCTGTCGCCGTGGCGCGATACGCACATCGAAGTGCGTGGTCCGGCGGTCGCAAGCATCCAGTTCGTCTTCATCGAGGACTGGTACTGGGCCACGCAGCAGTTGCCCAAGTTCGACGCGCCGGCCGCGGATCCCGTGACCCCATCCTTCGACCAGCCCGGCGACCACGGCGCCAACGAGCGCGCCGCGAACAACATGCACTGCCTCGTGCTGCCGAGCGGCCCGGCCGACAAGCAGGAGACCTGCTCGCTGTTTTTCGTCGAAGCAATCAACGCGGCACGTGAACGCATCTGGATCACGACGCCCTACCTCGTCCCCGACGAAGCCGTATTCGCTGCGTTGCGCCTCGCTGCGCTGCGCGGCGTCGACGTGCGCATCCTGATTCCGAGCCGGCGCGATCACCTCGTGGTGTTCGCGGCGTCGAAGCTCTATGCGTACGACTCGCTGCGCGCGGGCATTCGCATCTTCCGCTATCAGCCGGGCTTCCTGCATCAGAAGGTCGTGCTGATCGACAGCAGCGCGGCCGCGATCGGCAGCGCCAATCTCGACAACCGCTCGTTTCGCCTGAACTTCGAGATCATGGTGCTGACCGTCGACCGCGGCTTCGCGCTCGAAGTCGAGACGATGCTGCTCGACGACTTTGCCGAGTCGCGCGAAATCGACCGCGACGAGTACCGCAAGTCGAGCGCGCTGCGACGCATGCTGATGCACGTCGCGCGGCTCTTTTCGCCGATCCTGTAGGCGTGCCCGCTTACAGCAGCGCTTCGATATCCCCGGTGATCGCCTCGGGCTTGGTCAGCGGCGCATAGCGCTTGACGACGTTGCCGTCGCGGCCGATCAGAAACTTCGTGAAATTCCACTTGATCGCCTCGAGACCGAGCAGTCCCGGCGCCTCGATCGTCAGATAGCGGAACAGCGGGTGCGCGTTCGGGCCGTTCACGTCGATCTTGTCGAACATCGGAAACGTCACGCCGTAGTTCTTCTCGCAGAAGCTGCCGATCTGCGCGGCGTCGCCCGGCTCCTGCTTGCCGAACTGGTTGCACGGAAAACCGAGCACCGCGAGCCCGCGCGCCGCGTACGCGTCATACAGTTTCTGCAAGCCCGCGTATTGCGGCGTGAACCCGCATTCGCTCGCGGTATTGACGATCAGCATAACTTTGCCTTCGTACTGCGCGAGACTCGCTTCCTCGCCGCCGAGCGTGCGTGCCGAAAACGAAAAGATCGATGTCATGTGCCCTCCCGTGAAAGCCGTCAGTCTATGCCAAAAGCGCTGCCGATACAGTCGGCCGGATGGCCGATGAGCGCTGCGCGCGAAGTGACAGACGGGCAATCGGCGCCGCGCGCCCGGCAACGCGCCGGGCAGTCTAAAATAGCGGTTTTCTTCAGCCGGCCACGTCGTGATCCGCTTCAATCAGTTCAGCCTCGCGCGCGGCACCAAGCCGCTTTTCGACAACACCACGTTCACCTTGAACCCCGGTGAAAAAGCCGGCCTCGTCGGAGCGAACGGCGCGGGCAAGTCGACGCTGTTCGCCGTGCTGCTCGGCGAGCTGCATGCGGACGGCGGCGATTTCTCGATCCCGCCGACCTGGCGCATCGCGCACGTCGCGCAGGAAACGCCCGCCGTCGACAAAACCGCCCTCGCCTACACGCTAGACGGCGACGCCGCGCTGCGCGACATCGAAGCGCGCATCGCTTCGGCCTCCGCGGCGCACGACGGCGCGGCAGAAGCCGAAGCGCACGCCGCGTTCGCCGACGCCGACGGCTACACCGCGCCGGCTCGCGCCGAAGCGTTGCTGCTCGGCCTCGGCTTCACGCTCGAGCAAACCCGCGAGCCCGTCAGCAGCTTCTCGGGCGGCTGGCGCATGCGCCTGAATCTGGCGCAGGCGCTGATGTGCCGCTCCGATCTGCTGCTGCTCGACGAACCGACCAACCACCTCGACCTCGACGCGATCGTCTGGCTGGAAGATTGGCTGAATCGCTATGCGGGCACGCTGATCGTGATCTCGCACGACCGCGAGTTTCTCGATTCCGCCTGCAACGTCACGCTGCATCTCGAGAACCAGCAGATCAAACGCTACGGCGGCAACTACTCGCAATTCGAAGTGCTGCGCGCGCAGCAGATCGCGCTGCAACAGAGCGCGTACGAAAAGCAGCAGCGCACGGTCGCGCATCTGCAGAGCTACATCAACCGCTTCAAGGCGCAGGCCACCAAGGCGCGTCAGGCGCAAAGCCGGGTGAAGGCGCTCGAGAAGATGGAGCTGATCGCGCCCGCGCACGTCGCGTCGCCGTTCACGTTCGAGTTCCGCACTCCCGACTCCGCGCCGAATCCGATGATGGTGATGGAAGACGTGCGCTGCGGCTACCATGCCGAAGACGGCAGCGAGATTCCGATCGTCGAGCGCGTGATACTGTCGATCCAGAATGGTCAGCGCATCGGCCTGCTCGGCGCGAACGGCCAGGGCAAGTCGACGCTGATCAAGACGCTCGCGGGCACGCTCGAACCGTTGAGCGGCCACGTACGCGAAGGCAAGGGTCTGCGCATCGGCTACTTCGCGCAGCATCAGCTCGAGACGCTGCGTCCGGACGACACCCCGTTGCAGCACCTCGCGCGTCTCGCGCCCGATACGCGCGAGCAGGAGCTGCGCGACTTCCTCGGCAGCTTCAACTTTTCCGGCGACATGGCGACCGCGAAGATCGCGCCGTTCTCGGGCGGCGAGAAGGCACGCCTCGCGCTCGCGCTGATCATCTGGCAAAAGCCGAACCTGCTGCTGCTCGACGAGCCGACCAACCACCTCGACCTCGAAACGCGCCACGCGCTGACGATGGCGCTCGCACAATTCGAAGGCACGCTGATCCTGGTCTCGCACGACCGGCATCTGCTGCGCGCGACGACCGATCAGTTCATGCTGGTCGCGAAGCATCGTCTGCAGGAATTCGACGGCGATCTCGACGACTACCGCGACTGGCTGCTGCAGCATGCGGCCGAGCAGCGCGCCGCGCTGAAGGCCAATGCTTCCGGTGCGTCGGACGCAGCGTCCAACGGCGCGGCAAGTGGCGACAGCAACGTCAATCGCAAGGAACAGCGCCGCCTCGAAGCGGAAACGCGGCAGAAGCTCGCGCATCTGAAGAAGCCGCTGCAAAGCCGCATCGCGAAAATCGAAAAGGAAATGGACGCACTCAACACGGAGAAAGCGACGCTCGATACATTCGTCGCCGATCCCGCGAGTTACGAACCGGAGCAGAAGAGCAAGCTGACGGAGGCGATCCGCCGTCAGGCAGACGTGAACGCGCGCCTCGACACGCTCGAAGCCGAATGGCTCGAGACGCACGAGGAACTCGAACAGATCGGCTAGCGGCACCGCGCCGGCATCCACGGGAGCTTGGCTTTGTCATTTGCGAATTCATCGTCCGGGTTATCGGCCCCAGAATCCGTAGCTGCATCGGCAGCCGATGCGCCGCCGTTGCAAGGACTGCGCGTGCTCGACCTCACGCGTCTGCTGCCGGGTCCGGTGGCCGCGCTGCGCCTCGCCGAGCTCGGCGCCGATGTGCTGAAGATCGAGGCGCCCGGCGCGGGCGACCCGACTCGCACGATGATGCAGTCGTCGAGCGATCGTGTCGCGGGCCGACCCGGCGCGTTTTACCGGATGGTCAATCGCGGCAAGCGCGAGACGCGCCTCGACCTCAAGTCCGAAGCAGGACGCCAGGTGCTGCGCGCACTCGCGGCTGAAGCCGACGTGCTGATCGAGAGCTTCCGGCCCGGCGTGATGGAGCGGCTCGGCCTCGGCTACGCGACGCTCAGCGCAGCCAATCCGCGGCTCGTCTATTGCGCGATCAGCGGATATGGCGCGAGCGGTCCGCTCGCGGACCATGCCGGCCACGATCTGAATTACATCGGCTATGCAGGCGTGCTCGATCAACTGGCGAACCGCGACGGTGCGCCGATCCTGCCGAACTTCCAGATCGCCGATCTGCTCGGCGGCGCATTGAGCGCGGTCACGCAGATTCTCGCGGCGCTCTGGCATGTCGCGCGAGGCGGCGCGGGCCGCTTCGTCGATGTATCGATGACGCACACGAGCCATGCGCACAACTTCGTCGCGCAGGTGTCGCTCGTCAACGAAGGTGCGGCGCCCGCCGCGGGCAGTGGTCTGTTGAACGGCGGCGTGCCCTGCTACAACCTCTACCGCACCAGCGATGAACGCTGGCTCGCGGTCGGCGCGCTCGAATTGAAGTTCTGGGAAACGCTGTGCATGGCGCTCGATCGGCCGGAATGGGCGACGCGTCACTGGAGCCTGGGTCAGGCGATCGGCGGTCCCGATGCCGTGGCACTCATTCAGGAAGTCGCCAATCTGATTGCGACGCGCACGCTCGGCGAATGGGTGGAATCGCTGGAATCGCTCGATTGCTGCGTGTCGCCGGTGCTGACGCCCGCTGAAGCGGCGCAGCATCCGCTGTTCAATCCGCACGCGTATGCGGCGGTGGCCGCGAGCGCCGCCGACTCACACGACGACGGGGCCTGATGCGCGTGGCGCAGCCGCGACGCGGGCGCAATGAAGATCAAGGCCTGGTCAATCGAAAAACCCGCCGCCGTCAACGCCGCGTCGGCGTCTGCCTCGGCAGCGTTTGCCGCGGCGACTTTTCGTCGTCGTACAGCAGGTGCTTGCGGCCTTCCACATGGCGGCTGATCGTGGCACGCACTTCGGCGGCCGTTGCGTCTTCGGCCACCACCCGCCGCGAGATCTGGCCCGCGGTGTCGATCCACTCGACGATCCGGCAAGCGCCGCCCCACGGCTGATGAATCGGTGCGGAGACCCGGCAGCCGCGCACCTGGATGTTATGGTGGGCAGCGGTTTCACGAGACTGTTTCAAGGCGCGATCCTTTTTCGAGCATCAGACGGGATGCATATCACTACAGCTTAGAAAAAAGGTATGGCGACCAGGTTACAGCCAATATGAAGATATTTACCGGGCATTACGGTACCGCAAGCGTACAAAGTACTGGCGAGCCGTCCCGGCCCCCGTCTATTCGAGCGTGCGGACGCGGTCGATGGCCTGTTCGATCCGTTCGACCGCAACGACCTGTAAGCCTTCGATTGGCTGTTTCGGCGCATTGGCCTTCGGAATCACCGCCACCGAGAAGCCGAGCTTGGCCGCTTCCTTCAGGCGCTCCTGACCGCGCGGCGACGGCCGGATTTCGCCGGCGAGGCCCACTTCGCCGAATACGACGAGCCCCTTCGGCAGCGGCTTGTTGCGCATCGACGAATGGATCGCAAGCAATACCGCGAGGTCGGCGGCGGGCTCGGAGATCTTCACCCCGCCCACCGCGTTCAGGAACACGTCCTGATCGAAACAGGCGATGCCCGCGTGGCGATGCAGCACCGCGAGCAGCATCGCGAGCCGGTTCTGTTCGAGGCCGACCGCAAGGCGTCGCGGGTTTGGCGCGTTGGCCGCATCGACGAGCGCCTGCACTTCGACGAGCAACGGCCGCGTGCCTTCCTGCGTGACGAGCACACATGAGCCCGGCACCGACTGCTCGTGCTGCGATAGAAACAATGCCGACGGATTCGCGACGCCGCGCAAACCACGCTCGGTCATCGCGAACACGCCGAGTTCGTTGACCGCGCCGAAACGGTTCTTGATCGCGCGCACGAGACGGTACGACGAGTGCGTATCCCCCTCGAAATACAGCACCGTATCGACGATATGTTCGAGCACGCGCGGTCCCGCGAGCGCGCCCTCTTTCGTCACGTGCCCGACCATGATGATCGTCGTGCCCGACTGCTTGGCGATGCGCGTGAGTTGCGCCGCGCACTCGCGCACCTGCGCGACCGAGCCCGGCGCCGATGTCAAAGCATCCGAATAGACGGTCTGGATCGAATCGATCACGGCGACTTCAGGCCGTTGCTCCGTGATCGTCGCCTGAATTTTTTCGAGCTGGATTTCCGCGAGCAATTGCAGCTCGCTTGCCTTCGAGCCGGGTTCGAGCAACGCCAGCCGTTGCGCGCGCAACGCGATCTGCGCGCCAGATTCTTCGCCGCTGATATAGAGCGCGCGTTTGTCCGCCGCGATTTCCGCGAGCGATTGCAACAACAGCGTCGATTTACCGATGCCCGGATCGCCGCCGATCAGCACCACGCCGCCCGGCACGAGGCCGCCGCCGAGCACGCGGTCGAATTCGCTGACGCCGGTGGAAAAGCGCGGCACGTCCGACGCGTCGATGTCGGCGAGGCGCCGTACCGGCGTGCTCTTCGCGAGCGACTGGAAACGGTGACCGGACGGCGCCTCCGCGACCGATTCGACGAGCGTGTTCCACGTCTGGCAGGACGGGCATTGACCGGACCACTTCGGCGACTGTCCGCCGCATTCCCCGCAGATGTACAACGTCTTCGCTTTCGCCACGCGTTACTCCGCCCGAACCGGCACACGCGGCGCGACCGCGCACATCAGCTCGTAGCCGATCGTGCCGCAGGCCTGCGCGACGTCGTCGATGGGCAGCGCGGTGCCCCACAATTCCACGCGCGAGCCGACGTTGGCGGTCGGCACCGGGGTCAGGTCGACGGTCAGCATGTCCATCGACACACGTCCAACGATCCGTGTGCGCACGCCATCGACGATCACCGGCGTGCCTTCCGGCGCGACGCGCGGATAGCCGTCCGCGTAACCGCACGCGACCACGCCGATGCGCATCGGACCGCGCGCAGTGAATCTCGACCCATAGCCGACCGAGCTGCCTTCGCCGAGCGTCTGCACGGCGATCAATTCCGACGCGAGCGTCATCGCGGGCTGCAGGCCCGTGCCGTCGATCGCGGCCGTCACGCCGGACGGCGACGCGCCGTACAGGATGATGCCCGGACGCACCCAGTCGAAATGCGCTTCCGGATGCCACAGCGTCGCAGCCGAATTCGACAGACTGCGCGCACCGGCGATGCCCTGCGCGCCGCGCTCGAACGCCTCCATCTGATGCGCGATGCCGCGCTCGGCATCGGCATCGGAAAAATGCGTCATCAACGTGATCTGGCCGACGCCCTGACAGGCGCGCGCACGTTCCCACGCGGCACGGAATTTTTCGACCGTGTAGCCGAGCCGGTTCATGCCGGTGTTCATCTTCAACTGAATATTGACCGGTTTCGACAGACGCGCCATTTCGAGCATGCGCAGCTGCTCGTCCGAATGCAGCGCCGTGGTCAAACTGTAGCGGTCGATTACGTCGATATCGGTCGGCCGAAAAAAGCCTTCCAGCAGAAGAATTGGGCCCGCCCAGCCCAATTCACGCAACTTCACCGCTTCTTCGAGGTCCAGCAGCCCAAAGCCGTCCGTAGCGCGCAAACCGGGAAACACGCGCGCGAGGCCATGCCCGTAGGCATTAGCCTTGACGACGGCCCAGATTTTCGATTTCGGCGCATAGCGCCGCGCGACAGCAAGGTTATTGGCGAGAGCAGCGGTATGAATCGTGGCGGAAAGGGGGCGCGGCATGGGATTTTTTCGTAAAGACACTTGCGAATCAGCGGCTTACAGGGCGTTTTCAGCGCTCGGCGGCCCGCTGGGCGGTGCGATCAAGGATTCTGCTAGTCCGAATTCAGCTATTTTCATGATATAAAGCCGTGCGCACAACCCATTTCGATCGGCATAAGCCCGGACACATGACAAACGGCCGGGGCGGACAGACCGCAGCGAGGACAGCATCGCATCAGATGAAAAAAGGTTTTTACACCATCATGGCCGCGCAGTTTTTTTCGTCGCTGGCCGACAATGCGCTTCTGATCGCCGCTATCGCACTGCTGAAAGATCTTCACGCTCCGAACTGGATGACGCCGCTGCTCAAGCTGTTTTTTGTGCTGTCGTACGTCGTTCTTGCCGCCTTCGTGGGCGCCTTCGCCGACTCCCGTCCGAAAGGACGCGTGATGTTCATCACCAATACGATCAAGGTGGTTGGCTGCATAACGATGCTGGTCGGCGCGCATCCGCTGCTTGCGTACGGCATCGTCGGTTTCGGTGCGGCGGCCTACTCGCCCGCCAAATACGGCATTCTCACTGAACTGTTGCCGCCTGACCGGCTCGTTGCCGCGAACGGCTGGATCGAAGGCACCACGGTCGGCTCGATCATTCTCGGCACGGTGCTCGGCGGCGCGCTGATCAGCCCGCATATCGCCGCGCCGATTCTCAAATGGCACGTCCCCACCGTGAACACGCCCGCGGAAGCCGCGATGGTCGTGATCATGGCCATTTACGTGATCGCCGCGCTGTTCAATCTGCGCATTCCCGACACCGGCGCGCGCTATCCGCGACAGGAGCACGGGCCGATCCGCCTGATCACCGATTTCGCCGACTGCTTTCTCGTGCTGTGGCGTGACAAGCTCGGACAGATTTCACTCGCCGTGACGACGCTGTTCTGGGGTGCGGGCGCGACGCTGCAATTCATCGTGCTGAAGTGGGCCGAAGTGTCGCTGGGCATGTCGCTGTCCGAGGCGGCGATCCTGCAGGCGGTGGTCGCGGTTGGCGTCGCGTTCGGCGCGATTTTCGCGGCTTCGCGTGTGCCGTTGAAGAAGTCGCTGTCGGTCTTGCCGGTCGGCATCATGATGGGTATCTCCGTGATGCTGATGGCGTTCTACACGCGCGATCTGTTTCCCCCGCACTGGGGCGTGTATTTTGGCCGCATGCACGTATCGGGCTATCTGATTTTCGCGTATATCTTCCTGATGTTCGTGGGCGGCCTGTCGGGCTTTTTCGTCGTGCCGATGAATGCGCTGCTGCAGCATCGCGGGCACGTGCTGCTGTCGGCGGGCCATTCGATCGCCGTGCAGAACTTCAACGAGAATCTGTCCGTGCTCGTGATGCTGTGCCTGTACGCAGTGCTCGTGTGGCTCGACGTGCCGGTCACCGTCGTGATCGTGCTGTTCGGCACCTTCGTCTGCCTGATGATGTGGCTCGTGATGCGACGCCATCAGGCGAACCAGCGTGCCTTCGATTCGGTAGCGCTGATCGGCGAAGCCAAGCACTGATCGGCTGCGCCGGGCCGGCCGCGGCACACACGAGCGCGCCCCCCTTCTTCCTCGCTCGACCATGACTCAATCGATTCCCAATGTGCTGACGATCGCCGGTTCCGACTCCGGCGGCGGCGCCGGCATCCAGGCCGATCTGAAGACCTTCTCCGCGCTCGGCGCCTATGGCGCGAGCGTGATCACCGCGCTGACCGCGCAGAACACGCGCGGCGTGAGCGCGATTCATGCGCCGGACCCGGGCTTCGTCACCGCGCAGCTCGACGCGGTGTTCGACGACATCCGCATCGACGCGGTGAAGATCGGCATGCTCGCGAATGCGCCGATCGCGCGTGCGGTCGCCGACGCGCTGCGCCGTCATCAGCCCAAACACATCGTGCTCGATACGGTGATGATCTCGAAGAGCAATCACGCGCTATTACTACCCGATGCGGTCGCGGTGGTACGCGACGAACTGCTGCCGCTCGCCGATCTGCTGACGCCGAATCTGCCGGAAGCGGCCGCATTGCTGGGCATGCAACCCGCCGCCGACGAAGCCGGCATGGTCGAGCAAGGCGAAGCGTTGCGCGCGCTCGGCGCGCGCGCGGTGCTGATGAAGGGCGGCCATCTGAGCGCGACCGATAGCCCCGACTGGCTCGTGCAGGAAGGCGGCACGCTGCGTCTCGGCGGTCCGCGCGTGCCGGTGAAGAACACGCACGGAACGGGCTGCACGTTGTCGTCGGCGATCGCGGCCTTGATTGCGCAGCGCGACGATCTCGCTCGCGCGGTCGCCGATGCGAAGGTTTATCTGACGGGTGCGTTGCAGGCGAGCGAGCGGCTCGACGTCGGCCACGGCGTGGGGCCGGTGCATCACTTTCATCGGTGGTGGTGAGCGACGTCATTGCTTCGCGTAACGCCGCGCGTGCTCGGGCCAGTCGTCGGGCACGATAAAGCCGCGCGAGCGTTCAAGTACACGCCCCGTGTTGTCTTCGATGAATCCGGCGACCATCGTCGGGCCGTGTTGCGGTGAGATCTGCGCGGCGAGCGTGTTTGCGTCGACGTACCACGTGTCGTCCGCACCGGCTTGCGTTCGATATTGCGGCGCGAGCCATTCGAGCCGCGGCAACACCCGCCACCTGTGCGCATACGCGCACGCGAAAGCCGGCCAGTCGCGATGCGTGACCCACCAGCCGCGACCGTGCGCGGGATCGAGTTCGGCAGGATCGGTCGGCATCTCGCCATGCCGGTAAAACAGCCAGCCTTTGACGAACATCTGCGGCGTCCACGCGCCCGCATAGCCCGTCGAGGCAAATTCCTCGCGTGCGCTGAGCGGCAACTGATGATCGAGCAAATGCGCGAGCTTCAGATCGAGGCGGTCTTTCAGATTGGGGCCGACGTAATCGGCGAGACGCGCCGCCTCTGCCCCATTCGCATCGCCCGCATGCAGATAGCACTTCACCGCGAGTTCCCAATGCAGTCGCGCTCCCTGGCGCGTGCGCACGAGGAAATCGCATTCACCGAGCGTGAGGCCCGCATGTCGTAGCGGCACACCCGCTGCGATCAGTTGCGTCGCCGGTCCATGACGAAGGAAAAAGCCCAGCAGGCGTTCGGCGTAGCGGCCAAGGCGCGTGATACGCGTTGCCGCGAGATCCTGACGCAGAAGTGCCGGCGCGGCGTCGAGCGCGCGCAGCCAGTCGAGCGTGGCCTGCAATTCCTGCGGCGTGCCGAAAGGATCGGCGAGCGCGCCTATGGGAAGCTGAGGGCGCAACAGATCGGGACTGAGCAGCAGCCACGCGAGATCGCGGACAGCGGGATCGCGCAGCGCATCGACTGAAGCATCGCCACGCAAACCCAGCAAGGTATCGAGAAGCGCCGCGCGGCTGACAAACGCGGCGGGCATGCGCGCCGCCGGTCCCTCGGGCATCGTCACTTTGATTCGTTCGACGGCACGCCGCCGTTCGCGAGCCACGTGGCACGCGCGAGGCACAGATCCGCCCAGGCCTTGGCCTTGTCGGGCAGGCTACGCAGCAAATAGGCCGGGTGATAGGTGACGATCACCGGCACGCCCTCGTACGTATGCACGCGGCCGCGCAACGACGAAATGCTCGCGTCGGTCCTGAGCAGACTTTGCGCGGCGAAACGGCCGAGCGCGACGATCAGCTTCGGCTTCACGAGCGACACCTGACGCTGTAGATAAGGTTCACAACGCGCGACTTCGTCCGGCTGCGGATTGCGATTGCCAGGCGGCCGGCACTTGATCACGTTGGCGATATACACGTTGGTGCCGCGCGCGAGCGCGAGCGAGTGCAGCATGTTGTCGAGCAGCTTGCCGGCCTGGCCAACGAACGGTTCGCCTTGTCGGTCCTCGTTCTCGCCGGGCGCTTCGCCGATCAGCATCCAGTCGGCCTCGCGATCGCCGACGCCGAACACCGTGTTCGTGCGCTTCTCGCACAGCCGGCACGCCTCGCATCCGGCGACGCGCTCGGCGAGCGCGTCCCAGTCGAGTGTGTGGATAGACGGCAGCGCGGGCGCGTCGCGGCGCGCTTCGGCGGGCGCGGAGGCCGATGCGGTCGGATCGTCGAACCACGCGAAGTCGTCCTCGGAAGGGGCGTCGAAAGTCGGCGGGGCTGAAAAGTCAGTTTGCGGTTCTGATGTTTCGCGCCGCGCTGCAGTTTCGTCGAAGCGCGGCGTGGATTCGCGCTGCACTTGCGGCGGCTGCACCTGGGCGGACGCGCGCAGCGGTTCGCGCGAGGTCTGCGTCGCAGGCTCCGCGCGACGCACGTCTTCCGCGTGTTCCCGCGGCGACTGCAGCGCATCACTCTGCCCGGCCTCCTCTCGCGCCGCGAGTCCGCGACGCACCCACAACGGCGCGAGTCCGAATTCTTCGAGCACCGATTCATGCAGCGCCATCTGCGCCCTCCGTGGCTAACGACAGACGCATCACGATCGCGTCCTCCCGGCCGCGATGCCGCGCCGGATAATAATTTTTGCGCCGGCCGATCGACGCAAAGCCGAAGCGCTCGTACAACCGGATCGCCCGACGATTCGACGGCCGCACTTCGAGCAGCAGCCCCTCGAGCCTCTCCGCGTGCGTGATGCGCACCGCCTCGCGCAGCAGCGCGAGGCCTGCGCCGGCGCCTTGTGCTTGCGGCGTGACGCACAGATTCAGCAGATGCATTTCATCGACGACTGGCATCAGCACGCAGTAGCCGATCAACGTCCCCGTCACGTGACGCAGACAGACGCCGAAATAGCCATTGCGCAGCGAGTCGCCGAAGTTGCCGCGGCTCCACGGAAACTCATACGCAAGTTTCTCGATCGCGGCGACTTCGTCCAGGTCGCTTTCGGTCATCGGCGACATGTAGCGGTCCGTGAGCAGCACGCCGCTCATGGGCGCGCCTCGTCGGGGGACGGTTGGCCGGAGCCGCCATCGGGCGCGTGCTGCGCGGACTGCTCGGCGCTGTGAGCCGCTTTGGCTGATTTCGCCGCTTTGTCGGCCATGCGCTCTGCGGTCGTCTGCGCGACCTTGTCGCGCACGTACTCGGGTGCGGCCTGATCGGCGCGCACCGTGCGGCCCGCATGAAACGCGCGCAGCGCCGCGTACGCGAGCGGCAACGCATGCGGCAACGCTTGGCCATCGACGCTCCGCGCGGCCGCGACCGCCGGCAAGCGCTCGCCGAACGCGGCGGCCGCGTTGCCGGCGAGTGTGAACGGCACGTCGGGCAGCACGAGCCGCTCGGGTGCATCGAGCGTCGCCGCCTGCACGGTGCGCCATTCGTGTTGCATGTCGTCCCACGCGTAGTCGGCCCAGTAGATTTCGTCCATGCGCGCGTCGAGCGCGGCGAGCACGCGCGTCGTCGACGGATCGCGCAGGCGGGCGCTCTCCGCGCACGCGAGCAGCGTGCCGATCGGTACGACCGGCAGGTTCAGGCCGAACGCGAGGCCTTGGGCGACGCCGGTCGCCGTACGCAGCCCGGTGAACGAACCCGGACCCGAGCCGAACGCGATCGCGTCGCAATCCGCCAGCGTGAGGCCGGCTTCGTCGAACAGTTCGCGGATCGCCGGCAGCAGGCGGGTACTGGACACCGCGCCGGTTTGTTCGTGACGAACCCAGACGCGCGGTTCGGCGCTGGGCTGACCGGCGGCATCGACGGACGCGGACACGAGCGCCGCCGAGCAGAACTCGGTCGATGTATCGAGGGCAAGGAGCACTGTTTGAGTCATGGACCGTATTGTAATCGGCGCGGTGCGCCTGAATCGTGGTTTGCGCGGCCGCGCTGCCCGGCTTCGCGGCCGTCATCGTTTGGAATAAGCCCTCGGTCCCGGGGCGGCGGGCAATTGCTATGATTTTCGGCCGATCTCATCTATCCCGCCACGCGGGCCAAACGACCATGACCGACATCAATTCCCAGTTCGAGCAAGCCCAGCAAGACGTCAAGCAACTGCCCGAGCGTCCGGGCAACCTGACGCTGCTGCGCCTCTATGCGCTCTTCAAGCAGGCGAGCGAAGGCGACGTGCACGGCGACAAGCCGGGCTTCACCGACATCGTCGGCAAATACAAGTACGATGCGTGGACGGCGCTCAAGGGCACCGCGCAGGACGCTGCGAAGCAGCAATACGTCGAACTCGTCGAATCGCTGAAGAGCGGCACCGCGGCCTGAGTTTCCGGCGCGCCAATCATCTGCCGAAATGGCCGTGTGGCAATGCTGCGACCGCCTCGCGGCGGTTTCGGACACGAAGCTCCGACCGCCGCCCTCACTCGCCTACTTCGTTCCGGCACTTTCTTCTGTCGGAATTGCCTGAATGGTGGCGCAGTGCAGCAAATGTCGCTATAATGCCGCCTGCGCTTCACTGCTTTGCCCGTTTTTCCAGCGGTCCTCGCGGCGCAGCGTCCATAGCGTTTGCTCCAATCCAGTTTAGAACCTGTCCCCTTCTGCCTAGCCCGCTCCGGGCTCAAGTCCCAGGCTGGCGACTCGCCATGTTGGCACGTCGCATCCGATACAGCTTCTAACGAAAAACTCGCCTTCATTGTCGCGAGTTGCCCCCGTTTTTCGATTTGCTCGCTGCTGTTTTGCTCGCTGAATCCGACGACTTGGGTATGCCGATTGGCGTTGACGTTTTCATCCGATGAACCACCCAGGATCGTTTTCAAGGATTCACATGACTTTGAGCAATACCTCCAGCAGCCCGTTGAACGCCATCGCCGACGAAACACTCGGTCTTTCGCCCGCCGCTCCCGAAGCCGCCGCGCAGGCTGACGCCAAGCCGACCTTCGCGTCGCTCGGCCTGTCCGCGGACGTCGTCTCCGCGCTGACCGCCGCCGGCTACGAGCACCCGACGCCGGTGCAGCAACGCGCGGTGCCGGCAGCGATCGCCGGCCGCGATCTGCTGGTTTCGAGCCCGACCGGCTCGGGCAAGACCGCCGCGTTCATGCTGCCCGCCATCGAGCGTTTCTCGCAGCTGCAAAAGACGCAGGCGAGCCAGCCGCGCGAACCGCGCCCGGCCGACGGTGGCCGCGGCCGCCGTCCGCAGCCGGTCGCGCGTCCTACCATGCTGGTGCTGACCCCGACCCGCGAACTGGCGATGCAGGTCACGACCGCCGCAGCGACGTACGGCAAGCACCTGAAGCGCCTGCGCACCGTCAGCATTCTTGGCGGCGTCGCTTATGGCCAGCAGCTGATGCTGCTCGCGAAGAACCCTGAAATCCTCGTCGCAACGCCGGGCCGTCTGATCGACCACCTCGAGCGCGGCCGCATCGATCTGTCGCAACTGCAGATCCTCGTGCTCGACGAAGCCGACCGCATGCTCGACATGGGCTTCATCGACGACATCGACACGATCGTCGCCCAAACGCCGGCTACGCGTCAGACCATGCTGTTCTCCGCCACGCTCGACGGCAAAATCGGCTCGCTGACCGGCCGTCTGTTGAAGGACCCGGAGCGGATCGAGATCGTCCAGCGCTTGGAACAGCGCACCAACATCGCGCAAACCGTCCACTACGTCGACGACCGCGATCACAAGGACCGTCTGCTCGACCATCTGCTGCGTGACGACGGCCTCGACCAGGCCATCGTCTTCACGGCCACCAAGATGGACGCCGACCAGTTGGCGGGCCGTCTGGCCGACGCCGGCTTCGAATCGGCCGCGCTGCACGGCGACCTGCCGCAAGGCGCGCGTAACCGCACGATCCGCGCACTGCGCGAGCGCCGCGTGCGCGTGCTGGTTGCGACCGACGTCGCCGCTCGCGGTATCGACATCCCGGGCATCACGCACGTGTTCAACTACGACCTGCCGAAGTTCGCCGAAGACTACGTGCACCGTATCGGCCGTACCGGCCGTGCGGGCCGCTCGGGTATCGCCGTAAGCCTCGTGCATCACGCCGAACAGGGCGCGTTGAAGCGCATCGAGCGCTTCGTGCGCACGCCGCTGCCGGTCAACGTCGTCGAAGGCTTCGAGCCGCGCAAGGCGGCGCCCTCGGGCAACGGCCGTCCTGGCTTCGGCGGCCGCGGCCGTCCTGGCGGTGGTAACGGCCGTCGCTTCGGCAGCGGCTCGGGCAAGCCGGGCGGCTACGGCGGCTCGCGCAACGGTAATGGCAATGGCAATGGCAATGGCAACGGCGGCGGCTGGGGTAACAAGTCGGCCGGCGGTTCGCGCGAAGGCTTCGGCGGTGGTTCGCGTGACGGCTACGGCGCGCGCCGCAGCGACGGTCCCCGTTCGGCACGTCGCGGCAGCTAATAGCGACCCACCTGACCGACCGGATGGCTTCGCGCCGTCCGTGACACTGAAGAAAACCGGCGCTCGGGCGCCGGTTTTTTTTCGTCTATCGACTGCCCGCCCCAAATTTCACGATGTAAAAAATTTTTTTGCGTCGTAAAAAATCATGCTGCAAGGCACAAGAAGGACTATTGCAACAGGGAAAATATCGTTTCTTATCGCGAAACGCAGGCATCAAGTCATTGATTTTATATAAAAATAAATATTAGAAAAACGCTTTGCGGCGTCTATTGCGTCTCCTTCGATTTGCCTAGACTCTTATATAAGACTTCACGAAACAGAACACCTCTCCGGGCCCGACGCTTCGAGAAGACAGAGTCACCCATCCTCCATAACTGGCATCGAAGGAGCACATCATGACCATGACCCGCGAACAGCAAGTGCAGCAACTCAAGCAGCAATGGGAAGCGGACCCGCGTTGGAAAGGTGTCAAGCGCACCTACTCGGCCGAAGACGTGGTGCGTCTGCGCGGCTCGGTGCAACCTGAGCACACGCTCGCGAAGCGCGGCGCGGAAAAGCTGTGGGCCGCCGTCAACAACGAGCCGTTCGTCAACTCGCTCGGCGCGCTGACCGGCAACCAGGCGATGCAGCAGGTGAAGGCTGGTCTGAAGGCAATCTATCTGTCGGGCTGGCAGGTCGCGGGCGATGCCAACGTCGCCGGTGAAATGTACCCGGACCAGTCGCTGTATCCGGCCAACTCGGTACCCCTCGTCGTCAAGCGCATCAACAACACGCTGACGCGCGCCGACCAGATCCAGTGGTCGGAAGGCAAGAACCCGGGCGATGAAGGCTACGTCGATTACTTCGCGCCGATCGTGGCCGACGCGGAAGCCGGTTTCGGCGGCGTGCTGAACGCGTTCGAACTGATGAAGGCGATGATCGAAGCGGGCGCGTCCGGCGTGCACTTCGAAGACCAGCTCGCATCGGTCAAGAAGTGCGGTCACATGGGTGGCAAGGTGCTCGTGCCGACCCGCGAAGCCGTCGCGAAGCTGACAGCCGCGCGTCTGGCCGCCGATGTGTCGGGCGTGCCGACCGTGCTGCTCGCCCGCACCGACGCGGAAGCCGCCGATCTCGTGACCTCGGACATCGACGACAACGACCGCCCGTTCCTGACCGGCGAGCGTACCGTCGAAGGCTTCTATCGCACGAAGCCCGGTCTCGAGCAGGCAATCTCGCGCGGCCTCGCCTATGCGCCGTACGCAGACATGATCTGGTGCGAAACCGGCAAGCCGGACCTCGAGTTCGCCAAGAAATTCGCCGACGCGATCCACAAGGAGTACCCGGACCAACTGCTGTCGTACAACTGCTCGCCGTCGTTCAACTGGAAGAAGAACCTCGACGACGCGACGATCGCGAAGTTCCAGCGCGAACTCGGCGCGATGGGCTACAAGTTCCAGTTCATCACGCTGGCCGGCTTCCACGCGCTGAACTACTCGATGTTCAACCTCGCGTACGGCTATGCGCGCAACCAGATGACCGCGTTCGTCGAAATGCAGCAGGCGGAGTTCGCGGCGGCCGAAAAGGGCTTCACCGCGGTCAAGCATCAGCGCGAAGTCGGCACCGGCTACTTCGACGCGGTCACGCAGACGGTCGAGCGCGAAGCATCGACGACCGCGCTGCACGGTTCGACGGAAAACGAGCAGTTCTTCGACAAGAAGGTCGCCTGAGATCAGCCAGTCGGGTTACGCAGTCCCGTGGCCTGAGCGCAGGAACGATCGGCAAACGTCGAGCGGCACCACCAGAGTGCCGCCGACGCGGGGAGGGCCGTGCCGTCCTGGATTGGTGAGAGCGTCAGCGCGAACGCCGACGGCCGGAGAGTCTCAAAGAAGCCAGCGCGCGGCAAGCGTGCGGCGAACCTGAACGCGCCGGCAGCGCCGCCGGCGCGCTTTTTTTCGAAGGCGGTGCATGCCGGCACGCTGCCGGCAGTGCCAAGCGATTCAGCGATAGACGATCACAGGAATTTTCGTATGCGTGAGCACGCGCTGCGTTTCACTGCCGATCAGCAGGCTGCCGAGCCCGCGCCGCCCATGCGATGCCATGAAGATCACGTCGCAGCGCCCCTGCTCGGCCGCTTCGATGATGCCGAGATACGGCGCCGGATGCACGCTCGTGCGGCTCTCGACACTGACGCCGACGCGGTGCGCCGCATGCTCGACTTCGCGCAGATGCACGCGCGCCTCGCGCTCGCTGCGTTGCAGGAACTCGCCGGGCGGTTCGACCACGACATCGGAGAACGGCGAGTACGGATATTGCGGCAGACAGGCGTATGCGGTAACGCGGGCGCCCACGGCCTGCGCGAGGTCGATCGCGCCCGCTATCGCCTTGCGTGACAGATCTGAACCATCGGTCGGAACCAGGATGTGCCTGAACATGATCCCCTCCGTCGCCGGCTGCCCGCAGCACGGCGTCAGCGTCCAACAAAGCCCAGGGTGCAGGCTGCTCGAAACGATTGTAATGCGTATGAATGCGGGTATTCGCGTCTGTCTGGAGATTGGAGCATCAGTCCCAGTAACCGGGTTCGCCGTACGTATGCTTGAGAAAGTCCAGAAACAGCCGCACCCGCAGCGGCAGATGACGGCGCTGCGGGAACACCGCGTGGATGCCGATCGGCGGCGCGGCGAATTCGTCGAGCACGCTGACGAGGCGGCCCGTCGCGATCTCCGCGCCGACCTCCCACCACGAGCGCCACGCGAGCCCGTGTCCGGCGAGACACCATTCGTGCAGCACCGCGCCGTCCGAGCACTCCATCGTGCCGGACACCTTGATCGACACGACCTTGCCGCCGTGCTGAAACATCCAGCCGCGCTGCTGGTTCGCGCTGGCGCCGAGCGCGAGACAGTTGTGGCGCGCGAGATCGGCCAGGCTGTGCGGCGCGCCGCGCCGGCTCAGATACGCGGGCGACGCGACGCATACGCGCCGGTTCTCCGCGAGCTTCAGCGACACCAGCGACGAATCGGGCAACTCGCCGAGCCGCACCGCGCAATCGAAACCTTCGTTGACGAGGTCGACGAGACGGTCGGACAGATCGAGCGTGATCGAGACGTCCGGATGCGCGACCGTGAACGCGGGCACCAGTGGCGCCACGTGCCGGCGCCCGAAGCCGGCCGGCGCCGACAGCCGGAGATGGCCGCTCGCCTTCACGCCGCCCGCCGACACGCTCGCCTCGGCGTTCTGCATGTCGTGAAGAATGCGCTGGCAGTCTTCGAGAAAGGCCGAGCCTTCGAAGGTCAGCGTGATCTTGCGCGTCGTGCGCACGAGCAGCTTGACGCCGAGGCGCTCCTCCAGTGCGTCGATGCGCCGGCCGATGATCGCGGGCGCGACGCCCTCGGCGAGCGCCGCCGCGGACAGGCTCCCTTTGGCCGCGACAGTGGCGAAGGTCTCGATCTGCTTGAAACGGTCCATGAACGATACGCGCCGCGGCGAGGCGGAAAAGGGAGCAGTGCGCGTCAGATTAGGGACGAAAAAGTAAAAGATCAAGTGATCTTTAGCCTATTTTTTAGCACCTAAGGTCAGCAATACAATCGATCCCGACCTCTGACAGGAGCGCATGGCAATGTCGGCCACAACGACACCTTCCCCGCGAGCAGTGATTTTCGACGCCTATGGCACGTTGTTCGATGTGCATTCGGTGATCGCCGCCGCGGAGCAACTGTTCCCCAGCCACGGCGAGGCGCTGTCGCAGCTGTGGCGCCAGAAGCAGATCGAATACACGCAATTGCGCACGCTCGCCGCGCGCAGCGACGCCCCCGGCGAACACTACCGCCCGTTCTGGGACATCACGCTCGACGCGCTGCGCTTCGCCGCGAAAAGACTGCAGCTCACGCTCGGCCGCGCGGCCGAAAAGCGGCTGATGGACGAATACGCGTGCCTGTCCGCATTTCCCGACGCGGTGCCCGTGCTGCGTGCGTTGCGCGAGGCCGCCGCCGCGCCACGCGTGGGGCTCGCGATTCTGTCAAACGGCAATCCGCAAATGCTCGACATCGCGGTCAAGAGCGCCGGCATGAACGCCCTCTTCGATCACGTGCTGTCGGTCGACGCCGTGCGCGCGTACAAACCCTCGCCTGCCGCGTATGCGCTCGGCCCCGACGCGTTCGGCGTGGCCGCGCGCGAGATCGTGTTCGTGTCGTCGAACGGCTGGGACGTCGCGGGCGCGACATGGTTCGGCTTCACGACGTTCTGGCTGAACCGGCAGAACCTGCCCGTCGAAGAGCTCGGCGTGACGCCGCATGGCACCGGTAGCGGCATGAACGATCTGCTGGACTTTCTGCGCACACTCGCGACGTCGTCACGCTCGAGCGGCGGCGGTCGAACGAAAGTTCCTGGCAGTGGCAGTCGCAAGCGCGCCGGCCCGCGCGTATGACGGCGCCCCTCGCATTCGGCAATCCACTTCCCACTTTTCAACCTTCGCATTTTTGCAATCTGACCGACCAAGGAGAAAACATGGCTAATTCGCTGTCGTTGCCGCAAGGCATGGAAATCACCGGCGACATCAAGCCCGGCTTTGAAGCGATCCTCACCCGCGAAGCGCTGGAACTCGTCGCGGCCTTGCACCGTACGTTCGAGCCGCGCCGTCAGCAGTTGCTGCAGGCGCGCGTCGAGCGCGCGAAGCGGCTCGACGCGGGCGAGCGGCTCGACTTCCTCGCCGCCACGAAGAACGTGCGCGAAGGCGACTGGAAGATCGCGCCGCTGCCGCAGGATCTGCAGTGCCGGCGCGTCGAGATCACCGGCCCCGTCGAGCGCAAGATGATCATCAACGCGCTCAATTCGGGCGCGGACTCCTACATGACCGACTTCGAGGATTCGAATGCGCCGAGCTGGGACAATCAGATCACCGGTCATATCAATCTGAAGGACGCGGTGCGCCGCACGATCTCGCTCGAACAGAACGGCAAGGCGTACCGGCTCAACGACAGGACCGCGACGCTGATCGTACGTCCGCGCGGCTGGCATCTCGATGAGAAGCACGTGAAGGTCGACGGCCAGCGCGTGTCGGGTGGCATCTTCGATTTCGCGCTATACATGGTGCACAACGCGAAGGAGTTGATCGCGCGCGGCTCGGGCCCGTACTTCTATCTGCCGAAGATGGAGAGCCATCTCGAAGCGCGGCTGTGGAACGACATCTTCGTCGCCGCGCAGGAAGCGGTCGGCGTGCCGCGCGGCACGATTCGCGCGACGGTGCTGATCGAGACGATCGTCGCCGCGTTCGAAATGGACGAGATCCTGTACGAGCTGCGTGAACATAGCTCGGGCCTGAACGCGGGCCGCTGGGACTACATCTTCTCGGCGATCAAGAAGTTCAAGAGCGACCGTGACTTCTGCCTCGCCGATCGCTCGCAGATCACGATGACCTCGCCGTTCATGCGCGCGTACGCGTTGCTGCTGCTGAAGACCTGCCATCGCCGCAACGCGCCGGCGATCGGCGGCATGAGCGCGCTGATTCCGATCAGGAACGATGCGGCCGCGAACGACAAGGCGATGGCCGGCGTGCGTTCAGACAAGGCGCGCGACGCGGGCGACGGCTACGACGGCGGCTGGGTCGCGCACCCGGGCCTCGTGCCGGTCGCGATGGAAGAGTTCGTCAAGGTGCTCGGCGATCGGCCGAACCAGATCGGCAAGCAGCGCGTCGACGTGCTCGTGACCGCGACCGACCTGCTCGACTTCCGCCCGGAAACGCCGATCACCGAAGCGGGCTTGCGCAACAATATCAACGTCGGCATTCACTACCTCGGTTCGTGGCTCGCGGGCAATGGCTGCGTGCCGATTCACAACCTGATGGAAGATACGGCCACCGCCGAGATTTCGCGCTCGCAGGTCTGGCAGTGGATCCGCTCGCCGAAGGGCAAACTCGACGACGGTCGCAAGGTGACGGTCGAACTGGTGCGCGAGCTCGCGGCGCAGGAGCTCGACAAGGTCAAACAGACGGTGGGCGGAGATACGAAGCCGTATGAGCGTGCCGCGCAGATCTTCGAGCAGATGTCGACCGCGGAGCAGTTCACCGATTTTCTGACGCTGCCGCTTTACGAAGAGATTTGATGGTGTTGATGATGCGGGCTCGAGCGCCTTGGGCCTGCTCGAGCCAGGTGATCGCATCGGCTTGAACGACGGCACGCCGCGGACATACGTGGCGCGCCGTTTTTTTTGCTCGCCTTCGTGGACCAGCTCAGCGCGTGCGCCGATGTTCGACCCAATCTCCTGAACGGATCTCGGGCAGCCCTTTTACAGCGCTCGGCGCGACCGGATAGAAGCGGCAATTCACGACGTTGCCGTCCACTTTGACCATCACCTCACGTGCCAGAAAACGATCCTCGACGCCCGGATACACGGCTTCGATTTCGTCGAGCACCGTGACGAGCGCATCGTCGATTTCATAGACGTCGCCGCGCACGTCGATACCCGCTTCGTCGACGACGAGACCCGGATAGGCGCCAAAATCGAACAGATGGCCGCGCACGGTGGTGCTGCCGAGCAGGCTCGGTGCGGGGATGTCGTTGCGCGCGGCGGCTTCGCTGATGTCGTTGGTTTCACCGGCACGCAGCGTGCCGTAGACAAAGACGGTCTGCATCGTCGTTGAGTCTCCATGGTCAGAGGTGATGTCGGTGGCTCGGGGGCCATCGGGACATTATGCAACGGCGGCCCGTCGGCAACAGAAACTGGGCACGGCCTACAATGCTTGATGCCCGCGGCGGTGAATGGCCTCGACCGCGCTTCGCCGTTGCCAGCTCCGTGATCCGAACCGACCTTGCCATGACCTCGTCCTCCGACTCCGACTTGTTGAGCCGCGTGCGTTTCGCCGACATACCGCCCGAGTTCGCGCCGAACGAGATGCATCCGATCCGCGTGCGCTCGCGGCCAATGCCGGCGGGCTGGCATATCGCGCGTCATACGCATGCCTGGGCGCAGGTCGCGTATGCGTCGCGCGGCGTGCTGCGGGTCGCAACGACGGGCACGACATGGATGGTGCCGCCATCGCGCGCAATCTGGTTGCCGCCGCATGTGACGCACGAAGTGGTCGCCGTCGAGGATGCGTTCCTGCGCACGCTGTACATCACCGAGAGTACGGTGCCGGCCGGGCTCGATACGCCGCGCGTCGTCGAAGTATCGAACCTGTTGCGCGAGGTGATTGCCGCGCTCGATACGGCTGGTCTGTCCGCCGCGCGCGAGCAGTTGCTCGGCGCGCTCGCGCTCGATGAACTGACGCGCTCCGAGCCGTTGCCGCTGTCCGTGCCGATGCCCAGCGAAAAGCGCCTGCGCGCGCTGTGCGAGGCCGTGATCGCCGACCCGATGCATGGCGAGTCGCTCGAGCAGTGGGCATCGACGGTGGGCGCGAGCACGCGCACGATCGCGCGGCTGTTCCGCCAGGAGCTGGGTGTGAGTTTTTCGCAGTGGCGTCAGCAGGCGATTCTCGCGCGCGCCATTCCATTGTTGAGCCAGGGACGACCGCTGTCGCACGTCGCGCAGGAACTGGGCTATCAGAGCCAGAGCGCCTTCTCCGCGATGTTCCGGCGTGCGTTCGGCGCGAGTCCACGCGCGTTTATCGAGCGAGGCGCCGAGCATCGCGCGAGCAACGGCGAGCATGATGACGCGCAAGCGGATGATGAAACGGCACAGGATCAAGCCGGTTCGACGGACGTCGCCGAGCGGTGAATGGCGACAACTAGCGCTGCGCGTCGGCCATCAATGCGGGGCACGCCTCAAACCCGCCGCGCCAGATGACGGATTGCGCCTAGCTGCGCGAGCCGCGGCCCGGTGAGCTTATAGCCCTTGCGCTGATAGAGCCGCGCCGCCGGATTGTCGACGAACACGCGCAACTGCAACTCGCGCAGCCCGCGCTCGCGCGCCCATTGATGCGAGATGTCGAGCAGGAACGTACCGGCGCCAAGCCGACGATATCCTTCGGCGATCTGCACGTCGCGGATATGCAGCGAATCACCCTCCTCGGTGATACGCAGCACGCCCATCGGCACGCCATCCACTTCGAGAATGAAATTCTCCGATTCGCGCCAACTGCCGAGAAACAGATCGCTGCGCCACACCAGATGATGCCGGCGATAGTAGCCGCCCATGTTGTTGCGGGTCAGCGCCTCGGCAAACTCGAAATCGTCCATGCTGGCCGTGCGCAGATGAAACGGTGACGGAGCTTCGGTGGGATCGAACATGGCAGGACCGCGAGGATGAGTCGGATAAACGGTAAAACAGGCCGCGCGCGCTGGCAATGGCTGTTTGTCCCGAGCCTTCCGGGAGGCGGTCGGCAACGGCAGTAGAAACGGAGCGGTTACGGTCCTATGAGCAGGCGCCATCACCCGCTCACCAGCACGACGGCTGCGGACATACACGTTCGCATCGTCGGCACAGCGCACGAAGCAGTGGCCGCGCCGTTCCAGTTCCTTGTCCACCACGTCGAGCAACACGTTGGCCAGCAACGGCGGATCAGCCGGATCACGCTGGCCTCCCCAATTCGTTTTCTGTTTATGGCGGGACTTGCACTCGCAGGAGTGCGCCCATGCTGGGCGCACAATAAAAAAAGCCCACTTCTTGCGAAGTGGGCTTTCTCAAATCTGGCGGAGCGGACGGGGCTCGAACCCGCGACCCCCGGCGTGACAGGCCGGTATTCTAACCAACTGAACTACCGCTCCAGATTTTGCATCGCAGCCTGCGAGCCATACTCTCAGCCTGCTGCACCGTTCAAACTTCCAACCGAACGACGCCGATGTTCTGGCGTCCCCTAGGGGATTCGAACCCCTGTACTCACCGTGAAAGGGTGATGTCCTAGGCCTCTAGACGAAGGGGACAACGTACTGCTTACAGCTTTAATGAAAAAGCCCGTTCAAGTATGTGTGAACGGGCTTTGTCTGGCGGAGTGGACGGGACTCGAACCCGCGACCCCCGGCGTGACAGGCCGGTATTCTAACCAACTGAACTACCACTCCAGTCTTTACACCCTGCTTGCGAGCGTCGGTTAATTCTCTGCAAGCTGCGCTGCTCTACTACTCGAATACTAAAGCGACGCTGATGTTTGGCGTCCCCTAGGGGATTCGAACCCCTGTACTCACCGTGAAAGGGTGATGTCCTAGGCCTCTAGACGAAGGGGACAAAATCTTTTCAGATCCGTCTCAATTCGCTTTTGACTTGATCAACTCGCGCTAACTTTTCAGTTAATTCGCCAAGCTATTTTCTGGTCAACAGCGAAGACCGCTACTTTAACTACATTTCAGCGATTTGGGAAGTCTTTTTTCTACAACCATTAGACTTCTTAACCACTTTCACCTCTCTGCTCTGTTGGTGGAGGTAAGCGGGATCGAACCGCTGACCTCTTGCATGCCATGCAAGCGCTCTCCCAGCTGAGCTATACCCCCGCACACATCAGAGAAACGAGATTTTAGAGGGCGATCTGCGCTTTGTAAATACCCTTTGAGCAATTACATTCGAATTTTCTCCGGATGCATGCGAAACCTCTGACACGCCGCCAACGGATTAGCCACGCGCTTTTTCGATGCGGCTAACGACGACGTCGCGACCAAACAGCATCAGCACGCTATCGATCGACGGTGTATGCGTCGTACCCGCCACCAGCAGACGCACCGGCATCGCGAGCTGCGGCATCTTCAGCTTGTGCGTGCCGAGCGTCGCTTTCAGCGCGGCCGCGATCGCCTCCTTGGTCCATTCGACCGTATTCAATGCAGCGGCCAGATCAGCGAGCGCCGGACGAACCGCGTCGGTGACGTGCTGTGCAAGCGACTCAGCGTCGGGCGCCGGGGTGCGATAGAACATCGCGGCGTTCTGCGCGATCTCCTTCACGGTCGACGCCCGATCCTTCATCAGGCCCACCACGCCCGTCAGATCCGGACCTTGGGCGAGTGTGGCTTCGTCGATGCCGAGCTCCGCGAAGAACGGTTTCGCCAGTTCGGCGAGGCGTGCGTTGTCGGCTTCCTTGATGTAGTGCGCGTTGAGCCAGTTCAGCTTGTCATGGTCGTACTGCGCCGGCGACTTGCCGAGGTGCTCGAGATCGAACCACTCGACGAACTGCTCGCGCGTGAAAATTTCCGCGTCACCATGCGACCAGCCGAGGCGCGCCAGATAGTTGACGACCGCTTCCGGCAGATACCCCGCATCGCGATAACCCATCACGCTCATTGCGCCGTGGCGCTTGCTCATCTTCTCGCCCTGCTCGTTCAGCACGGTCGGCAGGTGTGCATACACCGGCGGCTCGCCACCGAGCGCGCGCAGTATGTTGATCTGGCGCGGCGTGTTGTTGACGTGGTCGTCGCCACGAATCACGTGAGTGATGCGCATGTCGAGATCGTCGACGACGACGCAGAAGTTATACGTCGGCGTGCCGTCCGGACGCGCGATCACGAGGTCGTCGAGTTCTTCGTTCGAGATTTCGATGCGGCCTTTCACCGCGTCGTCCCACGCGACCACGCCGGTCAGCGGATTGCGAAACCTTAGCACCGGCGTCACGCCCACGGGCGGCTCCGGCAGCACCTTGCCCGGCTCCGGGCGCCACGTGCCGTCGTAGCGCGGCTTTTCGCCTGCTTCGCGCTGGCGCTCGCGCAGCGCGTCGAGCTCTTCGGTCGACATGTAGCACGGATAGACGAGCCCCGCCTCCTGCATCTGCTTCAGCACTTCGCGGTACCGGTCCATGCGCTGCATCTGGTAGAACGGGCCTTCGTCGAAATCGAGGCCGAGCCACGCCATGCCTTCGAGAATCGCGTCGACGGATTCGGTCGTGGAGCGCTCGAGGTCGGTGTCCTCGACCCGCAGCACGAAGGTCCCTTTCATCTTGCGCGCGAACGCCCACGGATACAGCGCGGAGCGGATGTTGCCCAGGTGGATGAAGCCGGTGGGACTCGGTGCGAAACGGGTACGAACGGAGGTGGTCATTAGCGGTTACTCGGAAAACAGGCGCCGGCGCTCAGGCGAACATGGCTGCGAAGCGCGGCAGCGGAGCGTGCCCATGCTGCGCGCGACGTCGCGCACGGCCACGAGGGAATAAGTGCAAGAGCCGAATTATACCTTCCGCACGCGGGTTGCCGCCCTCGTCCGAACGGCCTAAGGCGTATGGGCGAACGGCGTCCGGACATCTGCGTACGCACCTTCCCAGCGCTCGCCCAACTCATCTTGAAAAAGCGCCGCGTCAGTTCCGAATACTTCCTCTGCAACGTTTCATTACAGCGGACCGCGCGAGCCGATCGTTTGCATTAAGATGTGCGCGCGCTGCGATGCGGGCTTACCGCACCTCGATCCGATACGGAGCGAACACCGCTGCAAGCGCGCGCAATCGCCGTCGGCGATCCGCCCGGTCTGACCTCAGCCTGATCGCGGTGCGCGCGCCGTTGCTGGAGAACTCGTTGAAACCCTCATCCCCGAGCTTGAGCCGCCGCAGCTTTTCGCTGGCGGCCGCATCCGCGGTGCTTGCCGCCTGCACCACGACCGCCGGCAAACTCGATGGCGCGCCGATCACCGCGACGCCCGCCGTTCCCCCGCCGCCTGAAAAAGCGCAACAGAAGCCGGTTCGCGTCGCGCTCGCTCTCGGCGGCGGCGCCGCGCGCGGCTTTGCGCACATCGGCGTCATCAAGGCTCTCGAGGCGCGCAATATCCAGATCGACCTGATTGCCGGCACGAGCGCCGGCTCCGTCGTCGGCGCGCTGTACGCGTCGGGCATGAACGGCTTCGCGCTGAACAAGCTCGCGCTGTCGATGGACGAAGCGTCGATCAGCGACTGGGCGATGCCGTTTCGTACGCGCGGCTTCCTGCAGGGCGTCGCGCTGCAGAACTACCTGAACACGACGCTGAACAACCGCCCGATCGAGAAGATGGCGAGGCCGCTCGGCGTGGTCGCGACCGATCTGCAAACCGGCCAGCCGATCCTGTTCCAGCGTGGCAACACCGGCATCGCGGTGCGCGCGTCATGCAGCGTGCCGTCGATTTTCGAGCCGGTGAAGATCGGCGGTCACGAGTACGTGGATGGGGGTCTCGTGAGTCCGGTACCGGCGTCGTTCGCGCGCAAGATGGGCGCGGATTTCGTGATCGCCGTCGATATCTCCCAGCGACCGGAAACCGGCGTCACGGCAAGCTCGTTCGACGTGTTGATGCAGACCTTCACGATCATGGGCCAGACGATCAAGGCCTACGAGCTCGACAAGTACGCCGACGTGGTGATCCGGCCGAATCTCGCGGCGATGAGCGGCAGCGATTTCTCACAGCGCAACGCCGCGATCCTCGCCGGCGAGGAAGCGGCCGCGAACATGATGCCGGAGTTGCAGCGCAAGCTCGCCGCGCGGCGCATGGGAGCCTGAAAGCCCGGCGACGCACGGTCGCTGTGCGTCGCCATGGCAAAAATGCGCGCATCAAACGCAAAAAGCCTGCTTCGAACGAAGCAGGCTTTTTTATCGCCAGGCCTGGCGCCGAATCAGTTATTCCCGCCGATCGTCGCGGTCACGCGCTTGCGCAGATCGTCGGCCTGATACGAGGTCTCGATCCGACGCGCACCCGTAAAGCGCTTTTCCCAGTAGCCGTCATCCATGTCGTCGACGCGGATCGTGCTGCCGGTGGACGGCGAGTGCACGAACTTGTTGTCGCCGATATAGATGCCGACGTGCGAGAACGTGCGGCGCATCGTATTGAAGAACACCAGATCGCCCGGCTTCAGGTCGCTTACCCGCACCTTCTCGCCCAGGCGGCTCATTTCCTCGGCACGGCGCGGCAGCGCGAGACCGAGCGTGTCCTGGAACACGTAGCGCACGAAACCGCTGCAATCGAGCCCCGAATCAGGCGTATTGCCGCCCCAACGGTAGCGAACGCCGATCATGTTCAACGCGCCGACCACCACGTCGCCCGCTTTGCCGGCCATGCCCGAAAGGAACGATTTGGCGCTGCCGCTTTCGCTGCCGGCGGCCTTGGTTTGGGGAGTGAGAAGGGAGAGAGGATCCGAGCCGTTGGCGGTCGGATATGCGGCATTCTGATTAAAACCGCTTACTTCGTCGGCGAACGCGCCGGGAGCTGCTGCCATCAAGACGCCAATGAACATCCCGGCGACGACGCGCGTGCAAGCCTGGGTGAAGTTTCTGTGCTGCATTGGTCGGTAGTTTTTGCCAAAAAATCAGGGGTCTAGAAAAAAAGTTTGCTCGATACTAGCCAGTAAGTATTTGCCTGTCAAAAGGAATAGGAAAAATCAATCGACAGACGCACTCAATTGGGGAAAGGGTGAAAAATCAACGATCAAGCGCCGCTTTCAGCAGCTTTCGCGTGTAAGGATGCGCAGGAGCAGCAAAAATTTTCTCGACTTCGCCGGTCTCGACGATCGATCCGTTTTGCATCACCACGACTCGGTGCGCCATCGCCCCGATCACTTCCAGGTCGTGGCTGATGAACACGAAGCCGAGGTTGTATTTGTGCTGCAAACCGGTGAGCAGCTTGAGCACCTGCTGCTGGATCGATACGTCGAGCGCGCTGGTCGGTTCGTCGAGGATCAGCACGCGCGGCTCCAGTACCAGCGCGCGCGCGATCGCGATGCGCTGCCGCTGCCCGCCCGAAAATTCATGCGGATAGCGATACAGCGCGGTCCGGTCGATGCCGACTTCGCGCAGCACCGCGACGACCTTGTCGCGCCGCGCCTGCGGCGTCATCTGCGGCCGATGCAGCGCGAGCCCCTCACCGACGATCCGCTCGATCGTCTGCCGCGGCGAAAGCGAACTAAAAGGGTCTTGAAAGACGACCTGCATATTCGAGCGCAGCGCGGTCTTTTCGGCGCCGCGATAGCTCGCGAGCGCCCTGCCCTGAAACTGGATCTCGCCATGCGCAGTGCGCTGCAGACCGAGCAGTGCCATCGCGAGCGTCGACTTGCCCGATCCCGATTCACCGACGATCCCGAGCGTCTCGCCCTGGCGCACCGACACGTTCGCCGCGTCGACCGCGCGAAACCGCCCCGCGCCGAACCAGCCACGCAGGCCGGTCAGTTTCGTTCTGAAGTCGACCGCCACGTCGCGCGCTTCGAGCAGCACCGGCGAGATCGGCAGCACCGGCACGACCTCGCGCTGCGGCCGGCTCGCGAGCAGCCGCTGGGTATACGGATGGCGCGGCGCCTCGAACACCTGCTCGACCGTGCCGGTTTCGACCAGCACGCCTCGCTCCATCACCGCGACGCGCTGCGCGAAGTGACGCACGAGGTTCAGGTCGTGCGTGATCAGCAGCACGGCCATGCCGCGCTTTTGTGCTTCGTCGCGCTGCAGTTCCAGCAGAAGCTCGACGATTTGCGCGCGAATCGTCACGTCGAGCGCGGTGGTCGGCTCGTCGGCGAGCAACAGGCGCGGCCGGCAGGCGAGCGCCATCGCAATCATCGCGCGCTGCCGCTGCCCGCCCGACAGCTGATGCGGGTAGCTGTTGATGCGCTTCTCCGGCTCGGCGATGCCGGTGCGCGCGAGCAGCGCGACCGCCCGCCTGCACGCTTCGGTCGCGCTGACGGCGTCATGCACGACGATCGTTTCCGCAATCTGGTCGCCGATCGTATACAGCGGATTGAGCGCGGTCATCGGTTCCTGGAAGATCATCGCGATGTCCGAGCCGCGCAGGCCACGCATCGCACGCTCGCTCTTCACGAGCAGATCTTTGCCATCGAAGCGGATCGCCCCGCTCACCTGCGCGTCGTTCAGCAGGCGCAGCACCGACAGCGCGGTCACGCTCTTGCCCGAGCCCGATTCGCCGACGAGCGCGACGCGTTCACCGCGCGCGATCGCGAGCGTGACGTCGTCGACGGCCACCGTGTCGCCGAACGCGACACGCAGATGGTCGAGTTCGAGCAGCGGCGTGTCCGTCGATTGCGGATCGATTTGCGGCAACGCGCTCATTGACCACCTCCGGCGTGTATCGCATCGGAGATACGCGTGTCGAGCGCGTTGCGCAGCGCGTCGCCCATGAAGGTCAATAGCAGCAGCATCGCCACCAGCACGCCGAAGGTCGACACCGAGATCCACCACGCGTCGAGATTCGCCTTGCCCTGAGCGAGCAGTTCGCCCAGGCTCGGCGTCGGCGGCGGCACGCCGAGGCCGAGGAAGTCGAGACTCGTCAGCGCGAGAATCGCGCTGCTCATGCTGAACGGCAGGAACGTGATGACCGGCGTCAGACTGTTCGGCAACACGTGACGCCACATGATCTGCCAATGCGACAGGCCCATCGCGCGCGCGGCGCGCACGTAGTCCTGCTGGCGATTGCGCAGGAACTCGGCGCGCACGTAGTCGGACAGGCCGATCCAGTTGAACAGCGACAGCAGCACGATCAAAAGAGCGAAGCTGCGCTCGAAGATCGATGAAAAGATGATCAGCAGATAGAGCTGCGGCATCGCGTTCCAGATCTCGATCAGACGCTGCCCGACGATGTCCGTTCGCCCTCCGAAGTAACCTTGCACCGCCCCCGCGGCGATGCCGACAATCGTGCTGATCACGGTCAGCACGAGGCCGAACACGACCGACACGCCGAAGCCGTACAGCAGACGCGCGAACAGATCGCGGCCGCGGTCGTCGGTGCCGAGCCAGTTCTCGCGCGACGGTGGCGCCGGGTTGGGCGCCTTGGAAAAGTAATTGAGCGTGTCGTAGTAGTAGTGATTGGGCGGATACAGCGCGAAGTTGCCCGGCGCATCGAAGCGGTGACGGATGTACGGATCGAGATAATCGGTCGGCGTGGGGAAGTCGCCACCGAAGGTGGTCTCGGCGTAGGTCTCGACGAGCGGGAAGTACAGATGGCCGTCGTAGCGCACGACGACCGGCTTGTCGTTCGACCACAGCGGCCCCACGAGGCTCGCCGCGAACGCGACGACGAAGATGATCAGGCTCCAGTAGCCGAGACGCTGCCGGCGAAAACGCTGCCACACGCGACGCGCCGGCGACGGCGACATCAGTGCCCGCGCGGGTTCGGTGCGCGCCGCCGCGTCGGCGGAAAGGCGGGCTCGATTCATCAGCGCTCCAGTTGTTCGAATTGGATGCGGGGATCGACCCACACATAGCAAAGGTCGGAGATCAGCCGCGTGACGAGGCCGATCAGCGTGAACAGATACAACGTGCCGAGCACGACCGGATAGTCCCGCCGCATTACCGATTCATACGACAGCAACCCGAGCCCGTCGAGCGAGAACAGCGTTTCGATCAGCAGGCTGCCGGTGAAGAACGCGCCGATGAACGCGCCCGGGAAATTGACGATCAGCGGCAGCAGCGCATTGCGAAACACGTGCTTCCACAACACGCGCCGCTCGGACAAACCTTTGGCACGCGCGGTCAGCACGTACTGCTTGCGGATTTCGTCGAGGAACGCGTTTTTCGTCAGCATCGTGACGACCGCGAAGCTGCCCACCACCGACGCCGTGATCGGCAGCGTGATATGCCATAGATAGTCGAGGATCTTGCCGACGAGGCTCAACTGGTCCCAGTTGTCGGAAGTGAGGTTGCGCAGCGGAAACAGCTGCAGGAACGTGCCGCCGCCGAACAGCACGAGCAGCAGCACGCCGAGCACGAAGCCCGGAATCGCGTAGCCGACCAGCACGACGAGGCTCGTCGCGATATCGAAGTGCGAGCCGTTGCGCACCGCCTTCGCGATGCCGAGCGGCACCGATATCAGATAGGTGAGAAAGAACGTCCACAGGCCGATGCTGATCGACACCGGCAGCTTCGACACGATCAGCGACAACACGCTCTGATGACGGAAATAGCTCTGGCCGAGATCGAAGGTCGCGAAGCGCTTGAGCATCAGCACGTAGCGTTCGAGCGGCGGTTTGTCGAAGCCGTACAACTGCTTCAGTTGCGCGATCTGTTGCGCATCGACGCCGCTATGCGAGCGCAGCCCGAACGGCGAGGCGCCCTCCGCGCCCTTGCGCAGTTCGTGCTGCATCTGCTCGACGGGGCCGCCCGGCACGAACTGGATCACGACGAAGGTCAGCGTCAGCACGCCGAGCAGCGTCGGGATCATCAGCAGCAGGCGTTTGAGGATGTAGCTCCACATAGGCTGTGTTCCAGTGCGAACGCGTTGGTGGGGACGATGGATCTGCGGATCAGTCGGCGCTGCCCGTGGGCGTGCGCGCCTGCGGGTCCTCGTACCACCACATCGTCGTGATCCAGCCCTCCGCGCCATAGTACAGCGGCAAAGTCTTCGGCCACGCGAGCCCGCGCTTGAACGCGACGCGATGCGTGCCGCTGTACCAGTGCGGCACCACATAGTAGCCATGCATCAGCAGACGGTCGAGCGCGTGCGCGGCATCGGTCAGCTGCTCGCGCGTTTGCGCATGCACGAGCGCGTCGAGCACCGCGTCGACGGCCGGCGACTTCAGGCCGATCGCGTTGTCCGAGCCGGGGGTATCGGCGGCCTTGCTGCCGAAGCGGGTGATCTGCTCGGAGCCCGGCACCTGCACGTCGGGCATGCGAATCGTCGTCACGTCGAAGTCGAATGCGTCGAGCCGCTTCTGATAGACCGCGAAGTCGGTGGTGCGGAAGTTCGCGGTAATGCCGAGCTTTTGCAGATTGCGCGTGAAGGTCGCGATGATCGGCTCCATCGACGAGGCCGAACCCGAGTCGTCGAGTATCTCGAACTGGAACGGCTCGCCCTTCGCGTTGCGCAGCGCGCCGTCACGATAGGTCCAGCCGGCCTGCTGCAGCAGATCGCGCGCCTGCAGCAGATTCGCGCGCAGCGAGCCGGGCGGATCGGTATCGGGCTGCTTCGGCGGCGGCCCGAATACCGCCGGGTCGAGTTGGGCGCGAAACGGCTCCAGCAGCGCGAGCTCGCCAGGCGAAGGCAGCCCCTTCGCCTGCCATTCGGTGTTGGCGAAATAGCTGTCGATGCGCGTGTACTGGTTGAAAAACAGCTGGCGGTTCAGCCACTGAAAGTCGAGCGCGAGATCGAGCGCCTTGCGCACCCGCACATCCTGGAACAGCGGCCGGCGCGTGTTCAGGAAAAAGCCCTGCATGCCGGTGCCGTTGTGCTGCGCAAACTCGCGCTTGATCAACTCGCCACTGTCGAACTTCTTGCCGACGTCGCGCCGCACCCAGTTGCGCGCGATATATTCGACCAACGCGTCGTACTCGCCAGCCTTGAACGCCTCGAGCCGCGCGGTGCTATCGGCATACAGCTTGTAGACGATGCGATCGAAGTTGTTCATGCCGACGCGCACCGGCAGATCGGCGCCCCAATAGTGCGGGTCGCGTTTGAACGTGATCGTGCGGCCGTTGTCGTAGCTGTCGATCAGATACGGCCCGCTGCCGACTGGCTTTTCGAATGCGAGCTGGTCGAACGGAACACGGCTGCCGTCGGGCTTCATCCCCCACTTGCGCGAGAACACCGGCATGCTGCCCGCGAGCAGCGGCAACTCGCGATTGCGCTCGCGAAACTCGAAGCGCACCGTGGCCGGATCGACGACGACCGCGCGCTTGATCTCGCTGAAAAGCGATGCGAACTGCGGCGCGGCCTGCGGGCTCTTCAGCGTGTCGAGAGAGAACTTGACGTCGTCGGCGGTCACAGGGTCGCCGTTCGAAAAGCGCGCGCGCGGATTGATGTGAAACGTGACCGACAGGCCGTCGGGCGCGACGACGATGTCGTCGGCGAGCAGCCCGTAGGCGGACGCGACTTCGTCGCTGCTGCCGATCGTCAGGCTCTCGAACATCAATTCGAGGCCGGGCGCCGCATTGCCACGCAGAGTAAACGGATTGAACTTGTCGAAGCTCGTTAGACGGCTCGGGTTCGCAAGCACGAGCGTGCCGCCTTTCGGCGCATCGGGATTGACGTAGTCGAAGTGCTTGAAGCCGGCCGGATATTTGGGCTCGCCGTATTGCGCGATCGCATGCGCGGCATGCGCGTGCGGCGCGACGAGCAGACTCGCGCACAGCAACGCGACGGCGAGCGCGGCGCGCAAGGGTCCGTGGATCACGCTGTGTCGAAGTCCCTCAGGCGTTTGAACCCGTCGCGAGCCAGTTGTCATGGAGTCGTGCTGGTAAATGGGCAGTGGCGATGTGGGGGATTCTACCCAATTAGCTTGCGCGATCTGGCGGGCGACTGCGACGAAATGCGTCAGCGACGGATGTTTCAGCACCAAAAAACAAAACCGCCCTCCAAGGGCGGTTCTGTCATCGCTGCGGCCGGTTGGCGCGCTTCAGCGCTGACGCAGTGGCGACTCAGTGCCAGCCGCGATGTTGGTCGTAGTGACCGCGCGCATAGTCGCCGCGGCCCGGCGGATGGTGGCGATACCAGTCGTTGCGCGCCCAGTAGCGATGGCCGTCCCAGTAACGGTCGCCATGCCAGCCGATCACGATTTGCGGACCGCCGTAGTACACGGGAGCCGGCTGATAGACGACGGGCGGCGGCGGAGGCGGCGGCGGTGCGTAGACCGGTGCCGGTGCGACGTAGACCGGCGCGGGAATGCCGATATTGACCCCGACGTTGAGCCCCGCGGCCATCGCGGCACCCGATGCAGCCAACGTCAACACGCCGAACACAAGCGGAACAAGACGAGCGGACTTCATTGATCACCTTTGTAGGAACATGTTTTGTTGGCGGAAATATAACGCAAAGGCAGCAACACGCGTATTTCAACTTTGTAATAACTGATGCTGAAAATCGCCTCGCCGGCGGCGGCGTAATGTCTGGTTACACACGCCAGACGGCGGCGAAAAAGCACCCTCCGCGCGGGCGCCGGCTCGCGGCCTGGCTGACATCCCGAAAACGAACATTTTAAAGTTCGAAAGAACATATCTGTTCGATATTTTTCACCACGGTCATCCGATCACCACTCCGATACCGGGCAAAAAAATATCAAATTATCCCGAAAAATCAAGGAAAAACATGGCAACAACTATGGTTTTCCCGGATATCCAGGTCGATTCCAAGTGATAGGATGACTGCCATTGAAAACCAATAAATGTTCGAATTCGCGCATACCCGAGCACTGCGCCGGAAGCAACCGCTCAATGCGCCACGGAGACTGATTTTGAAAACGATCAAGGGATTGCGCTGGTGGATCATCGCCCTCGTGTGCGTTGGGACGATCGTCAACTATCTGTCGCGCAACGCGCTCGGGGTGATGGCGCCCGAACTGATGAAACTGCTGCACATGAACACGCGGCAGTACTCGTACGTGGTCGGCGCGTTCCAGGTCGGCTATACGGTGATGCAGCCCGTCTGCGGCCTGATCATCGATCTGATCGGCCTGCGCCTCGGCTTCGCGCTGTTCGCGTGCCTGTGGTCGCTGACCGGCGTGTTCCACGGATTCGCGGGCAGTTGGCTTTCGCTCGCGGCGCTGCGCGGCTTCATGGGCCTGTCCGAAGCGGTCGCGATTCCGGCCGGCATGAAGGTCGTCGCCGAATGGTTTCCCGATCGCGAGAAATCCGTCGCGGTCGGCTATTTCAATGCGGGCACCTCGCTCGGCTCGCTGCTCGCGCCGCCGCTCGTCGTTTTCCTGTCGCTGCGCTACGGCTGGCAGAGCGCGTTCGCGGTGACCGGCGCGCTCGGCTTCGTGTGGGCCGCCGCATGGTTCGCGCTGTACCGCTCGCCCGCCGAGCACAAGCGCGTGAGCGATGCCGAGCGCGCCGCGATCGTCGAAGGCCAGGCACCGCCCGCCGCGCGCCGCGCGAGCGTGCGTGAAGTGCTGCGCACGCGCCGCTTCTGGGCGATCGCGCAAGCGCGCTTTTTCGCCGAGCCCGCGTGGCAGACGTTCAGCTTCTGGATTCCGCTCTATCTCGCCACGCAGCGTCATATGGATCTGAAGCAGATCGCGATGTTCGCGTGGCTGCCGTTTCTAGCCGCGGACCTGGGCGGTCTGTTCGGCGGCTATCTGTCGCCATTCCTGATGAAGCATTTTCGCGTGCCGCTGATCTGGTCGCGCATCTCGGGCGTCGTGCTCGGCGCGCTGATGATGATCGGGCCGGCATCGATCGGTCTCGTCGCGTCGCCCTACCAGGCCATCGCCCTCTTCTGCGTCGGCGGCTTCGCGCACCAGATGATCTCGGCGCTCGTCAACACGCTCGCCGCCGACGTATTCGATCCGGGCGAAGTCGGCACCGTCGCCGGCTTCGCGGGCATGGCCGCGTGGATCGGCGGCCTCGGCTTCTCCCTGATGGTCGGCGCGCTCGCCGATTCGATCGGCTACACGCCGCTGTTCGGTGCGCTCGGCGCATTCGACATCATCGGCGCGACGCTGCTGATCATCCTGATGCGCGGTGTGCCGCGCCACGGCCGCGCGCGCCGCGCCGAACTGAGCGTCAACACTGCTGCCTGACCTTCCTCGAAGACTCATCATGCGTTCACAGATCAATCTCAAATATCCGCCGCGCTTCGCGCTCGCCCGTCACGCTCGCAACCCCGCGGCCAACCCGGTCGTGCTAAGCGCGCAACCGAATTGCCGCATCGAGCTGTTCGTGCTCGCCGAGGACATCATCCGCGTGCTCGTGCTGCCGGACGGCGAAACGCGCGGCCCGCGCACATGGGCGATCGCGCCCGGGATGGACGACGTGCCGCTCGAAGGCCGCGAGCGCCGCGACCTGAGCGGCTTCACGCCGCCGCCGTTCACGGTGAACGAAGCAGCCGGTCACATCGTGATCGAAACGGCGCGCGTGCGCGTGAGCGTGGCGCTCGAAGGCGGCGCCTGCGCCTGGGACATCCTGCACGAAGGCACATGGCATCGCGTGATGAGCGATCGCAAGACCCAGGCGTACAACTTCGGCTGGTGGGACTCGCGCGTCTATCACTACGTCGAGCGGCGCCGCGACGAAATGTACGTGGGCCTCGGCGAGCGTGCCGGCTCGCTCGATCGCGCGCAGCAAAGCTACGAGATGCGCAACATCGACGCGATGGGCTACAGCGCGCGCACCACGGACCCGCTGTACAAGCACATCCCGTTCTACGTGACGTGGCAGCCGCAGACGTCGACGGGCTTCGGCCTGTTCTACGACACGCTCGGCGATTGTCGCTTCGACATGGGCCGCGAGCTCGACAACTATCACGGCCACTATCGGCACTTCATCGCCGAGCATGGCGATCTCGACTACTACTTCATCGCATCGCCCGGCTCGCCACTCGACGCGGTGCGCCGCTTCACGTGGCTCACCGGACGTCCCGCGTGGATGCCGAAGTGGGGCCTCGGCTACTCGGGCTCGACGATGAGCTATACCGACGCGCCGGACGCGCAACAGCAGATGGGCAAATTCATCGAGCGTTGCCGCGAACACGACGTGCTGTGCGATTCGTTCCATCTGTCGTCGGGCTATACGTCGATCGGGCCGAAGCGCTACGTGTTCAATTGGAATCACGACAAGTTTCCGGACATCGACGGGTTCGTGCGGAGCTATCTCGATCACGGCGTGCGTCTGTGCGCGAACATCAAGCCGTGTCTGCTGCAAGACCACCCAGCGTTCGACGACGTCGCCCACGCCGGCCTGTTGATCGAAGCGCCCGATGGCGATCCCGCATGGGTGCAGTTCTGGGACGAAGTCGGCGCGTACCTCGACTTCACGAATCCCGCGACGATCGACTGGTGGAAAGCTCGCGTGAAGGACGCACTGCTCAAATACGGCATCGCGGCCACCTGGAACGACAACAACGAGTTCGAGATCTGGTCGCCGCATGCTATCGCGCGCGGCTTCGGCAAGCCGTATCCGGCACACCAGGCGAAGGTGCTGCAGACGCAGCTGATGATGCGCGCGTCGCACGACGCGCAGCGCGAGCATGCGCCTGACAGGCGCCCGTTCCTCGTGTCGCGCTCGGGCGGCGTCGGCATGCATCGCTACGTGCAGACGTGGTCGGGCGACAACTACACGTCGTGGGAAACGCTGCGCTTCAATCTGAAGATGGGGCTCGGGCTCGCGATGTCGGGCGTGTCGAATAGCGGTCACGACATCGGCGGCTTCTCGGGTCCGGCCCCGGAGCCGGAGCTGTTTGCGCGCTGGGTCGGGTTCGGCATCTTCCTGCCGCGCTTTTCGATTCACTCGTGGAACGACGACGGCACCGTCAACGAGCCGTGGATGCATCCCGAAGTCACGCGGCACGTGGCAGACCTGATCAAGCTGCGCTATCGCCTGATCCCTTACCTCTACGAACTGCTGTGGCAATCGCATAGCGCGTACGAGCCGGTGCTGCGGCCGCTGTTCGCGGAGTTTCCGCACGATCCGCGCTGCCTCGTCGATGGCGACGACATGATGCTCGGCTCGTCGATGCTGGTCGCGCCAGTGGTCGATCCGGGCCAGAGCACGCGCGCCGTGTATCTACCGGCCGGTTCGCGCTGGGTGTCGTACTGGAGCGGCGAAACGTTCGACGGCGGCCAGACCGTCACGTTGCCCGCGCCGTTCGAGCGGCCGGTGTTCCTGCTGCGTGAAGGCAGCGTGATTGCGCTCAACATCGCCGAGCAGCATTTTGGCCGCCCCGCCGACCAACGCGCATTCCTCGCGGTGCCGTATGCCGACGCGGGCACCGCGCAAGGCGGCTCGATCGAGGACGACGGCGAGACCGAAGCCTGGCGCAACGGCGAGCAAGGCCGCTGGAACGTCACGCTGACGGGCGACGCAAACACTTTGCGGGTGACGCTCGAGCGTTCGCAATGGATGCCGCGCGTGCAGCCGCAAGTGCGCGTGTTCGTGCCGATGCGCGAAACACGCGCGGTCGTCTGCGCTAACGGCACGCTCGTCACCGATCACACCGCGGACGGCTGGCGCTGCCTGACGATTTCGGTGCCGCACTGAACAACACACCGCACCGGCCTGAGGGATCAGGCCGTCCCATCAGTCTGGAGACATCCCAATCATGAAAATAAACCAGCGCGCGCGCACCCGCGCGTTCGTCCTCTGCTGCCTGCCGTTCGCGGGCACCGCGTTGTCCACCAGCGCATCGGCGCAAAGCAGCGTCACGCTGTATGGCGTCGTCGACAATGCGTTCGCCTATGCCAGCAACCAGAAGGGGCATTCGAATTTCTATATGAGCCAGGGCAACCTGCAGGCGAGCAAGTTCGGCTTCCTCGGCTCGGAAGATCTCGGCGGCGGCACGAAGGCGATCTTCCGGCTCGAGAGCGGCTTCAATTCGCTGACTGGCGCGCAAAGCACCGCGGGCTACCTGTTCAATCGCCAAGCCTATGTCGGCCTCGCGAACGACCGCTACGGCACGGTGACGCTCGGCCGCCAGTACACACCCTACTTCCAGATGGTCGGCGCGCTCGGACCGACCGGCGTGCTGACCGGCGCGACCGGCGCGCACCCCGGCGATCTCGACGCCCTCGACACGACGCTGCGCTTCAATAATTCGGTAACCTACCTATCGCCGACGATCGGGGGCCTGCAGGCAAGCGCGCAGTATGGTCTCGGCGGCGTGCCCGGCAGCGTCGCGAACGGCAGCCTGTTCAGCGCGGCGCTGCGTTATGACTTCCAGCCCGTGTCGCTCGCAGCCGGCTACGTGAAGCTGAAGGACATTTCGACGAGCGCGGCGCTCGGCAGCTTCGCGATCAACTCGCCGGTCAACAACGGTTACGCGAGCGCGCGCAGCGCGCAGCTGTTCGCCGCGGCGGGTCGCTATACGTGGCACGATCTGATGGTGGGCCTCAACTACTCGAATGTGCAGTACGCGCCGGGCCACGGCTCGCTGTTCTTCGACAAGGCCGTGTTCAACACGTACGGTGCGATCGCGACGTACCGGATCACGCCGAGCGTGACGGTCGGCGGCGGCTATAGCTTCACCCAGGCAAGCAAGGCGAACGGCATCAGCGGTCCGGCGCACTATCATCAGATCTCGCTCGAACAGACCTACAACCTGTCGACGCGCACCACGCTGTACGCGCTCGAGGCCTATCAGCATGCAGGCGGCAAGTCGCTGATCTCGTCGGGCAGCGGTGTGACCATCGCCGACGCGGTCGCGGTGGTCGGCGACTCGCAGAACACGACGCCGTCATCGGGTCCGTCTCAGTTCGTCGGCATGGTGGGGTTGCGGCACGCGTTCTAAGCGAGGCGGTCTCGGTCAGCGGCACGACGGGATCAGTCATGCGGACTCCTTGCCTGCCGCGCCGGATCTGGCGCGGTTTTCTGCGGACCAGCGTGGCGGGCTAACGGCGCCTTGCATTGATCAGCAGACCTGCCTATTCACGTAGGACGTGGTCACATGCTGGAGGGCTGGGAATGCCGCTGACATCGCTGAAGTATCGAGCGAGATCAAAATCAAGCCGCGCAAAAACAAAAACCCCGCAGAGCCTAGACTCTGCGGGGTTTCGCCACCATTGCTGGCGGAGACGGAGGGATTCGAACCCTCGATCCAGGTTTTGGCCCAGATGCTCCCTTAGCAGGGGAGTGCCTTCGACCTCTCGGCCACGTCTCCCAAACTTTCTGTCGCACAGGGAGTCAGTGCGACGAAGCCAAGATCATAGCGGGCCGGGCCGATAAGGTCAATGTCTGACGAACATTATTTGTGCCAACGTGGCGTCTCATCACGCAATTCATTCACATGAACGCCACAAAACAAACGGGACGCTCCAGAGCGCCCCGTTTTTCCCGCCACTTATGCCTGATCGAGTTCGAAGGCCTTATGCAGCGCGCGTACCGCGAGCTCCATGTACTTTTCGTCGATCAACACCGAGATCTTGATCTCCGAGGTCGAGATCATCTGAATGTTGATGCCCTCTTCCGACAGCGTGCGGAACATCTTGCTGGCGATGCCAACGTGCGAGCGCATCCCGACGCCGACCACCGACACCTTCGACACCTTCGGGTCGCCCAGCACCTGCTCGGCCTGGACGTGCGCCTTTACCGTGCCGGTGAGGATTTCCATTGCACGCGCATAGTCGCCGCGGCCAACCGTGAACGTGAATGCCGTCTTGCCCTCGACGCTCTGGTTCTGGATGATCATGTCGACATCGATATTCGCGTCCGCCACCGGGCCGAGAATCTGATACGCGATGCCCGGCTTGTCGGGCACGCCCATCACGGCGATACGAGCTTCGTCGCGCTGGAACGCGATACCCGAGATGACTGCTTTTTCCATGGTCTCGTCTTCTTCAAAAGTAATCAGGGTGCCCGACTTCATTTCTTCGTCGAGTGGCATCAGCGGATCGGTCAGGCTCGACAGCACGCGCGTTTTCACCTGATATTTGCCGGCGAATTCCACCGAGCGGATCTGCAGCACCTTCGAACCCAGGCTGGCCATTTCCAGCATTTCTTCGAACGTCACGCGGTCGAGCCGGCGCGCTTCTTCAACGACGCGCGGGTCAGTCGTGTACACACCGTCGACGTCCGTGTAGATCAGGCACTCGTCGGCCTTCAGCGCGGCCGCGACCGCGACTGCCGACGTGTCCGAGCCGCCGCGGCCGAGCGTCGTGATGTGGCCGTCCGGGTCAATGCCTTGGAAGCCGGTGATCACGACCACCTTGCCGGCTGCGAGGTCTTGCATGACGCGCTCGCCGTCGATGTCGCTGATGCGCGCTTTCGTAAACGCGCTATCGGTCTTGACCGGCACCTGCCAGCCTGCGTAGCTGACCGCTTCGACGCCGGCTTCCTGCAGCGCGATCGCGAGCAGACCCGAGCTGACCTGCTCGCCGGTGGCGGCGATCATGTCGAGCTCACGCGGGCTCGGTTGAGTCGTGATTTCTTTCGCGAGGCCAAGCAGGCGATTGGTTTCGCCGGACATTGCCGACGGCACGACGACCATCTGATGGCCGGCCTTGTGCCATTTCGCGACGCGCCTGGCGACGTTCTTGATGCGCTCGACCGAGCCCATCGAGGTGCCGCCGTATTTATGTACGATGAGTGCCATTGTCGTTCTGAACTGGAAGAGAAACCGCGCTGGCGCGCTGGAGACGACCGCACAGAAAGCACAGGGGCGCAACGTCTCGTGAACGGCGGCAAAGTGTGTGGCGGCGTAGATGCAGCACGCGTGCAGCACGCGCGGATTTGCCCGGGATGAAATCGCAAATGGCTGATCGGAATTGAACGGCGACGACGGATCACGCACGCCTGCCGGCACTAACGACCGATAGCGACAAAAGCGACGGCGAAATCGGGTCGGGCAAACAAGCTAAAGTACCTGATTAGGCGCAAAAAGACAAGACGCAACGAGCGCTCAAATGCGTCGAATCAGGCCTGCAATGGCCTGTTTTATCGTTGATTTGCGCCCTGTTTCACGCTTTCGACATCTGCACGCACGGCTTGCGCGACTGTCCGACCGACGCTCAGGCGATCAGCAGATCCTCGCGCCAGACGATTTTCACGCACGCTTCGCGCTCCGGAGATGCGTCGCGCACGGTCCCGCGATTCACGCCGATCAGCGGCACGAACAGCAGTTCATCGCCAACGTAAAGCAATGGCACGTCGCGCTTCCATGCGGGAATGCCGCGCTCCTGAAACAGGTTCTTCAGCGTGCGGCTCGGCGTGTTCGGCACACCGACGCGCATGCGTTCTCCGCCGCGGCGCGCCCGCACGCTTAGAGAGGCTCGTTGCAGGACGCTGACGGGAACGATGTCGCATGCTTCGTTACGTGGCGCTGCGTGCGCTGCGTCGGCTGCGTCGGCTGCGTCGGCTGCGTCGGCTGCGTCGGCTACGTCGGAAGCAGCGGCTGCATCCACCATCGCGAACACGAACGTGCCGCGCCATTGCGGCAAATGCCAGATCTCTTGCCCTTGCCACGCGAGTTCACTGATCTCGCGCTCGACGAGCGCGGTTTCGTCGGCGGGTTCGCTGCTATCGCCGGCTTCCCAGTAGACGAGGCCGCGATAGCTGCGCAACGCATGCCCCGCATGATCGATGCGGAGCCGATGTCCGTCCTGCCCCGCAGCCACTTCGCGCAACTGCCGCAGTGCATCCGCGACACGCGCGCTCGATGCCGCGACGAAGCCGAGCGTACGCATCCAGTAGCGCAGCAGATTCAGCGCGCGATCGTCGTCGAGAGCGAGCAGCACGTCGTGCGCGAGGGCGCGTCCTTCATCGCGCGACGCGCTTTCCATGTCGGCGCGCGCGAGCGTGTCGAGCAATCGCTGCGCCGATGCCGAATGCGCGGCCGTGCGCGCGAGCGCATCGCGATAGCCCGGGAAGTGCACCGCGAGCACCGGCATCACCTGATGACGCAAGGCGTTGCGCGCATAACGCGTGTCCGCGTTCGATTCGTCGTCGATCCAGCGCAGCTTGCGCGCGCTCGCATAGTGTTCGAGCTGCGCGCGCAGCAGATGCAAAAGCGGCCGCACACGTGTCGTCGACGCACCTGTCGGCAGCGTGCCGGGCGCCATCGCCGCGAGACCCGCGAGCCCCGCGCCGCGCAGCAGTTGCAGCAGCACGGTCTCGGCCTGATCGTCCGCATGCTGCGCGAGCCATAGCGTGCCAATGCCGTGCGTTGCGCACATCGCGTCGAGCGCGCGATAACGCGCGTCGCGTGCCGCGGCCTCGATGCTCAGGCCCGGCGCGCGCGAAACATCCACGCGTCGCGCGTCGAATTCGACGCCACGTTCGCGCGCGAAAGCCTCGCAGTGCGCGAGCCACGTATCGGCATGTGGACTCAATCCATGATGCACGTGCAGCGCGATACAGCGCGACGCACCCGCGACGCGCACCGCCGCATCGAGGAGCACGCTCGAATCGACGCCGCCGCTGAATGCGACCGCAATGCGCGCGTTCGAATCGAGCCCGGACAGCGCGGCGCCGAGCGCCTCGATCACGAGGCGCTCGGCGGATGAGTCGGCGGTGGTGGTCACGTCGTTAGCGCGGAAAGCGCCGGTGGACGAAAGAGACAGGCCAACGCGCGGGCTTATGCGCCCGGCGTCGTTTCCTTGAATTTGCCGTACGCCATCAGCCGTTCGAAACGGCGTTCGCGCAGGTCGTTGGTGCTCATACCCTGGAACTGGCGCAGCGAATCGGCGAGCGCACGGCGCAGCATCGCCGCCATGCCCTTCGGATCGCGATGCGCGCCGCCGAGCGGCTCGTTGACGATCTTGTCGATCAGACCGAGCGCCTTCAGACGATGCGCGGTCAGGCCGAGCGCCTCCGCTGCTTCCGGTGCCTTGGCGGCGCTTTTCCACAGGATCGATGCGCAGCCTTCCGGCGAGATCACCGAGTAGGTCGAGAACTGCAACATCAGCACGCTGTCGCCCACCGCGATAGCGAGTGCGCCGCCCGAGCCGCCCTCGCCGATGATCGTCGCGATCAGCGGCGTCTTCAGCTCGGCCATCACGTACAGATTGCGGCCGATCGCTTCGGACTGGCCCCGCTCTTCCGCGCCGATGCCCGGGTACGCGCCCGGCGTGTCGATGAACGTGAAGATCGGCAGGCCGAACTTCTCGGCGAGGCGCATCAGCCGCTCGGCCTTGCGATAGCCTTCCGGACGCGGCATGCCGAAGTTGCGCAGCGCGCGCTCCTTGGTGTCGCGGCCCTTCTGATGACCGATCACCATGCACGCCTGGCCGTTGAACCGCGCGAGACCGCCGACGATCGACAGATCGTCCGCGAAGTTGCGGTCGCCATGCAGTTCATGAAAATCGGTAAACAGCTCGCTCACGTAGTCGAACGTGTACGGACGCTGCGGATGACGGGCGATTTGCGAAACCTGCCACGGTGTGAGGTTCGCATACAGATCTTTGGTGAGCTGCTGGCTCTTCTTGGACAGCCGCTCGATCTCTTCCGAAATATCGACGGCCGAGTCGTCCTGCACGAAGCGCAATTCTTCGATCTTCGCTTCGAGTTCAGCGATCGGCTGTTCGAAATCCAGAAACGTGGTCTTCATTGGTTGTAATCCTTGGACTTACCGGGCAGCGCGTATTCTAACCGCGTGCGCCGATGTCAAAACCATTTCTCAACTATCGATATCATATACGCGATAGTCTTTGAAACGGCTTCGTTTCCTGTTCTTCTTTAGTAGTCGACCGGTAACGGATCGAGACTACGCCACATGTACCAGGTCGCCACCGTGCGCCACGGCTCCCAGTTCGCGGCAACCTCGCGCGCTTCGCTGCGCGTGACGGGTTCGCCGCTGAAATAGTTGACGCTGATCGCGCGGATCAGGCCGAGGTCGTCGAGCGGTAGCACATCGGGACGCGACAGGTTGAAAATCAGGAACATCTCCGCGGTCCAGCGGCCGATGCCGCGAATCTGCGTGAGTTCGGCGATCACCGCCTCGTCGTCCATCGACGTCCACTTGCCGACGTGCAACGCGCCCGACACGAAATGCCTCGCGAGATCGAGCACGTACTCGGCCTTGCGTTTCGACAAACCGCACGCGGTCAGCTTCTCGAGACCGAGCTTGATGAACTGCTGCGGCACGAGCTTCGGACACGCGACTTCGACCCTCGCCCACACGGCCTGCGCCGAGGCGACCGAGATCTGCTGGCCGACCACCGAGCGCGCAAGCGTGACGAAAGGATCGCCACGACTCAGCAAATGCACGGGGCCGAACTTCGGAATCAGCTTCTTCAAAATGCGATCGCGCTTGACGAGATCCGCGCACGCCTTGTCCCAATACGCGGGACGCGTGACTTCAGGCGCGAGACCGCCGATCTGCACCGGCACCGCGACTTCGTTCGCGAGCGATGCGACACCGGCCGCTTCGCCGCCCGCGCTGGCCGTGCTCGCCGAGGTGGCCGATACGCGCGTCTTGCGCACGACTTCGCCCGCGTTCGTGTCGCGCGCGAGTTCCTGCACGTCGCCGGCGAGCTCGGCCGCGAGTTTGGCCGGCAACGCACCGTTGCCCTTCACACGCGACGCCGTTTTCGCGCGTTTCGCAGGCGCGTGTGCAGCTTCAGTGGCCGCGCCATTGAGCGAGCGTTTGGCTGCGCTCTTCTTTGCCGCGGTCGAGTCGGCTTTCGCCGCCGCCCCGCCCGCTTTCGAGGGCGCTTTGTCTACCGCGCCGTCGCCCGCACGAGTCGACTGAGCTGCGGCAGCCGATGCTGCGGCTGCCACACTGGTTTGAGACGCCGCGCGTTTAGCCGGCGTCTTCGTGGCCGTTGCCATCCTGCCTCCTGCCTGGCGAGTCGTTCAGAGGGAACTACGAGGTGCGCTCACACGCGCCGCCACTCGGTCAACCCGCCGGGTTTGTCTTCAAGGGCAACGCCGGCATCGAGCAATTCGGCCCGGATCCGGTCTGCTGCCGCATAGTCCTTTGCCTGCTTGGCGGCGATGCGCGCGGCGATCTTCGCTTCGATCGCGGCGGGCTCGAGCGCGCCTTCGGCTGCAGCACCCGCTGCCTGCTGCAGGTAGGCACGCGGTTCGCGTCCGAGCAGCCCGAGCACCGCGCCAAGCGCGCGCAATTGACGGGCCAGCGCGGGGTCGCGCGTGCGGTTCACTTCGGTGGCCAGCTCGAACAGCACCGACACGGCCACCGGCGTGTTGAAGTCGTCGTTCATTGCCGCCTGGAAACGCTGCGCGTGCGCTTCGTTCCAGTCGAGCACGGCGCTATCGGGCGTCACGTCTTTCAACGCCGTGTACAAACGCGCGAGTGCATTGCGCGCGTCGTCGATATGTACGTCGCTGTAGTTCAACGGCGAGCGGTAATGCGCGCGCGCGATGAAGAAACGCACCACCTCTGCATCGTACTGCGCGAGCACTTCGCGAATCGTAAAAAAATTGTTCAACGACTTCGACATCTTCTCATTGTCGATCTGTACGTAGCCGTTGTGCATCCAGTAATTGACGAATGTTTGTCCGGTCGCGGCCTCACTTTGCGCGATCTCGTTTTCGTGGTGCGGAAACTGCAGATCCTGGCCGCCACCGTGAATGTCGAACTGTTCACCGAGCAGCGTGCAGCCCATCGCCGAGCACTCGATGTGCCAGCCGGGACGACCGCGCCCGTACTTCGAATCCCAGCCGGTGTCGGCCGGTTCCTCGGGCTTCGCCTGCTTCCACAGCACGAAGTCGAGCGGGTCCTGTTTCGCGTCGTTGGCCGCGACGCGTTCGCCAGCGCGCAGGTCTTCGAGCGACTTGCCCGACAGCTTGCCGTATCCTGCGAATTTGCGTACCGCGTAGTTGACGTCGCCGTCGCTCGCCTGGTAGGCGTAGCCGTTTTTCTCGAGCGTCTCGATCATGCCGAGCATCTGCGGAATGAAGTCGGTCGCGCGCGGCTCGATGTCCGGACGCTCGATGCCGAGCGCGTCCGCGTCTTCATGCAGCGCGGCGATGAAGCGATCGGTCAGCGATTTGATGGTTTCACCGTTCTCGACTGCGCGCTTGATGATCTTGTCGTCGATATCGGTAATGTTGCGCACGTAGGTCACGTTGTAGCCAAGCGCACGCAACCAGCGCTGCACGATGTCGAACACGACCATCACCCGCGCATGACCGACGTGACAATAGTCGTACACGGTCATCCCGCAGACGTACATCCGCACGACACCTTCGCGCAGCGGCACGAAAGTCTGTTTGTCACGCGCGAGCGTGTTGTAAATGCGCAGAGATTCCATAGAGAGCGGTGCGTGGGCCGAAAGAAGTCCGCATTGTGCTTCATGCGCGCCGCGACCCGCGAAACGAACAGGATAACGGGTACATCGCATACAGCTGAAACCGGCGCACCTCGTGCGGCGATCAGGCTGCAGACGACGCTGCGAACCGGGCGGAGACGGCCACGAGTGGCGAAAAGACAGTCGGCGGTTCGACGGAACGCGCAGACCTTTTGTTAGAATGGCTCGGAGTATAACATCGAGACCTGAGCCTATGAAACACTCCAGCGGCCGCGCGCACAGCGCTGCGACCCTCGCCGCGACTGCGTTTGGCAACGTTGTCGGTGGCGTTACTTTGGAAGCGGCGCGTGCCCTCGCGTGGCGCGTCACCGTCGTTGCCGCACTTGCCGCGGTGCCGGTCGCGAGCGCTTATGCGCAGAAGACCGCGGTGATGCCGCAAGGCCCCGCCGTGCGTGACAATACGCCGGAAATCGACGCGTCGATCGCGCAGAAAAACTGGCAAGCCGCGCTGACCCAACTCGATGCGCGCGTCGCCGCGAATCCGCGCGACGCACAAGCGAAGTTCAAACGCGCAAACGTGCTCGTGCATCTGAATCGCGACGACGAAGCGATCACGGCGTTCACCGAACTCACGCAGCTGTATCCCGAGTTGCCCGAGCCGTACAACAACCTCGCCACACTCTTCGCGAGACAAGGCCGTCTGACCGAGGCGCGCGCGGCGCTCGAGATGGCCACCCAGGTCAATCCGAACTACGGCCTCGCGTTCGAGAACCTCGGTGACCTCTATCTGCGCCTCGCCGATGCCGCGTACCGTCGCGCGGAGAGCCTCGGCAAGGCGAGCCCGAGGACCGCGCAGCGTCTCGCGGATATCCAGAAGGTCGTGTCGCCGGCAACGCCCGCTGCCGCGGCGTCACAGCCCGCCGCCGAGCAGACGACCGTGCCCGCCGCGCACCCCACGTCGAACATCACGGACAGCCCGAGCTTCCAGTTCGGCGGCCCGAATGGCTCGCTCGCCATGCCGCCGTACATGGCGCCGTCGCGCTGAGCGCCGGGCTCGTTGCCTGCCGCAAGTTTTCTCCAACCCCGAGGACTTTCATGAAATGGTTGATGTTGGCGCTCGGCAGCGCCGCCCTGATCGCAAACGCACCCGCCTTTGCGCAGTCCGGTTCGCAGGCCGCTCATCCTTCCGTGCTGCTGAAGACGTCGGAGGGTGACATCCGCGTCGAGCTGTATCCCGAGAAAGCGCCAAAGACGGTCGCCAATTTCCTCGACTACGTGAAAGCCGGCCAATATAGCGGCACGATCTTCCATCGCGTGATTCCGGGCTTCATGATCCAGGGCGGCGGCTATACGCAGAGCTTCGTCGAGAAGCCGACGCGCGCGCCGATTCCGCTCGAGAGCCGCACCGGTCTGAAGAACACCGCTGGCACGATCGCGATGGCACGCACCAGCGACCCGAATTCGGCCACCGCGCAGTTCTTCATCAACACGGTGGACAATGCCAATCTCGACTACCCGAATCCGGACGGCAACGGCTACGCGGTATTCGGCAAGGTCACGAGCGGCATGGACGTCGTGAAACGCATCGAAGCCACGCCCACCACCACGCGCGGCCCGATGAGCGATGTGCCGCAGAAGCCGGTCGTGATCCAGTCGGCGACGGTGGTGAGCAAGTAAAAACGAACGGGCAAGCAAACCCGCGCGGCCGAAGCCCGGCCCCAACCAACGCCCCGGCGCGGCCGGTCGTCAGCACATGACGACGCGCCGCGCCTTTTATCCACCTGTTCATCAAAGGATTCCATCATGGTTGAACTGCATACGAACCACGGCCTCATCAAACTCGAGCTGAATGCCGAAAAGGCGCCGAAGTCGGTCGAGAACTTCCTGAACTACGTGAAGGCCGGCCACTACGACAACACGGTGTTTCACCGCGTGATCGACGGCTTCATGATCCAGGGCGGCGGCTTCGAACCCGGCATGAAGCAGAAGCCGACGGCCGAGCCGATCACCAACGAGGCGAACAACGGTCTGAAGAACGAGAACGGCTCGATCGCGATGGCGCGTACCAACGACCCTCATTCGGCGACCGCGCAATTCTTCATCAACGTGAACGACAACGACTTCCTGAACCACTCGTCGCCGACGCCGCAAGGCTGGGGCTATGCGGTGTTCGGCAAGGTCGTCGAAGGCATGGACGTGGTCGAGAAGATCAGGAAGGTCAAGACCGGTTCGAAGGGCTTCCATCAGGACGTGCCGGTCGATGACGTCGTGATCGAAAAAGCTGTCGTCGTCGGCTAAGCCGTGAGTGAGTCGCGCCTCATGCGGGCGTCGACTCCTTTGAACTGAAATCAGGCACCTTCAATGCTGCAAGAAACGCCGCCGCGAAGCGTCGCCGCGGGCGTGCCAGGCGAGGGCCAACGCCCGCACGCCGCGCGCCCTTTTTTCTTCCTCTCCGATCTGCATCTGAGCGAGGCGAGTCCGCGCACGCTCGCCGCGTTCGAGCATTTCATCCGCGTGAGCGCGGAAGCGGCCGACTCGGTGTTCATCCTCGGCGACCTGTTCGAGTACTGGGTCGGCGACGACATGCTGAGCGAGCCGTTCGTCGCCCATATTGCGGCGCTGCTGCACACGCTGTCCGAGCGCGGCATCGCGCTTTACATCATGCACGGCAACCGCGACTTTCTGCTGGGCAAGCGCTTCATGAAAGCGGCCGGCGCGATCTGGCTGCCCGATCCGTTCGTGATTACCGCGTTCGGCACGCGCATTGCGCTCGCCCATGGCGATGGTCTGTGCACCGCGGATCGCGGCTATCAGTTGTTCAGGTGTTTCGCGCGCAATCGACTCGCGCAGATTCTGTTTCTCGCGTGGCCGTTTCGTTGGCGTCGCAAGCTCGCCGAGAACATGCGCTCGAAGAGCGAGCATGGCCGCACGCGGCCGATGCCGATCAAGTATGACGTGACCCCGCAAGGTGTCGCCGCGCTGTTCAGGAAATCGAAGACCGCGACGATCATTCATGGGCATACCCATCTGCCCGCGCGGCATCGCGAGCCGGGCGGCACGCGCTGGGTTCTGCCCGACTGGGATCTCGATCACGGCGAGCGCCGGGGCGGCTATCTGAAGATCGATGCCGACGGGATTCGAGCGCTGCCGCTGGATTGACCTCGTGGGTACGGCGTGCGCTTCGCGCTGCCGAGGCGCCGATACCTAGCGCTCCCCCGCCAGCCCCTCCACCTTCCCCCCGATCGCCGCCGATAGCCGCCGCAAATCGAGCAACGCCGCATCCGCGCCTTGCAGACCTTCGAGGCTCGTGCCGAGCCGCTCGAGCGCATCGACGATTTCATCGATACGTCGCGCCTGAGTAGCCGCATGGTCGATCAGACCGTGAATCGCGAGCGAAACCGGATCGTCCGCGTTAGGCGTGATGCCGTATGCGCAAAACGCGCTGATTTCGCTGCCGCGCTTCGCGTCACGCGCGGCGTCGTTCGCATTCGGGTTCGCACCGTTCGCACCGTTCGCAGCCGCCGCGGCCGGCACGATGATCCGCGCCGGATTGCCGAGCGCCGTGCCACGCGCGGGCACCGGCTTCGTCACGACCGCGTTCGATCCGATCTTCGCGTCCGCGCCGACGGTGAAGCCGCCGAGCACCTTCGCGCCCGCACCGACGATCACACCACGCTCGAGCGTCGGATGCCGCTTCGCGCCGCGCGTGAGCGACGTGCCACCGAGCGTCACACCCTGGTAGATCGTGCAGTCGTCGCCGATCTGCGCGGTCTCGCCGATCACGACGCCCATGCCGTGATCGATGAACACGCGCCGCCCGACGCTCGCGCCCGGATGAATCTCGATGCCGGTCATGAAGCGCGCCATCTGGGACACGAAACGCGCGAGCCAGCGGCGCTTCGCGCGCCAGCACGCGTGAGCGATCCGATGCAGCACGAGCGCGTGCAGCCCCGGATAACACGTGAGCACTTCCCATGCGCTGCGGGCGGCGGGATCGCGCTCGCGGATGGTGGCGATATCTTCGCGAAGTCTCGTGAACATGGCAGGGACTGTATTGTTGGGGGAAAACCGTCTGCGTGAGCGAATCCGCGCGGTTTGCGCATGCGCGCGACTCTGCGTTTCGCGCCATAGCTAACGGCATCGCTGCCGCTTGGCACGGCGGCAGCTTTGCTTCTAACGTTTCGTGGATTGTAGGGCGATTGCGCGAAACCTGCCGGAAGTCCCCGTCACCTGCAAGGTTGTCGTCAGACGAAGGCGGCGCATCAGGCGCCGTCACGGGCTGGTCAACGGACCGTCAGCCGGTCCGTCTGGTCTTGAGCAGGATGTGCTTGGCGATGCCGCGCACGATGTTGACCTCCTCGCGCTCGAGGCCCGAGCGCGCGAAGAGCCGCCGCAGCCGTGACATCAGCTTCTTCGGATTGGCCGGATCGAGAAACTCGAGCGCGACCAGTGCGCTTTCCAGATGCGCGAACATGCTCTCGATCTCGTCGCTGGCCGCCATCTGCGCGCGTGGAGCGGCGGATTCGGCCGGCGCCGCGTGTGCTCCCGCGGTGGGTGCGCCGTCGCTCGCTTCGTCGGCGCCGAGGTACGCGGTGCGTAGCTCGTAGGCGAGCACCTGCACCGCCTGCGCGAGATTGAGCGAGCTATAGGCCGGATTGGCCGGAATATGCGCGATCGCGCTGCATCGCTCGACGTCCTCGTTCGACAAGCCCGTGCGCTCGTTGCCGAACACCAGCGCGATCTCGCCGTGCATCGCCTCTGCGTGCGCGGCGGCCGCAGCCGCACGCGGCGTCCATTGCGGCGGACCGTATTCGCGCAGCCGCGCGGTCAGCGCAATCGACCAGTGCACGCCAGTCAGCGCATCGGCGAGCGACGGCACCACGTGCACGGAGGCGAGTACGTCATTGGCGCCGCTCGCCATCGCGATCGCTTCGGGGTCGTTCTGCACGTTCGGCACGCGCGGCGACACGAGCACGAGCCGCGAAAAGCCCATGGTTTTCAGCGCGCGCGCCGCGGCGCCGACATTGCCCGGATGGCTGGGCTCGACCAGCACGAAACGCGTCGACGTGAAGCCGCCGCGCAAATCGGCCACGGCGGGGTCGGAGGAATGGTGGGTGTGATCCACGATGAAACTCGGCTGGCTAGGACTCAAGACGCGTATGGTAGCGCCAACGGGCACCTATGCCGAATCAGACGCACGCGCGAGCCACGCGCGCGGACGAGGGCGCAGCATCTGACCGGCACCGGCGGACGCCGGTGCGGTACATCAGCCGCACGTGAGCGAGCATGCGCGAGGGCGCCCGGACTCAGGTAAAATACCGCTTTTCGCGTCCGGCGCCGACGTTGGCTGAAGCTTGCGTCGAACCGGTCGCACCGTTCTTATTCAATTCGTCTCCGTCGACGGAATGCTCTCCGGTTTGATAGCCGGTCTGCCGTTCCGTGCTGTTTTTGCGTCGTTGCGGCGCCCGTCAGCGCAGTTTCGCGCTTATTTACCGGCCGGCAGCCGTGCTGCCCCGGCACAAGGATCAGTTTATGCATCCCATGCTCAATATCGCTGTGAAGGCCGCGCGCCGCGCAGCTCAGATCATCAACCGCGCATCGCTCGATCTCGACCTGATTCAGGTCAGCAAAAAGCAGCACAACGATTTCGTCACGGAGGTCGACAAAGCGTCCGAAGCGGCGATCATCGAAACGCTGAAGACCGCTTATCCCGATCACGCCATCCTCGCCGAAGAGTCGGGCAAGTCGGACCACGATTCCGAATACCAGTGGATCATCGATCCGCTCGACGGCACCACCAACTTCATCCACGGCTTCCCTTACTACTGCGTGTCGATCGCGCTCGCGCACAAGGGCGTCGTCACGCAGGCCGTCGTCTACGATCCGACCCGCAACGATCTGTTCACCGCATCGCGCGGCCGTGGCGCGTTTCTCAACGATCGCCGCATCCGCGTCGCCAAGCGTGACCGCCTGGCCGACTGCCTGATCGGCACCGGCTTTCCGTTCCGCGCGCAGGACAGCCTCGAATCGTACGGCCGTCAGTTCGCCGAGATGACCGAAGCCTGCGCCGGCCTGCGCCGTCCGGGCGCCGCCGCGCTCGATCTGGCCAACGTCGCGGCCGGCCACATGGACGGCTTCTTCGAGCAGGGCCTGAACGCATGGGACGTCGCGGCGGGCAGCCTGCTGATCACCGAAGCCGGCGGCCTGGTCGGCAACTACACCGGTGATTCGGAGTTCCTGCACGTCGGCGAAGTCGTCGCGGGCAACCCGAAGGTCTACGCGCAGATGATTCCGATCCTGTCGCGCTACAGCCGCACGCGCCAGCAGTCGGCGTAAGGTGCGCCGCCGCGGCCGGTCCGCGGCAACGCATAACGGTTGCAGAGAAAAGCGGCTTCGGCCGCTTTTCTGTTGGCGGCGCTCCAGTGTGCGGAGCGTCGTGCTAAAAAGCGGGAAGTTATTCGGGGCGGTACTCCGGCGGGACCGTTCCCTGCTCCATGCCGCTTTGACCCTGCCCGACTTTCGCCCCGGGCGCAGCCTCCAATCTGCCCCATGAAAAAAGGCTTCCATACGATCATCGCGGCACAGTTCATTTCGTCGCTGGCCGACAATGCGCTGTTGATCGCCGCCATCGCCCTGCTTTCCGTGATGCGCTCGGCCGCGTGGGTTACGCCGCTGCTGCAGATTTTTTTCACGATCTCGTACGTGCTGCTCGCGCCGTTCGTCGGCGCGTTCGCCGATTCGATGCAGAAGCGCCACGTGATGTTCGTCTCCAACGCGCTGAAGGCGAGCGGCTGCCTGATGATGATCCTCGGCGTTCATCCGATGATCGCCTACGGCGTGGTCGGCTTCGGCGCAGCCGCGTATTCGCCCGCCAAATACGGCATCCTCACCGAGCTGCTGCCCGCCGAAAAGCTCGTGCAGGCAAACGCGTGGCTCGAATCGGCGACGGTGCTGTCGACGATCGCCGGCACGATGCTCGGCGGTGCGCTGATCAGCACCGTCGTCGAGCATTTCGTCACGCGTGCGCATATGCCGCTGATCCGCTCGGCCGCCGATCTCGCGATGGGCGCGGTCATGCTCACCTACGCGATCGCCGCCGCGATCAACATCTTCATTCCGGACACTGGCGCGCGCTATCCGAACCGGCTGACCGAGCCGAATAAGCTGGTCGGCGATTTCCATCACTGCTTCCGGGTGCTGTGGGCCGACAAGCTCGCGCAGATCGCGCTGTGGGTGACCACGCTGATGTGGGGCGCCGCCGTGACGATGCAGCTGCTGGTGCTCAAATGGGCGAACGTGAACCTCGGGCTGTCGTTGTCGAAGGCGGCGGTGATGCAAGGCGTGACCGGCTTCGGCATCGCGATCGGCGCGGCGGGCGCGGCCGCGCTGATTCCATTGCGCCACTCGCTGAAGGTGTTGCCGGTCGGCGTGCTGACGGGCGCGGTGGCGATCGCGATGGCCTTCTACAACAAGGACCTGTTCCCGGCGGGCGCGGGCCTGCGCTTCGGCACGCACGTCGCGCCCTACTACATTCTGCTGGCCTATCCGCTGATGATCGTGCTCGGTGCGTTGTCGGGCTTTTTCATCGTGCCGATGAATGCGATCCTGCAGCATCGCGGCGCGACGCTGCTGTCGGCCGGTCACTCGATCGCCGTGCAGAATTTCAACCAGAACCTCGCGGTGCTGCTGATGCTCGGCGTGTACGCGCTGCTGCTCACGGCGAAGATGCCCGCGCAGTGGATCATCGTCGTGTTCGGCACCTTCATCACGCTGCTGATGTGGCTCGCGAAACGCCGCAGCGCGGCGAACGAACGCAGGGTGGACATGCGGGCGATGATCGAGGAATGAATGCACCACGGTGCTCCAGCAATGACAGCGCGAGGCTCGGCTCGACGGCCGTAACCCGCCGCGACGGCGTGCAACCCCCGCTTTGATCGAATCGGTCATGCTGACATTCAGCTCTTGTGTTGGGCATCGTCCGTTCGGCCAGGGTCCGCTCGCCGCGCCGGCGGGTTAAACTCACGCCCTGAGCATCTACCGCAAGAAGACACGAAGGATGGGTATTCAAACCGCAGCGGCCAACGACGTCGCACAACACACGCCGATGATGCAACAGTACCTGCGCATCAAGGCGGAGCATCCGGGCACGCTGGTGTTCTACCGGATGGGCGACTTCTACGAACTCTTTTTCGACGACGCGGAAAAAGCCGCGCGCCTGCTCGACCTGACGCTCACGCAGCGCGGCGCGTCGGCGGGCAATCCGATCAAGATGGCCGGCGTGCCGCATCACGCTGTCGAACAGTATCTGGCCAAGCTCGTGAAGCTCGGCGAATCGGTCGCGATCTGCGAACAGATCGGCGACCCGGCCACCTCGAAAGGCCCGGTCGAGCGCAAGGTCATGCGCGTGGTTACGCCTGGCACGCTGACCGACGCCGCGCTGCTGTCCGACAAGAGCGACGTCTATCTGCTCGCGCTGGGCGTCGCGCACAATCGCCGCGGTGTCGCCACGAGCGTCGGTCTCGCGTGGCTCAATCTCGCGAGCGGCGCGCTGCGCCTCGCCGAAGTCGCGCCCGATCAGGTCGCCGCCGCGCTGGAGCGCATCCGTCCCGCGGAAATTCTGGTCGCCGACGCCAGCGCCGATTCGACCAGCTGGACACCGCCTGTCAACGCCAGCGCGCTCAAGCGTGTACCGGCCTGGCACTTCGATATCACCTCGGGCACGAAGCGCCTGTGCGACCAGCTCGAAGTCGCTAGCCTCGACGGCTTCGGCGCGCATTCGCTCGGCTGCGCGTGCGGCGCGGCCGGCGCGTTGCTGCTGTATGCGGCGTCCACGCAGGGCCAGCAACTGCGCCATGTGCGCAGCCTGAAGGTCGAATACGAATCCGAATACATCGGCCTCGACCCGGCCACGCGCCGCAACCTCGAACTCACGGAGACACTGCGCGGCACCGAATCGCCGACGCTGTGCTCGCTGCTCGACACCTGCTGCACGACGATGGGCAGCCGCCTGCTGCGGCACTGGCTGCATCATCCGCCGCGCGATTCGGCGGTGGCGCAGGCACGTCAGCAGGCGATCGGCGCGTTGCTCGACGCGCCGCCGGGCGCCGATCTCGATACATTGCGCAGCGCATTGCGGCAGATTTCGGACATCGAACGGATCACCGGACGTCTCGCGCTGCTGTCGGCGCGGCCGCGCGATCTGTCGAGCCTGCGCGATACCTTCATCGCGCTGCCTGCATTGCGCGCGCAGCTCGCGGCGGTGGCCTCGAACGCGGATTCGCTCGCGCGCATCGACGCGGCGCTCGAACCGCCGCACGCGTGCGCCGATTTGCTGAAGCTCGCGGTCGCGCAAGAGCCGGCCGCGATGGTGCGCGACGGCGGCGTCATCGCGCGTGGTTATGACGCCGAGCTCGACGAACTGCGCGATATTTCGGAGAACTGTGGACAGTTCCTGATCGATCTCGAAACACGCGAACGCGCGCGCACCGGCATCAGCAATCTGCGCGTCGAGTACAACAAGGTGCACGGCTTCTATATCGAAGTCACGCGCGGCCAGACCGACAAGGTGCCGGACGACTATCGGCGTCGGCAAACGCTGAAGAATGCCGAGCGCTATATCACGCCCGAGCTGAAGACCTTCGAGGACAAAGCGCTGTCCGCGCAGGAACGCGCGCTCGCGCGCGAACGCGCACTGTACGACGCGTTGTTGCAATCGTTGCTGCCGTTCATTCCCGACTGTCAGCGCGTTGCGCTCGCGCTCGCCGAACTCGATCTGCTGGCCGCGCTCGGCGAACGCGCTCGCGCGCTCGACTGGGTTGCGCCGACGTTCTCGGCGAACGCGGGTATCGACATCGAGCAGGGTCGTCATCCGGTGGTCGAGGCGCAGGTCGAGCAGTTCATCGCCAACGATTGCTCACTCGCGACCGAGCGCAAGCTGCTGTTGATCACCGGTCCCAACATGGGCGGTAAGTCGACTTTCATGCGCCAGACCGCGCTGATCGCGCTGCTCGCTTACGTGGGCAGCTATGTACCGGCGCGGCGCGCGGCCTTCGGACCGATCGACCGCATCTTCACGCGCATCGGCGCGGCCGACGACCTCGCCGGCGGCCGCTCGACCTTCATGGTGGAGATGACCGAAGCCGCCGCGATCCTCAACGACGCGACACCGCAAAGCCTCGTGCTGATGGACGAGATCGGCCGCGGCACGTCGACGTTCGACGGCCTCGCGCTCGCGTGGGCGATCGCGCGCCACCTGCTCGCCCACAACGGCTGCTACACGCTGTTCGCGACGCACTATTTCGAGCTGACGCAACTACCCGCGGAGTTTCCGCACGCGGCCAACGTGCATCTGTCGGCAGTCGAGCACGGGCACGGCATCGTGTTCCTGCACGCGGTCAACGAAGGGCCCGCCAATCAGAGCTACGGTCTGCAGGTCGCGCAACTCGCCGGCGTGCCGAACGCGGTGATCCGCGCGGCACGCAAGCATCTCGCGCATCTGGAGCAGCAATCGGCCGCGCAGCCCGCGCCGCAACTCGATCTGTTCGCCACGCAGCCTGCCATGCTCGCCGAAGACTCGGACGACGACCACGAGGCGGCGAGCGACGCAACGCCTGCGTCGCCCGCGATGCAGACACTCGTCGAGCGTCTGCGCGGCATCGATCCGAACGATCTGCGGCCGCGCGAAGCGCTCGATCTGCTGTACGAACTGCATGAACTGGCCGGCGTGCCGGATGCGGACCACTGACACGCCGGGACACCCGCCGCGCCCGCGCGGGCTTCGCGCGGCGCTGCGCCATGTGCTCGCACCGGCAGGCGGCATCGTCGTGCTCGTGGCAGTGTGCGCATGGACCGTGCCGGCGCGCGCCGAGGCCTCGCGCTTCGCGTTCGCGGTGATTTCCGGCACGATGCACAGCCCCGCCGACGAAGCCGCCACGCAACGGCTGCTCGAGGCGATCGGCCGCGAGCGCGACGTGCGCTTCATCGTCTACGACGGCAATCTGAAGGGGCCAAAGGAAGTTTGCCGCGACGCGCTGTTCGAGCGCCGCCACGCGCTGCTCGACAGCTCGCGCACTGCCCTCTTCTTTATCCCCGGCCAGCATGACTGGGTCGATTGCGGCACGGCGGAAGCCGGCGGCTTCGATCCGGTCGAGCGGCTCGACCAGTTGCGGCAAACGCTGTTCGCCGATCCAACGTCGATGGGGCAGAACCCGATCGCGTTGACGCGCGAGAGCGAGGTGTCGCGCTTCCGCCCGTTCCGTGAAAACGTGCGCTGGGTGGTCAACGAAAAAACGAACGACAAAGCGAACACCAAAGCCGGCGACATCGTCTTCATCGGCCTGAACGCGCCGGGTCCGAACAACCACTACCTGAGCGCGGGCGGCCGCAACGGCGAGTTCGAAGATCGCGTGATCGCCAACGCATTCTGGCTCGAGCACGCGGCCGAATACGCGAAGCGCCGCGACGCGCGCGCGATCGTCGTGTTCATTCAAGGCGACTTCGACCCGGAGCGCTACGAGCGACCCGAACGGTTCGCCTGGCTGCACTTCGCACATAGCTCGCGCCGCGACGGCTTTCTGGAATTCAAGCGCAGTCTGGTCAAGCTCGCGCAGATTTTCCCCGGACCCGTGGTCGTCATTCATGCAGACGAGGACCGGCCGGCCGGCGGTTTCGTCATCGATCAGCCGCTACGCAACGACAAGGGGATGGTCGTGACGAATCTCACGCGCATTGCGCTCGCGCCGCATGATCGTCTCAACCAATGGATTCAGATAGAAGCGGATTTCGGCAGGAAGCCGCCGTTCAGAGTCAGCGTGCGCGACGTGCCGAAGCAGATGCCGCTACCCACCACGCCGCCGGTCTTGCCGCCCGCATCGCCGCGCGACGAATCCGGCGCGTCGATGCCGGTTGCGCCGGGGATGCCGAATGTGGAAGGTTTCGGGCCGGCGTCGGAATTGCCGCCCGTATTGCAGACGCCTGGAGAGTCGCAGGAGCAGCAGCCGCGCATCCCGTCCGACCAGGGTGGCGGCGACTATGGGCCCGCTATCTCGATGCCGCCGGGGTCGATACTGCCAGCCTCGCCTGCGTTGCCCGCATCGGTGCCGTCTGCCCCCGCGACGACACCGCGCATGCCCGCAAGCTCAGTGCAGGGTCGGTTTTGATCTGTCTTCTTCGTCCTCGTCTTCATCGTCGTCGAGAACTTCGAGGCCGTCCGCGCCATGCGCGTGCTCGTGCTGGATTTCGTCTTCAGTTGCCGGACGCACGTCTTTGACGGTCAACGCGAAACGCAGCGCCATGCCGGCGAGCGGATGATTGCCGTCGAGCACGACCTTGTCTTCCGCGACGTCGGTCACCACGTACACCAGCGCATCGATTTCCTCGTCGCCATCTTCGGGGGTGCCTTCGAATTGCATGCCGACTTCGAGCGGTTCCGGGAAGCGATCGCGCGGCTCGATCTTCACAAGCTCGGGATCGTATTCGCCGAACGCGTCTTGCGGCTCAAGCTGGATCTGGGTCTCGAAGCCAGCCTCGTGGCCGTCGAGCTCTTCCTCGATCTTGGGGAACGTGCCATCATAGCCGCCGTGAAGATAGACCATCGGCTCTTCGCTTTCCTCGATCAGATTGCCCTGCGCATCCGACAGCTTGTAGGCGACCGACACGACGGTGTTCTTTGCGATTTTCATTCGATTCTCCAAAATACAACTCACATTATACGATGCCCAGGCGGCCCACTCACCTCCCGGCCGATGCAGGTTCGGCAAGCAATTCGCCGTCTACTGCAAAGCCGGCCACGCGGCCCATTCTTCCGCCCTCGCCCGACGTTCCGACCGCACTTCTCGGCCATCTGAGCCCGTCGCAATTCATGCGCCGCTACTGGCAGAAAAAGCCGCTGCTGATCCGTCAGGCGATTCCGGACATCGAAGCGCCGCTGTCGCGCGACGAGCTGTTCGAGCTGGCCGATCGGGACGACGTCGAAGCGCGCCTGATCACGCACTTCCGCAACAAATGGCAGCTGGAGCACGGCCCATTCGCGCCCGACGAACTGCCGTCCGTCAAACAGCGCGCATGGACACTGCTCGTGCAGGGCGTGGATCTGCACGACGACCGCGCGCGCGCGTTGCTCGACCGTTTCCGTTTCGTGCCGGACGCGCGTCTCGACGACCTGATGATTTCGTATGCGACCGATAGCGGCGGCGTCGGCCCGCACTTCGATTCCTACGATGTGTTTCTTTTGCAAGTAAAAGGCAAGCGCCGCTGGCGCATTAGCGCGCAGAAAGATCTGACGCTGCAGCCCGGCTTGCCGTTGAAGGTTTTACAGCACTTCGAGCACGAACAGGAGTGGGTACTCGAGCCCGGCGACATGCTGTACCTGCCGCCGCACATCGCGCACGACGGCATCGCCGAGGGCGAGTGCATGACCTGCTCGATCGGTTTTCGCGCGCCCTCCTACAGCGAGCTGACCGCGCAGTTCCTGTACCACCTGGCCGAGCGCGGAGAGGCCACGGGCAAGGCGGGCGCCCTTTATCGCGACCCACGGCAGGCCGCGGTCGAACAGCCGGCCGAGTTGCCCGCGGCCCTCGTCGAACGAGTGGGCGCGATGCTTGCTAAAGTGCGATGGAATGAGCAGGACATTGCGTCGTTCCTTGGCACGTACCTCAGCGAACCCAAGCCGAGTGTCGTCTTCGATCCGCCGCAACGGCCGCTCAACGAAGCCCGTTTCATCGGCGCGGCGTCGAGATCCGGTCTACGGCTCGATCGCAAGACTAACCTGTTGTATGAACGACGTTTTTTCTTCGTAAATGGAGAAGAAATATCGTGGACCGGCGCGAAAAAATGGCTGTTTGAACTCGCAAATCTGCGGTGCATGAGTGCGATACGCTTTGTAACACTATCGCACGATTCATCGGTGACAGCACTGCTACACGAGTGGTATTGTGCGGGCTGGATACAGGTAGGCGAGATTGCGTAACTCTGCCCGCCTGTTATACCGTACGGTGAAATTTTGTATGAGAAAGACAACGTATTGACCCGCATTTATCGACTGTCAGTACGAAAGTGCATATAATTTCCGCCCAAGCCGTAGGGAAGATTCCAGCTCGTCAAAAGAGCATCTCCACCAGCGGCCCAGGTCGGTGTTGGAGCACATTACCGGTTTTATTTTGCGCTGTTGCTTACCTTTAAACCATAAAAGGACGTGATCATGAAGAAATCCCTCCTCGTAGCATCCCTGTTGGCAGTTGTGGCACTCGCTGCATGCAACAAGAGCAACGATCAGGCTGCTGCACCGTCGGAAGCTGCGTCCGCACCGGCGGCAGCATCGCCTGCTGAAGCAGCATCGCCGGCAGTTGCGGCATCGCCGGCCGAAGCAGCATCGCCGGCCGAAGCAGCATCGCCGGCAATGGCAGCATCGCCGGCTGAAGCAGCATCGCCGGCAGCAGGCGCAAGCCAGTAAGCCGCAACGGTTCGGCGCTGTAGCGGCGCTCCCGCTACAGCGCCTGCGCATGAAACGTTTGGAGGCTGGCCGGAAACGGCGCGGGCCGCAAACGGGAAAAGAAAAACGCCACGGATTCACATCCGTGGCGTTTTGTCATTCAGCGCCGCTTTCCACTGCGGAGCTCGTCGCATGTGTGGAACATATCCCCCTATCGAACCGGCGCCGCTGGCCCAGCACTCTCCTCAAAGAACTCACGCACCACGTCGATCTCGCGGGTGCGCTTGAACGGCGGCAGACTCTGCCAGATGCGGCGGCCATAAGGTTTATCGACGAGACGTGTATCGCAGATCATCAGCACGCCACGATCGGTCTCCGCGCGAATCAGCCGGCCGGCGCCCTGCTTCAGCGTGATGACGGCCTGCGGCAGCTGATGCACGGCGAACGGGCTCAAGCCCTTCTTCGTCAGTGCGTCGAGCCGCGCGGCCAGCACGGGATCGTCCGGCGGCGCAAACGGCAGCTTGTCGATCACGACCAGCGACAGCGCGTCGCCGCGCACGTCCACCCCTTCCCAGAAGCTCTGACTGCCGACCAGGATCGCATTGCCGTAGGCGCGAAAGCGGTCGAGCAGTTCGGTGCGGCTCGCATCGCCCTGCACGAGCAGCGGATAGTCCCAGCCGCGCGACTCGATCGCGTCGCGCAGCTTCGCCGAGATACGATCCACCGCGCGCAGCGTCGTGCACAGCATGAAGACGCCGCCGCCCGAGGCTTCGATCGCGGGCAATGCGGCATCGAACACGGCGTCGGTGAACATCGGCGATGACGGCTGTGGCAGATTGCGCGGTACGTACAGAAGCCCTTGCGATGGATAGTCGAATGGGCTCGGCAATGTCATCGAGCGCTTCGAGTTCAAGCCCATCTGCGCCGCATAGTGCGTGAAGTCGCCGCGCACCGACAGCGTCGCCGATGTGAAGATCCACGCGCGCGGTACGCCGGCGCGCTGCTTCGCGAAAATCGGCGCGACCGACAACGGCGTTTCGTGCAGCTGCACCGTGTGCGAGAACACCTCGATCCAGCGCACCTTTTCATTCGGATCGGCGCGCTCCGCGCTGGCGTCACCCTCGCGGGTCGCAACCGCGTCGCGTTCTGCACTCGTGGGTGGCGTGGTCCAGCCGCTCAGCACGTCCTGCAACTCGCGCGCGCGACGCAAACACGCGCCGAGCGATTCGGCTCGCTCGGCCTGGCCCGCCAACGCCGAAGCCAACGCGTCGAGCTCGGCCTCGAGCGTCTCGAGCGCGGCGAACAGCGGGTGATCGTCGGGCAGCTGGCCGATCGACAGACGCACCGAGTCTTCCTTGAACGCGAGCCGCACGTCGCGCGCGGCGCGCTCGAGCGTCGCGCCGAGCTTGACCCAATCGACCGCATCGCGTGCGTGACCGAGGCCCTCGGCCACCGAATCGCGTGCGAGTTCGAGAAACTGCGCGGTCGATAACGTCTCGCCGAAAAACAGCGTCGCGGTTTCGGGCAGCTGGTGCGCTTCGTCGAAGATGACCGTATTCGCAGTCGGCAGCAGCTCCGCCATGCCGGTATCGCGCAGCATGATGTCGGCGAAAAACAGATGGTGGTTGACCACCACGATATCGGCCTGCTGCGCTTCGCGGCGCGCCTGCATCACGAAGCAGTCCTTGTAGTGGGGACACTCCTGGCCGAGACAGTTGTCGCGCGTCGACGTGACCATCGACCACACCTGCGCCGTTTCCGGCACGCTCGCGAGTTCGGCCTTGTCGCCGGTGCGCGTGATCTTCGCGAAGCGCACGATGTCCTGCAGATACGAGGTCTCCTGGCGCGACGGCAGACGGCCGTTGTCCGCGGTGCGTTGCAGGTAGTAATGGCACAGGTAGTTCGCGCGGCCCTTCAGCATCGCGACCGACACCGGCACCGCGAGCGCGTCGCGCACGGTCGGAATGTCGCGCTGGAACAGCTGATCCTGCAGATGCTTGGTGCCGGTCGAGACGATCACCTTGCCGCCCCACAGCATGGCCGGCACGAGGTACGCATAGGTCTTGCCGGTGCCGGTACCCGCCTCTACGATCAGCGTATTCTCACCACCGTCGACGCCATCGGCTTGGGCGTTGCTCCCGGTCGACTCAGAGACGGCTTCAGCGCCGGTCTGCTGCAGGCGCCGCGCCGGGCGCTTCTGCGTCTCGAACATCGCGGGCTCGGGCATCGCGCGGCCCGACGCCTCCATCGCCGCGGCAACCGCACGCGCCATCTCGATCTGCGACGCACGCGGCCGATAACCGTCGATCTGCCGTGCGAGCAGACCGTTGTCGGCGAAGATGTCGTCGAGCTCGCTCGCGCGGCGCCGATTCAGCGACACACCTGGCACCGGTGCTGCCGCGCGCGGCGCGGGCGTACCCGAAGCAGATGCGTTGTCCGGCGCGGCCCGGGATGAAGTGTCATGCGATGAATTCAAGGCAAGCGTTCCTGCTAAGTCCGGCTCGCGCGCTGCGCGCCCGGCGCCTGCCAGGCCGCGAACTCAGGCGCGCGCGTCCGGTTCGAGCTGCAATTGCAGCAAGATGATGGTGTCCTTGACTTTAAGTTTGCGCTTTTTCAGGCGCTGCAACTCGAAGTCGTCGATGCCGGGTTCATCCGACATCCGGTCGATCAACCGGTCGAGTCCACTATGCTCCGATTCCAGTTGCAGAATGCGGTCGCGAAGTGTGTTTGCGTCGATGACGTGATGACGATCGCGCATGCTCGCCTCCTCTGGTCGGCGGCACGAACCGCGTGCGCGCGGTCCGATGCCTGAGGTTGCTGTCCGCCTCAAAACGCATTACGGCGACTACGGCGGCCCTGGCCACGACCGCCCACGGCTTACTCTACGATACAGCCACTACAGCACGCTTACTGTTGCTCTTGTTGCTGCTTTTGCTGCTCTTCGAGCTGTTGCTGCTTCAGCTCGTCCTGACGCTTCTGCTCGGCCTTCTCGGCGGCCTGCTTTTGACGTGCTTCGACATCGAGCTTGTGCTGCGCGGCCTCGGCCTGCTTCCGCTCGAAAGTCTCCTGTTTCTGCTGGCGCTCCGCGGCCTTTTGCGCGCCCTGCCGACGCGCTTCCTCGAGCTTGCGCTGGTAGTCGCTCTGCTTCTGGTCGTAGGCCTTCTGATTGGCCGCCGCCTGCGCAGGCGTGACACCATGCTGCGCCTGATCGAGCGCGTGCTGGCGCTGCTTCTCCTCGTAGGCCTGCGCATTGGCTTCGTGCTGCGGTGCCGCGGCGTTGCGCTGCGCCTGATCGAGCGCGTGCTGACGTTGCTTCTCCGCGTAGGCCTGCGCATTGGCTTCGCGCTGCGGCGCCTCGGCGTTGTGCTGCGCCTGATCGAGCGCGTGCTGACGCTGCTTTTCCTGATACGCCTGCTCGTTGCGCGCGTCTTCGGCAGCACGTTGCGGCGCTTCCGCCTCGTTTTGCGCGCGCCGCAACGCGGTGCGTTCGTCGCGTTCACGGGCGCGCTGCGCACGCTGCTCGGCGTCGAGCGCGAGCTGTTCCTTGCGGATGTCCGCCTGCACGCTGCGCATCGCGTCGCGCGCGCGGTTCAGACAGTGATTGACGAAGAAGCGGCTGTAGCAGTTGTGTTGCGCGACAGCGAATTGATAGTTGTTGTCGTCGGTGCGCTGATTGAGCACCTGTTGCCGCTCGTCGAACGACTTGTCCAGCACGGCTACGTCACTTGCGCTTTGAGGGCCGTCGGCGGTTGCGGCGGCTTGCGGGCCCGAGGCCGCGACGGGCCCCGTACCTTGCGCGGGCGTCGCGCTTTGCGCTGCGGCCGACACCGGCACGACGAGCGCTGCGGCGATCACGCACGACGCGGCAGCCGTTAAAGCCGACCGACCGAACGAGCGCAAAGAAACCAGCGGCAATTGAGACGAACCCGGCAGTGAACCCGGCAGTGAACCTGACGCCAGCGAAGAGACCAGGCGGTTGAGGGACAAGGAGATTGGCAACGTCGTAGAGGGTCAACGGAACATGCCCGAAATTCTAACACCCCACGGTTGAGCCCTTTGGCATTTATGGCAAAATGCCCCGCTCTAGCAACCTGGTCGCGGCGCACGCCCGGCCTGTCCCGATTTGCCGCCCGCGCGCGGCCCATCACTGAGTCCGCAGGAACACCAAGACCTTATGACGGAAACCGTAGCACTCAAGATCGTCCAGCGCATCGCCACCGAACTGTCCGTCCAGCCGCGCCAGGTCGCGGCCGCAGTGGAACTTCTCGACGAAGGCGCGACCGTTCCGTTCATCGCCCGTTATCGCAAGGAAGTGACCGGCAATCTCGACGACACGCAACTGCGCAATCTCGAGGAGCGCCTGCTCTATTTGCGCGAGCTGGAAGACCGGCGCGCGGCGATCATCGCGAGCATCGACGAACAGGGCAAGCTCACCGACGAGCTGCGCGGCGCGATCGAAGGCGCCGACAGCAAACAGGTGCTCGAAGACCTCTATCTGCCATACAAACCGAAGCGCCGCACGCGCGCGCAGATCGCGCGCGAAGCCGGCTTGCAGCCGCTCGCCGACGCGCTGCTCGGCAATCCGCTGCTCGATCCGCAAGCCGAAGCCGCGGCGTACGTGGACGCGGACAAAGGCGTCGCCGATGTGAAGGCCGCGCTCGACGGCGCGCGCGACATCCTCTCCGAACAATTCGGCGAGACCGCCGAACTGCTCGGCAAGCTGCGCGACTATCTGTTCAACCAGGGCGTGGTGTCGTCGAAGGTCGTGGAAGGCAAGGAAACCGCGGAAGAAGAGAAATTCCGCGACTACTACGACTACGCCGAAACGATCCGCACGGTGCCGTCGCATCGCGCGCTCGCACTGTTCCGCGGCCGCAATGCCGGCGTGCTGATGATCAAGCTCGGCCTCGGCGAAGAGCTCGACGCGCAGGTGCCGCACCCGGGCGAAGCGCTGATCGCGCGGCACTTCGGCATCGCCAATCAGAACCGCCCCGCCGACAAGTGGCTCTCCGACGTGTGCCGCTGGTGCTGGCGCGTGAAGGTGCAGCCGCACCTCGAAAACGAGCTGCTGACCAATCTGCGCGACGAAGCCGAACACGAAGCGATCCGCGTGTTCGCGCGCAATCTGAAGGACCTGCTGCTCGCGGCGCCGGCTGGTCCGAAGGCCGTGATCGGTCTGGATCCGGGCTTGCGCACCGGCGTGAAGGTGGCGGTGGTCGACCGCACCGGCAAGGTGCTCGCGACCGACACGATCTACCCGCACGAGCCGCGCCGCGACTGGGACGGCTCGCTCGCGAAGCTCGCGCGAATCGCCGCGCAAACGCAGGCCGAGCTGATCAGCATCGGCAACGGCACCGCGTCGCGTGAGACGGACAAGCTCGCGAGCGAACTGATCGCGCGTCACCCGGAGCTGAAGCTGCAGAAGATCGTCGTGTCCGAAGCCGGCGCGTCGGTGTACTCGGCGTCCGAGCTTGCCGCGAAGGAATTCCCCGCCATGGACGTGTCGCTGCGCGGTGCCGTGTCGATCGCGCGACGTCTGCAGGACCCGCTCGCCGAGCTCGTGAAGATCGAGCCGAAGGCGATCGGCGTCGGCCAGTATCAGCACGACGTGAACCAGCGCGAACTCGCGCGCTCGCTCGACGCGGTCGTCGAAGACTGCGTGAATGCGGTCGGCGTCGATGCGAACACCGCGTCGGTCGCGCTGCTCGCGCGGGTGTCGGGTTTAAACGCAACGCTCGCGCGCAACATCGTCGACTATCGCGATGCGAACGGGCCGTTCCCGTCGCGCGAGCATCTACGCAAGGTGCCGCGTCTCGGCGACAAGACCTTCGAGCAGGCTGCCGGCTTCCTGCGCATCAATAACGGCGAGAATCCGCTCGACCGTTCGTCGGTGCACCCGGAAGCGTATCCGGTCGTCCAGCGCATCCTCGCGAAGATCAGTAAGCAGGTCGGCGAAGTGCTCGGCAATCGCGACGCGTTACGCGGACTGTCACCCACCGAATTCGTCGACGAGCGTTTCGGTCTTCCAACCGTGCGCGACATCCTGGTCGAACTCGAAAAGCCGGGCCGCGATCCGCGTCCCGAGTTCAAGACCGCGACGTTCCGCGAAGGTGTCGAGAAGGTCAGCGATCTGATCCCGGGCATGGTGCTCGAAGGCGTCGTGACGAACGTCGCGGCGTTCGGCGCGTTCATCGACGTCGGTGTGCATCAGGATGGCCTCGTGCACGTGTCGGCGATGTCGACGAAGTTCGTGAAGGACCCGCATGAGGTCGTGAAAGCCGGTCAGATCGTCAAGGTCAAGGTGCTCGAAGTCGACGTGAAGCGCCAGCGTATCGCACTGACGATGCGTCTCGACGACGAACCCGGTGCAGCGGCCGCGCGCAGCGGCGGCGGTGCGCAGCAGGATCGCGGTGGCTCGGGCGGCAGCTTCAATCGCGGCGGAGCGGGACGCGGTGCGCCGCAACGCTCGCGCGAACCGGAGCCGGGCGGCGCGATGGCGGCTGCGTTTGCGAAGCTCAAGCAGAAGTGAGCGTCACGGACCGGAGCACGCCGTCGCACGCGCTCCGGTCCGTGACATGACTGCGTCGCGCGCTCAACCGCTTGCACGCGCGCATGAACAAAAAGCCCACGCATTGCGTGGGCTTTTTGTTTGCGCTCCCGCACGTCACGCGCGAGCCGTCAAATCTCGATCTTCGTTCCCAGTTCCACGACCCGGTTAGCCGGGATGCTGAAGAAGTCGGTCGGCTTCGCGGCATTCTGATGCATCCACGCGAACACACGCTCGCGCCATACCGACATGCCCGGCAATTGCGTCGGTACCACCGTTTCGCGCGCGAGGAAGAATGACGTGTCCATCAATTCGAAGCTCATGTCGTGCGTGCGGCCGACGTCGAGCAGCACCGCCTTCACGTCGGGCGTTTCGTTAAAGCCGTAGGCTGCCTTCACCAGCCACAGGCCACCGTTCATGTCCTTCACGGTCACGCGATCGGCGTCCTTCACGTACGGAATGTCGCGCGTGACGAAGGTCAGAAAGATCGTGCGCTCGTGCAGCACCTTGTTGTGTTTCAGATTGTGCAGCAGGCTCACCGGCACCAGCGAATCGCTGCCGGTCAGATAGATCGCAGTGCCCGACACGCGATGCGGCGGATGCGCGAGCAGGCCTTGCAGGAACGGCATCAGCGGAATACCGTCGGCGGCCGTGCGTTCCTTCACGATCATCCTGCCCTTGAACCACGTCATCAGCAGGAAGAACAGCAGGCCGCCGATGCACAGCGGCAACCAGCCGCCCTCTTCGACCTTCAGCAGGTTTGCGCCGAAAAAGCCCAGGTCGACCACCATGAACACGCCGATGATGAGCCCAACCAGCAGTTTGTTCCAGTTCCACACGTTCACCATCACGACGCAGGCAAGAATCGTCGTGATCACCATCGTTGCAGTCACCGCGATACCGTACGCGGCCGCCAGATTGTCCGAGCTCTTGAACGCGATCACGATGCACAGGATGATGAACAGCAGCATCCAGTTCACGACCGGCACATAGATCTGCCCGATCGCGAGTTCGGACGTGTGCAGGACCTTCATGCGCGGCACGTAGCCGAGCTGGATCGCCTGGCTCGTCAGCGAGTACGCGCCCGAAATCACCGCCTGCGACGCGATCACCGTCGCGACCGTCGACAGCACGACGAGCGGCAACAACGCCCAGTCCGGCGCGAGCAGGAAGAACGGATTTTCGATCGCCTTTGGGTCGTGCATCAGCAGCGCGCCCTGGCCGAAGTAGTTCAGCACGAGCGAAGGCATCACGAGCACGTACCACGCCATGCGGATCGGCTGCGCGCCGAAGTGGCCCATGTCCGCGTACAGCGCCTCCGCGCCGGTCAGCACCAGCACGACCGAGCCGAGCACCACGTAGGCCTGCAGCACGTGCGCGGCCATGAACGTGTACGCGTAGTAGGGATTGAGCGCCTGGATCACATTCGGCGACTGCATGATGTGCCACAGGCCGAGCACGGCGAGCACGAGGAACCAAAGCGTCATGATCGGCCCGAACAGACGGCCGACCGTGGCCGTGCCGTGCCGCTGGATCCAGAACAGCACGATCAGGATCACGACGGTCAGCGGAATCACCAGATGCGCCAGATGCGGCGCGGCGATTTCGAGACCTTCGACCGCCGAGATCACCGAGATTGCCGGCGTGATCACCGCGTCGCCGTAAAACATGCAGGCGCCGAAGATGCCGAGCATCATCAGAAGGCCGGCCATTTTCGATTTCTGATCGACCGAGCGCATCGCCAGCGCCATCAGCGCGAGGACGCCGCCCTCACCGTTGTTGTCGGCGCGCATCACAAACAGCACGTACTTGACGCCGACCACGATCACGATCGCCCAGAACAGCAGCGAAATAACGCCAAGGATCGACTGATCGGTCAACGGGATGCCGTGCGACGGACTGAAGGCTTCCTTCAGCGCGTACAACGGGCTCGTACCGATGTCGCCGAACACCACTCCGATCGCGGCAATCGCAAGGGAAGGCAGTGGCTGTTTGTGTACGTGATTGTTATCTGTCATGGACGCGAGGAAATCCGTTCCGGGGCGGAAAAAACGACCGCTATTTTAAACTGCCCATCCGGTACCGCCCGGCTTGTTGTGGATACGCCACGTGGATGTCCGCGCAGTGTAGCACTGCGATATGGACGCGCCTGTCGTGGTGCGGCCGTCGCGGCGCGGCGCGTGACGCATACAAAAACGGAGCCCGACTGGGCTCCGTTTTGTGACACCGCGATGACGCGCGAGAACCGATGCGACAAAGCGTGAGGCGCGCGGCTTCGCGTCAATTGCCCGACGCCTCATCGGCCTGGGCGATGCCGCGCTTGATCCACGCGCCGAGGTTATGCGGACGCACCGTGTCCCACTCCTCGAACGGCTGATGAATCCACGGGTTGGTCGGCAGATACTGCACGTGGTAATCGGGCTTCACCTTCGAGCAGCCCTTGTACCACAGCACGGCCGAGCGCACCGCGGTGATGGCCGGATAGCGTTCCTTCAGATGCTGCTGCACGCGCGCGAGCGTGACGCCCGAATCGACGAGGTCGTCGACGAGCAGCACGTTACCGTGCAGTTCGCCGCGCGTCATCGTGATGTATTGCGCGATGTCGAGTTCGCCCTGCTGCGTGCCCGCTGCCTCGCGATAAGAGCTCGTTGCCAGAATCGCCAACGGCAGATCGTAGATGCGCGACAGCTGGTCGCCGACGCGCAGACCGCCGCGCGCGAGGCACAGGATCTTGTCGAACTTCCAGCCCGATTCGTGCACGGCAAGTGCGAGCATCTCGATCAGCCGGTGATATTCGTCCCAGCCGACCCACAGGTTCTTGTCGTCGTTGCGCGGATCTTTCATCGCGATCATGGGTACACCTTGCATCGCTTAGACCTTGAACGGATGACGCAGCAGAATCGTTTCGTCGCGGTCTGGACCGGTGGAGACCATGTCGATCGGAATGCCCGCGACTTCCTGCACGCGCGTCAGGTACGCACGCGCGTTGGCGGGCAGCTTGTCCCACTCCTTGATGCCGACCGTGCTTTCCTTCCATCCCGCAAAGGTTTCGTAGACCGGTACGCAGCGCGCGACTTCCGTCGCGCCGCGCGGCAGCAGATCGACGTTGTGGCCGTCGATCGTGTAGCCGACGCACAGCTTCACTTCGTCGAGACCGTCGAGCACGTCGAGCTTGGTCATGCACAGCCCCGTCACACCGTTGATCTGGATCGAGCGACGCAGCGCGGAGACGTCGAGCCAGCCGGTGCGGCGCGGACGGCCGGTGACCGAGCCGAATTCCTTGCCGACGGTGGCGAGTTCGAGGCCGATCGGGTCCTGGCGCGAGGCATTGTCCGCATCGTACAGTTCGCTCGGGAACGGGCCCGAACCGACACGCGTGCAGTACGCCTTCGTGATGCCGACGATGTAGTTGAGCTTCTGCGGACCGACGCCCGCGCCCGCCGTCGCGGCACCCGCGACGCAGTTGCTCGAGGTGACGAACGGATAGGTGCCATGGTCGATGTCGAGCAGCGTGCCCTGCGCGCCTTCGAACAGCAGATTGCCGCCGTTCGCGTTGACGTCGTAGAGACGGCGCGACACGTCGGTGACCATCGGCTTCAGTCGGTCGGCGTAGCTCAGCATCGTGTCGAGCGTTTGCTGGAAGTCTACCGAGGCGGCGCCGAGGTACTGCGTGAGCACGAAGTTGTGATAGTCGAGGTTTTCGCGCAGACGCTCGGCGAAGGCTGGCGCGTCGAACAGGTCCTGCACGCGCAGGCCGCGGCGCGCGACCTTGTCTTCGTAGGCCGGGCCGATGCCGCGGCCGGTCGTGCCGATCTTGCTCGCGCCGCGGCGCGCTTCGCGGCCCTGGTCGATCGCGATGTGGTACGGCAGGATCAGCGTGGTGGCTTCGGAAATGAACAGGCGCTTCTGGACGTCGATGCCGGCGGCTTCGAGTTCGCCGATTTCCTTGAACAGCGCTTCCGGCGACAACACGACGCCATTGCCGATGTAGCACGCGACGCCGGGATGCATGATGCCCGACGGAATCAGACGCAAGATGGTTTTCTTGCCGCCGATGATGAGCGTGTGACCGGCATTGTGACCGCCCTGGAAGCGAACGACGCCCTGAGCGTGGTCCGTCAGCCAGTCGACGATCTTGCCCTTGCCCTCATCACCCCATTGGGTACCCACGACGACGACGTTGCGCCCGGGGTTCACATTCACTGCGCTGGCAGACATGTTGTTTCGTAAGCTGGTTAAAAACGTATTTTACCTAGGTTCGCGGAAGCGTCCGGAATTTTTCCGTTTCCGCTCAACGGTATGCACGTTATGTTGAGTATTGGGAGGGATGCGCGGCCGCGAAGAGTCGCTCGACCGCGCGCGATTCGGGCGGTGGTTGCGCCGCCCTCGTGCGAACGTCGGGGGACGGGTCCCCGGCAGCGTAAATCGGAACGCGCGGCTCAAGCGCGCGGTTCAACCACCCATGCGCCATTGCGCTCGACCAGCACCCGGTCGAACGCGAATTCATCGAGATCGTGCTTGTGGCCAGGCAGCGCCTGGATTACCACTTCACCGCCATCGCGCAATGCCGCGACCGCCACGCGCAACGCTTCGTCGTGCCGCCACGGCGCGAGGATCGCGCTGCTGCGCGCTTCGACCGGCGAGATCCGCGCGACTTCGCGCAGATCCAGCGAAAAGCCGGTTGCCGCGCGAGCGCGGCCATAGGCCTGACCGACGTGGTCGTAACGGCCGCCGCGCGCGACCGCGTTCGGCACGCCGTCCACGTAAGCGGAGAACATCACGCCGCTGTGGTACGCGTAGCCGCGCAGATCGGCGAGGTCGATCATCACTTCGGCGCCGTCGACCTGGCTCGCGAGGAACGCGAGGTCGTCGAGCGCGCGGGCGATCGCCGGTGAATTCGGCAGACGCGCGCGGGCCTCTTCGAGCACCGACGCGTCGCCGTACAGCGTCGGCAGCGCGCGCAGCGCATCGCGAATCACCGGCGAGAATTGCGCGGTCATCTCGACCAGGCGCGGCACGTCCTTGCCGGCTAGCGCGTCGTAGAGCGCCGGGCCGAGTTCCTCGGCGGCCGGCTCGGCTTCGATCAGCGCCGCCAGCACGCCCGCGTGACACAGGTCCAGACGCACCTTCGCGAGGCCGGCGAGACGCAGCGCGTCGAGCATCAGCTGCTGGATTTCGAGGTCCGCTTCGAGCCCCGCGTGGCCGTAGATTTCCGCACCGATCTGGATCTGCTCACGCGTCGCATGCAGGCCGCGCGGGCGCGTATGCGCGACGTTGCCCGCATAGCAAAGACGCGTGACGCCCTGGCGGTTCAGCAGATGCGCGTCGATGCGCGCGACCTGCGGCGTGATGTCGGCGCGCAGACCGAGCGTGCGGCCCGACAGCTGATCGACGAGCTTGAAGGTGCGCAGATTCAGATCGTGCCCACCGCCCGTCAGCAGCGACTCGAGGTATTCGAGCAGCGGCGGCATCACCATCTCGTAGCCGTACGAGCGGAAACGGTCCAGCAAATGACGCCGCAATTCTTCGATCTTGCGGGCCTCCGACGGCAGCACGTCGGCGATATTCTCAGGAAGCAACCAGGTCGACATCGATACAGTCCTACGGCGTTGAACACGGCGTCTTGCAGCGCCGATGATGAGTGTGAATGACCTAGAGCGGCTTGATTCTGGCGGCTGACACAGACGCTCGGGCGGCGTTTCGCGGCGCGCGCGCGACGCGCGGCGGCGTGGCCGGTCAGTACGCGTCTTGCTCGGGCCGGCAAAACACGCCGCAACACGCGGCGTTCGTCAGACGAGCAAGCCGGCTTCAGGTCGCGATGAACAGTAGAACCAGCCCGAGCAACATCACGATGAGCCCTCCGACACGAATCTGATGCGGCGGTCGTTCCGCTATTTTACGGAACGTATCGCGCCAGGCGGTTGGAAAAACGAACGGAAACATCCCCTCGATAATCAGCATCAGCGCGATCGCGAGCAATAACGAACCAGCTATGTCCATGCGAGTGAAGCGGCCGCGATGCGGATGCCGCGGCCTTCGGTAATCAGCGTTTGCGCGCAGCAGGCGCGGAAGCGTCCGGGGCGACGCCGCCGGTCGGGCTACGCATGAAGCGGAAGAACTCGCTACTGGAGTCGACCACGATCAGGTCGCCCGGCTTGAAGGTCTTCCGGTACGCCTGCATGCTTTGATAAAACTGGTAGAACTGCGGATCCTTGCCGAACGCTTCGGCAGCGATCTCCGCGGCCTTTGCATCGCCTTCGCCGCGAATGCCCTGCGCCTGCGCGAGGCCGTCGGCGAGCACCGTCTGCTGCTTCGCGAGCGCGTCCGCGCGGATCTGATTCGCTTCGGCGGCGCCCTTCGCTCGCTCGTCCGCCGCGACCTGCTTGCGCGCGGCGATCATGCGCTTGAATACCGAGTCGGCCACCGCGGCCGGGAAATCGACGCGCGTGAGTTGCACATCCACGACCGATACGCCGAGCGATGCCGCGCCCTTGTCCATCGCACCGCGGGCCTGTTCGGCGACCGCCGGTTGTTTGGCGAGCGCGTCGGACAGCGTGAACTTGCCGAACGCGTCGCCGAGCGCGCCGCGCGACAGCAGCGCGAGCCGGTCGGGCAGACTCTGCGGATCACCCTTCGTTTCGGCGATCAGCTTCAGCGGATCGGTCACGCGGAACTTGATGACCGGGTTGACCAGTAGATCGGTTTTGTCGGACGTGACGTAATGATCTTCGTCGGGTGCGTCGAGCGACTGGATGCGATTGTCGACGAACGTGACCGTTTGTAGCGGCGGCGGCAGCTTCACGTGCAGCCCCGGGCCGAGCAGCGTGGGCGTCGCGTCGCCGCGCGCGGACAACACGGCCATATGCCGTTGATCGACGACGAACACCATCGACGATGCCGCGAACAGCACGATGACGACCGCGACGACGAGCGCAATGATTCGGTTCATATTCTTGTGCGCTCCTTATTGAACGTCGTCTTCGCGCATGCGATTGCGGAACGCTTCGCGCGAGCGCAGCGACGCGGCGCTCGGCCGGCTCGCTGGCGCAGGCGCGGAAGCGGCGGGTGCGGATGCGCCATCGGCGGCGGAGCCTGCCGCGGCACCGGTCTCAGCGGCCGACGCGGCCGACGGCGCGGCCGCACTCGCCGCTTGCGGCGCGCCCGCGACAGCAGGACCCGAAGCGGCGGTGCCCGCCGCCGCGGCCTGGCGTTCGCGGTTCTGCTCGACGAGCCTGTCGAGCGGCAGATACAGCACGTTGTTGCCGTTCTTCGCGTCGACGAACACCTTGGTCGCGTTCGCGTAAATCTGCTGCATGGTTTCCATGTACAGGCGGAAGCGCACGACGGCCGGCGCCTTCGCGTATTGGGCGTAGACCTGGTTGAAGCGCTCGGCCTCGGCCTGCGCCTGCGCGACCGTGGTCTGGCTATAGGTTTTGGCTTCCTGGACCTGACGATCGACGTCGGCCTGCGCGCGCGGCAGGAGATCGGCCGCATAAGCCTGCGCATCGCGTTTCGCGCGTTCGTTTTCGTCGTGCACCTTCGCAGCGTCGGCGAACGCCGGTTGCACCTGCTCGGGCACCTGCACGCTCTGGATCGTCACGCCCGTGACTGCCAGACCGGACTGGTACTGATCGAGCGATTGCTGGATCGCCGCGATCAGCTGCTGGCGCAAAGTTTCGTGATCCTGATCGAGGATATCGCTAGTGCTCTGCGCGCCGACGATGCCGCGCACCGCCGCCTGCGCGGCGTGCATCACGCTCTGATCGGGATCGACGCTGCGAAACAGAAAGTCGTAGGGATTGCGCACCTGGTACTGCACGGCGAAGCGCACGTCGACGATGTCGCCGTCGTGCGTGAGCATTGACGCGTCCTTCACGTTCGCGAGACGCACCACATTGCTACGGCCGATCTCGACCTGGCGGATCTGCCCGACATTGACGAACTCGTGGGACTCGAACGGAAACGGCAGACGCCAGTGCACGCCCGGCGCCGCGGTATAGCGATACTTGCCGAATTGCAGCACGACGGCCGCCTGGCCATCCTGCACGACGAACACACCGCTGCCGAGATAGATCGCGATCAGCACGCCGATCACGATGCCGACGCCGATGCGCGCGCCACGGCCGTTGTCAGGACGGCCACCGCCGACACCGCCGCCCCTGCGCCCGAAAATCCGGGACAGACGGCGATTGAAATCACGCCACATTTCGTCGAGATCGGGCGGACCTTCACCGTCGCGTGCCGGTCGCTTCGGATCGTTCGGCCGTTGCCGGTCGCCGTTGCCGTCGCCCCGGCCCCAACGCGGATCGTTCAGTGAAAGCAAGGCGCGCATACGCAGCCAGATACTCCGCTCGTTGTAATCGTTCACCTGTGTTCGTTCACCAGAGTAGACAGCGGGTCAGTGCAATTTTGGAACGGGTCAGTGCCCGAGTTCTGGAACCTTGTGGTCGTCGCGCAGTTGCGCCGGGCGGTCATCTTGCGACGCATCGAACGGCATGTCGGCAAGCGGTTCGGCTGTAGCGATTTCGGCGATAGCAGCGCGCAATGCATCCAGCCCCTGCCCGGTGCGCGCGCTCAAAAAGACGCGCGAAATATTACCATACTCGTCCCGCTCGACCGCGTCGCCACGGGCTGCCAGCTCTGGCACCGCGTCGATCTTGTTGAACACGAGCACCTGACGGATCGTGTCCGCGCCGATCGCGTGCAACACCTCGTTGACCTGATCGATCTGGTCGAGCCGCACCGCGCTCGATGCATCGACGACATGCAGCAGCAGGTCCGCGTGAATGGTTTCCTCGAGCGTCGCGCGGAACGCGGCGACGAGCTGGTGCGGCAGCTCGCGGATGAAACCGACGGTATCGGACACCACCACCTGCCCCGCTTCGTCGCCCAGATACACGCGCCGCGAGGTGGTATCGAGCGTGGCGAACAACTGGTCGGCGGCATACGCCTGCGCCTTGGTCAGCGCGTTGAAGAGCGTCGATTTGCCGGCGTTCGTGTAGCCGACGAGCGACACCGACATCGTCTGGTTGCGATTCCGCGCCCGGCGTTGCGTGCCATGCTGGCGGCGCAGCTTGTCGAGGCGGATCTTGAGCGCCTTGATGCGCTCGCCGATCAGCCGGCGGTCGGTTTCGAGCTGCGTCTCGCCTGGACCGCGCAATCCGATACCGCCCTTCTGACGTTCGAGGTGGGTCCACGCGCGAATCAGCCGGGTCGACAGATATTGCAGCTGCGCGAGTTCGACCTGCAGCTTGCCTTCGTGGCTGCGCGCGCGCTGCGCGAAAATGTCGAGGATCAGACTGGTGCGATCGACCACGCGCCGATTAAGCGCCCGCTCCAGATTGCGCTGCTGCGCAGGCGCCAGAGCATGGTTGAAGATCACGAGTTCGATGTCGTTTGCTTCGCACGCAAGGCGCAATTCTTCGGCCTTGCCGCTGCCGACGAACATCTTCGCGTCGGGACTGGAACGGCGTCCGGTGAGGGTGACCAGGGGGTTCGCGCCCGCGCTTTGCGCGAGCAGGCTGAGTTCTTCGAGACTGGCTTCGAAATCGATCTTGCCGAAGTCGATGCCAACGAGCGCTGCATTGATCAAATTGGAGGGTATCAAAATGACGCGGCCGGGAGTGATCGCCAACGGGCGACAGTGTGCCGGCCGCGGCGAGGGTTAGGACTGTTCGGAATCCGGGTGGAAATTCACCGGACGGGCAGGCACGACCGTCGAAATGGCGTGCTTGTAGACCATCTGGGTGACCGTATTCCGGAGCAACACGACGTACTGGTCGAACGATTCGATGTTCCCTTGAAGCTTGATGCCGTTGACCAGGTAGATCGACACCGGCACATGCTCTTTACGCAGTGCGTTCAAAAACGGGTCTTGTAACAATTGCCCTTTGTTGCTCATAGCAAACTCCGTATTTTTTTGCAGGTTGACTGAATTGACGGCGAAGAAAAAGAGATCCGCCGCCAACCGCTACACTATAGCTGATTTTCATTTCGACGCGCGGGCCCGGGACCCCCGGCCAAACCCAGCATACACGCGGGTTTCAGCCCAGGTTTAAGACCAGCTTCAGCTTGCTTCAGCCTTTGTCCGCGTAAGGGTTCGTCGACGATCTGAACTCTATTCGCAATGGAGTCCCCGTCAGCTTGAAAGTTTCCCGGAAGCGATTTTCGAGGTACCGCTTATACGTGTCGGTGATCGCGTCGAGCGCATTGCCGTGAATCACGATAATCGGCGGATTCTGTCCGCCCTGGTGTGCGTAACGCAGCTTCGGACGCACTGGACCGCGACGGCGCGGCTGCTGGAATTCGACCGCCTCGATCAGCGCGCGCGTCAGCTTCGGCGTCGGCAGCTTCGACATCGCGGCTGTGTACGCGTCGTCGACCGAACGCATCAGCGGCCCGATTCCGGTTTTTTCCGCGGCGGAAATGAAATGGAATTTGGCGAAGTCCAGAAATTTTAGTTTGCGTTCGAGGTCGGCTTTGGTGCGCTCGCGCACATGCGGATCGAGACCGTCCCATTTGTTCACGCCAACCACCAGCGCGCGGCCCTGCTCGACGACGAAGCCAGCGATGTGCGCATCCTGATCCGAGATGTCCTGACGCGCGTCGAGCAGCAGGATCACGACGTTCGCATCGGAGATCGACTGCAGCGTCTTCACGACCGAGAACTTTTCGATCGCCTCGAACACCTTGCCGCGGCGGCGCAGACCGGCCGTGTCGATCAGCGTATACGGCTTGCCGTTGCGCTCGAAATCGACGTAGATCGAGTCGCGCGTAGTGCCGGGCATGTCGAACGCGATCACGCGCTCTTCGCCGACCAGCGCATTGATCAGCGTCGACTTACCAACGTTCGGCCGGCCGACGATGGCGATCTTCACGCCGCGCGCTTCCTTTTCTTCCTCGCTCTCCTCCGGCTGACCGGCATACGCGACTTCGAGCGCCTCGTTGATCATGTCGGTGACGCCGTCGCCGTGCGCGGCCGAAATCGCGCGCGGATCGCCGAGACCGAGTTCGTAGAAGTCGGCCGCGACGTTGGCGTACTTCATACCCTCGGCCTTGTTCACGACGAGGAAGATCGGCCGGCCGACCTTGCGCAGATAGTCGGCGATCGACTTGTCCTGCGGCGCGAGACCGTTGCGCCCATCGACGATGAACACGACGACGTCCGACTCCTCGACCGCCTGGCGGGTCTGGCGCGCCATCTCGTGCAGGATGCCGTCTTTCGCGACCGGCTCGAAGCCGCCGGTGTCGACGACCAGATACGGCCGCTCGCCGGCGCGTCCTTCGCCATAATGGCGATCGCGCGTGAGACCGGGCAGGTCGGCAACCAGCGCATCACGCGAACGCGTAAGGCGGTTGAACAGCGTGGATTTCCCCACATTGGGGCGCCCAACGAGGGCAATAACGGGTTTCATCTGATGTTGTTCACGGTGAAACGCGGGATCGCAATCGATCGCGCGCGTAGCGACGCCAGGCGGCCGCCACGGGGTGGCGTTCTGACGAAATTATCACGAATTCAGCCTGCTCCGGATGCGCGATCGATATGCGCATCCAGGCGGACGGGCGTGGGCTGCACAGACGCCGCCGGGGGCGCCTGCTTCAGACCGGGCTGCTCGACGGCTGACGCGCTCGTGTTCGAGGTCGTCTTTAATTTGCAAGGCCGTCGACGAAGCGCACGCGCCGCCTTGCATGCCGGCGGCCACAGCCTCGATCCGACTTGCCGGACCAGCCCGTCCGGCGATTTTTTCTATTGAGCCTGCCCGATCACGCGACGGGCAGCATGGCAACCCGACGCAGGAGCCGCACGCCAAAGCCGGCGCAGACTTCAATTAAAAAGCGCGCGGCCGGCAAAGCCGGCCTGCGCGCCTGACATCATTTATAGCGATCAGCGCGGACGATAGCCGAACAGGCCGCCGTCGCGCGTCTGTACGACCAGCGTGTCGCCAGCCAGCACCGGCGCCGCGGTAATCGCGCTGCCGTCGGTCTTCACTCGTGCGACGAGCGTGCCGTCGACGGTCGATAGGAAATGCACGAAGCCCTTGTAGTCGCCGAACACGGCCGCGCGGCCGAGCAGCGTCGGCACGCTCAGGTCGCGGTTCTTCAGCGTGTCGTTCTTCCACAGCACCGAGCCGTTGCTCACGTCGAATGCGGACACGACCGACCAGTCGTCGGCGGCGACCACGCTGCGCTCATCCTGCGCGAGGCCGCTCGTGCTCGAGAACGGCTTGCCCCACAGCGCGCGGCCCGAGTTGGCGTCGAAACAGCCAATCTGGCCCTGGAACGTCACCGCGCAGGTCTCCGAACCTACCAGCGTGGGCGGGCCGGTCACGTCGTTGATACGCTCGACCTCGGTCACGCCCTTCGGATACGACACCGGCGTCTGCCAGTAGGCGTCGCCCGTCTGCAAGTTGATCGCGGCGAACGAGCCGCCCGGGAAGCCGGCCAGCACGGCCGCGTCACCTGCGAACGTCATGCCCGACGACACGCGCAGGTTCAGCGGCACGGCGCGGTTGCGGAAGTTCCACTTCTGCTCGCCGGTTTGCGCGTTGAACGCGACGATCTGGCCGTCGATAGTGCGCACGATCACGAGGCCGTTGCCGACGAGCGGCGGCGTAATGATCTCGCCCGGCGCCTTCGCGGTCCACAGCTGCTTGCCGTCCGCGCCTAGCACGTACACGTCGCCCTTCAAGCCACCGACCGCGGTGAGCGTGCCATCGCTGCCGACGCCCGCCGACAGATCATCGTGCAACTTGACGCGCCACACGTCCTTGCCCGTTTGCGCGTCGATCTTGGCGACCGTGCCATTCGTGCCGGCAGCATACACGGCATTGCCGACCGCAACCGGCGAGAACAGGTAGCGGCCCGCCTTGCCGACGCTTGCCGACCAGGACTGCTGCACGTCGAGCACGGGTTTGAACTCGGTGAGCGGCGTCGGCACACGGCGCTCGTCTTTCGTGGATGAGCAAGCCGCCAGCGTGAGAACGGTCATCGCACAGATAACGGGCACGGCGTAACGTTTCAGCAGATTCATCGGTGGACGAAGCATTCAGGAAATTGGATTAAAGGAGACCGCCTTGCGGTCGTGGCTCGCGGCGCGCTGCGCGGGACGCTCAGCCGCCAAGCGCATCCAGCTTGAACTGGATCAGCTGGCGCGCCGAACTGTCGCTGTTCGACAGCGAGTCGAGCGCGAGCTTGTAGGCCGCGCGCGCGTCGTCGCGCTTGCCCTGGGCGGCGAGCAGGTCGCCGCGGCGGTCCGCCACGACGCCCTTGAAGGCATCGGATTGTGGCTCGGCCAGGAGCGCGAGGCCCTGGTCGTATGCCTTGTCGTCGAGCAGCAGCGATGCCATGCGCAGCTTCGCGATCTGCTTGAACTCGTCGTCCTTCGCGTGATCGATCGTCCATTGCAGCTGCGCTTTCGCGCCGGCTTCGTCGCCAGCGGCGTACAGCGCCTTGGCGGCGCCCAGCGCGGTCATCTGCGCGTAGGCAGTACGGCCGAACTTGTCTTCCATGTCGGCGGCGACGCGCGCAATCTGCGCCTTATCGCCCGATGCCGCGGCTTGCTGAACCTGGTCATACAGCACCGCGGCTTCCGCGGCCTGACGACGCTGCCAGAAATTCCAACCGTTCCAGCTCGCGCCTGCCAGCAACACCACCAGCACGATCCACGTGGTCGCATTGCCCCACTGCGTCCACCATGCCTTCAGACTTTCAATCGATTCTTGTTCGTCGTGGTAACTCATTGCCCGGCGATTTCCTCATTCTTGCTACGTGTGCGTGTCGAGCCAGCCGGCCCAACGACATCGCGATCAGTCGTCGCCGTCTTCGGCGGATGCAACCATCGCATTGATTAGATATTCGGTCAAGTCTTCGGCGGGCACGTTCTGTTGCTCGTTCTTACCGCCGTGGGCTTGCGTATCGCGCAGCGGTTTCACGCCGACCGTGCCGTTGGCGATCTCATCTTCGCCGAGCACGACCGCGAACGCGGCGCCGCTCGCGTCGGCGCGCTTCATCTGCGACTTGAAGCTTGCCGACTGACCGTCCGCGCTGCAATGCAGGATCACGTCGAGACCGGTATCGCGCAGACGCTCGGCGATGATGAACGCCTGCTCGCGCGCGGTGTCGCCCTGATGGACCACGTACACGTCGCAACCTTCGTCTTCCGGCACGAGCTGTTCCTCCTTCAGCAGCTCGAGAATCCGCTCGACGCCCATTGCCCAGCCGCACGCAGCCGTCGGCTTGCCGCCGAGCTGTTCGATCAGCGGATCGTAGCGGCCGCCCGCCGCGACCGTGCCTTGCGCGCCGAGTTTGTCGGTCACCCACTCGAACACGGTCAGATTGTAGTAATCGAGACCGCGCACGAGACGCGGATTGATCGTGAACGGAAGGTTGTTCGCCTTCAGCAGACGCTGCAGAGCTTCGAAGTGCGCGCGCGATTCTTCCCCAAGAAAATCGATCAGCTTCGGCGCGTTCCGCGCAACTTCCTGCAGCGCAGGATTCTTCGTATCGAGCACGCGCAGCGGGTTCGTATAGAGACGGCGCTTCGCGTCTTCGTCGAGCACGTCCATGTGCTTTTCGAGATACGCGATCAGTTCGACACGATGCGCGGCGCGCTCTTCAGCGAGGCCCAACGAGTTGATTTCGAGCTTGATGCCAGTCAGGCCGAGGTCGTCCCACAGACGCTGGCACATCATGATGATTTCCGCGTCCGCATCCGGACCCGCGAAACCGAGCGCCTCGACACCGACCTGGTGGAACTGGCGATAACGGCCGCGCTGCGGACGCTCGTGACGGAACATCGGACCGATATACCACAGACGCTTCGGGCCATCGTACAGCATGTTGTGTTCGATCGACGCGCGCACCACGGCCGCGGTGTTTTCCGGGCGCATCGTCAGGTTTTCGCCGTTCAGTGCGTCGGTGAAGCTGTACATCTCTTTTTCGACGATGTCGGTCACTTCGCCGATACCGCGTGTGAACAGCTGCGTATGCTCGACGATCGGCGTGCGGATATTCTGGTATCCGTACGAACGCAGCATCGACTTGACGGTGGTTTCGAAAAATTCCCAGAGCCCGGCTTCCTGCGGAAGGATGTCGTTCATGCCCTTCACGCCAGACAGCTTCTCGAGCTTTTTCTTCTGTTCAGTCATCTGTGTTTCGATAGCCGGTTTTTAGTTGAGCGCGTCGGCGCGGCCATAGCGGCGCTCGACGTAGTCGCTCACGATTTGCTGGAATTCTTGCGCGATATTCTCGCCGCGCAGCGTCTTCACCTTTTCGCCGTCGATGAACACCGGCGCGGCCGGATTCTCGCCCGAGCCCGGCAGGCTGATGCCGATATTCGCCTGCTTCGATTCGCCCGGACCATTGACGATGCAGCCCATCACCGCGACGTGCATCTGCTCGACGCCGGGATACTGGTCGCGCCACACCGGCATCTGCTGACGCAGGTAGGTCTGGATCTGCGACGCGAGTTCCTGGAACAGCGTGCTCGTGGTGCGGCCGCAGCCGGGGCACGCGATCACCATCGGCGTGAACGACCGGAGGCCCATGGTCTGCAAAATCTCCTGACCGACGATCACTTCGCCTGTGCGCGACGCGCCCGGTTCCGGCGTCAGCGAAATACGGATCGTATCGCCGATGCCCTGCTGCAGCAGAACCGACAGCGCCGCGGTTGACGCGACGATGCCCTTCGAGCCCATGCCCGCTTCGGTCAGGCCAAGATGCAGCGCGAAATCGCAACGGCGCGCGAGTTCGCGGTACACGGCAATCAGATCCTGCACGCCGCTGACCTTGCACGACAGGATGATCTGGTCGCGCCCGAGGCCGAGTTCGACCGCACGTTCCGCCGAGCCGATCGCCGACTGGATCAGCGCTTCGTACATCACGCTTTGCGCTTCCCACGGAGTGGCGCGCGAGCCGTTTTCGTCCATCATCTTCGCGAGCAGGTCCTGGTCGAGGCTGCCCCAGTTCACGCCGATGCGCACCGGCTTGTCGTATTTGACCGCCGTCTCGATCATCTGCGCGAACTGCGTGTCGCGCTTCGCGCCGTGCCCGACGTTGCCCGGATTGATCCGGTACTTCGACAGCGATTCCGCGCAGCCCGGATAGTCGCGCAGCAGCAGGTGGCCGTTGTAATGGAAGTCGCCGACGAGCGGCACCATCACGCCCATGCGGTCGAGTTGCTCGCGGATCGCCGGCACGGCCGCCGCCGCTTCCGGCGTATTCACGGTGATACGCACCAGTTCGGACCCGGCTTGCGCCAGTTCCTTGATCTGGATAGCGGTGCCGATCGCGTCGGCGGTGTCGGTGTTGGTCATCGACTGCACGCGCACCGGCGCATCGCCGCCGACGGTCACGAGCTGACCGCCCCAGCGGACGTTGACCGCATGCGACTTGCGCCGCATCGCGGGGCCGCCGAACACCGGCTCGTCTGAAACGATCTTGCTACAGGATTGGGATTGAGCTTCGGTTTGCATCGAAAAACCCATTTACGCCGCACGCGCTATGCAAAAACGCAGCGCCTGAATTGAAAAAGCGCCGCGGACCGGTTGACCGCGGCGCATACCGTATCTGTCAAGGCAGCGCAAAGCGCGCCACGTTGCCCTTGGCTGTCGCATATTTCGACGGATCGACCGGCTGGCCGTCGAGCGTCACCGACTCGAGACCCGCCTTGTTGCCGACCGTGACCTTGAACGGACCGACACCCGTCACTTGCTTCGGATCGCCGGCATGCACGAGGCCGGAGAACAGTTCCTTGCCGTTCTTGTCTCGCACGCTGAACCAGCTGTCCTGCGTCACGCGCAGCGCGACGACCGCCTCGCCGAGCGCTGGCGTGACCGCCGGTGCCGACGCGTTCGCCACGACCGCCGGTGCATTTGCGCTCTCCATGGCGGCCTGTGCCTGAGCCTGCGAGCCGGCCTTCGGTGCCGGCGTTGCCGCTGTATTCGCTGCCGGGGCCGAGCCCGGCGCGGTGCCAGTGGCAAGCGGAGCCGGCATCGGCGTTGCCGACGCAGACACCGCATTATCCGCGCTCGCCGCGTTGTCAGCCGTGGCCGCCGCGTCCGGCGCCGATGCCCCTTCCGCCGCCGTCGCCGGACCCTGAGCGACCGCGCCCGAAGCCGCCGTGTCGCTGATAGTCGAACTATTCGCGCTTGCCTTCAGGCGCGCGAGCCACGCGGACGAATCACCGCCGTTAGTGCGCCACATCCCGAGTGCGATGACCGCGACGACGATCGCCGCAATGCCCCACAGCCACGAACGGCTCTTATGCCCGCTGTCGCCGAGCGACAGCGAAACCTTGCCGCGCGGCAGATCCTTGCCCGATGACGCCGGCATCGACAGATTCGGCGCCGGCACGCCCTTCTCGCGACGCAGCGCCGCCGTAAAAGGCGCCGGATCGGCGCCCAGCATTTTCGCGTAGCTGCGCACGACGCCGAGTGCGAACGTCGTGTCCGGCAGATGGCTGACGTCGCCCGCCTCGAGCGCGCTCAGCTTGACGACCGACACCTTCAGCCGCGCCGACACGTCCTCGATAGTCCAGCCTTTCGACTCGCGCAACTGGGTCAAGCGCGCGCCAACCGCTGCCAACGAATCAAGGGCCGGCTGCACGACAGGCTGGACCACCGCCCTTGCAACGGGTGCCGGATGGCCATCGCTCGTGTCTGTCTCGTGCGGCTGCGGGTGCTGCGGCTCACTCATCCCAAATCCTTTCGCGTCGATTCTTTTAATCGTGCGACCGGACGGGCTCGAGCGTCACGTCCAAATCGCAGACCGTTTATAACAAAATGTGCGGCTTTGTGTACCGCTCCCGATCGATTCTGCAAACTTTCTTTTAATCGCCGGTGGCATGGGAGCATTTTTGCGCTCGCGGTGCTTTCCGCCGAACGCCGACGCCCTGCCGCCCCTCGCGATTACACGGCGCGAACCTCGATCACCTTCGCCGCCTTCCCGGTGCGCTCAGCAAGACGCGTGCGGTCTTTCACCGCGCCGGCCAGCTGACCGCAGGCAGCATCGATATCGTCGCCGCGGGTCTTGCGCACAGTGGTGACCACGCCAGCGTCCATCAACACCTGCGCAAACCGCTTGATCTGTTCCGGCTTCGAACGGATAAGGCCCGATTCGGGGAACGGATTGAACGGAATCAGATTGAACTTGCACGGCACGTTACGCGTGACGGCGAGCAACTCGCGCGCGTGCGCCTCGCTGTCGTTCACGCCATCGAGCATGCAGTATTCGAACGTAATGAAATCTCGCGGCGCGACTTTCAGATAGCGCTCGCACGCCGCCATCAGCTCGCGCAGCGGGTACTTTTTGTTGAGCGGCACCAGCACGTCGCGCAGCGCGTCGTTCGAGGCATGCAGCGACACCGCGAGCGCCACGGGCAGATCCGCGCCGAGCCGGTCCATCATCGGTACGACGCCCGAAGTGGACAACGTGACGCGCCGGCGCGACAGGCCGTACGCATTGTCGTCGAGCATCAGGCGCATGGCCGGCACGACCGCGTCGTAATTGAGCAGCGGCTCGCCCATCCCCATCATCACGACGTTCGTGACGACGCGCTCGCCCTTGCCGTCGCCCCCCATCGCGCGGCCGCCGGCATCACCGCGCGACGCGCGCAGCGCAAACTCAGCCATGCGCAACTGGCCGATGATTTCGCCGGTGGTGAGATTGCGGGAGAACCCCTGCTTGCCGGTCGAGCAGAACCGGCAGTTGACCGCACACCCAGCCTGTGACGACACACACAGCGTGCCGCGCGTTTCTTCGGGGATGTAGACGGTTTCAACGGCGTTGCCGTTTCCGACGTCGATCAGCCACTTGCGTGTGCCGTCCGACGAAACGTGGTCGCTGACGACGTCCGGCATCGTGATCGCGGCGCGCCCTTTGAGCTTTTCGCGCAAGGACTTCGCGAGATCGGTCATGCCGTCGAAGTCGGCAGCGTTGTATTGATGAATCCAGCGCTGCAATTGCTTGGCGCGAAACGGTTTCTCGCCCAGGCTGTCGCAATAGGCGACGAGCCCTTGGGCGTCGAGGTCGAGAAGGTTGACGGAGGGACTGCTCGTCATATCGAATCCTGCCATTTCATTGCGAGACTACGTTCATGCAACAAGCTGCATGAACGCCGTGCCCGTTCGCGCCCATTCCTGCTGCTTTTACCTTACTACTTTGCCGTGCAACGCGCGCGATTCATGCGATAAAACAATTCGGCTGCACGAAACGCGCCAGGCGGACACGGCTTACGACCGAGGCCAGTGCCTGACCTCAGCGCGAGGCGCTCAACGCGAGTAGACGTTGACTTGGGGGAAGAAGAATGCGATTTCAATCGCGGCCGTTTCCGCTGCGTCCGAGCCGTGCACCGCGTTGGCGTCGATGCTGTCCGCGAAGTCGGCACGGATCGTGCCCTTTTCTGCCTTTTTCGGGTCAGTCGCCCCCATCAAATCACGGTGTTTCAGGATCGCGTTTTCGCCTTCCAGCGCCTGCACGACCACCGGACCCGAGATCATGAATTCGACGAGGTCCTTGAAGAACGGTCGTGCTGCGTGCACGGCGTAGAACTTCTCGGCGTCAGCACGCGACAGATGAACCATGCGCGATGCCACGATCTTCAGACCAGCGCTTTCAAAACGGGTATAGATCTGGCCGATCACGTTCTTGGCCACTGCGTCCGGCTTGATAATCGACAGGGTGCGCTCGATCGCCATAAAAACTCCAAAAAATTAAGAAGTTACAGATTCAAATGAATCCGCTATTGTAGCATGTTCCCGTGCATCATTGCGATTGAACCCTTACAACACTGAAAGGATCAAAGCAAAGGGCGCGAAATACTGGTAGCGTAGGCCATGTGGGTGACTGGAGGTATTGAAACTCCGTGCTGCCGCGCTAATCTTACGGATGAACGGTGCGCCCGCCGGCGCTTCGCAAATTGCCGTATCACCATCACGAAACACGCTTCCGAGGTAAGGAGAGATCATGAACGAACATCCGTATATGTTTGGCCGCAACGGCGCGGTCAGCACGGTCGAAACACGCAACCGCGTGCTACGGAATACCTACTGGCTGCTCGCGCTGTCCATGATTCCGACCGTGCTCGGCGCGTGGGTGGGTCTTGCCACCGGCTTCTCACTGTTCGCCGCCACCAGCCCCGCCATGAGCATGCTGGCATTCTTCGCGATCGCCTTCGGTTTCATGTTCGCGATCCAGCGCACCAAGGACAGCGCCGTCGGCGTCTTCGTACTGCTCGGCTTCACGTTCTTCATGGGGCTGATGCTGTCGCGCATTCTCGCGTTCGTGCTCGGCTTCTCGAACGGCCCGTCGCTGATCATGCTCGCTTTTGGTGGCACCGGTGTGATCTTCGCGGCCATGGCGACCATCGCCACGGTCAGCAAACGCGACTTCTCGGGCCTCGGCAAGTGGCTCTTCATGGGCGTGATCGTGATCCTGCTGGCTTCGGTCGCGAACGTGTTCCTGCAACTGCCGGCGCTGATGCTGACGGTTTCAGTCATGGCAATCGTGATCTTTTCCGCCTACATCATGTTCGACGTGCAGCGCGTCGTGAACGGCGGCGAGACGAATTACATCACGGCGACGCTGGCGATCTACCTGGATCTGTACAACGTGTTCGTCAATCTGCTTGCGCTGCTCGGCATTTTTGGCGGCAACCGCAATTAAGTTTGCCCGGTCGTGCGGCGCGCCCCACGCCGCACTCGACGCTCAAATTAGAAGCCCATAACGATTGCTCGTTATGGGCTTTTTCATTACCTGACCACCCGGCGCATGGCGTGCAGCGCGACTGGACGCCAACCGGGCGCCACAGTCACACCGTCAACCACGCGAAACCTTCGCTCTGCGACGCAACCACCACCTCCGTGGGAGCCGCGTCAAGCACGCCCGCCAGCGCCGCCTGCGCAAGTTCCGGCAGATTGTTCTGCTGGCTCAGATGCGCTGCGACCAGATGCCGCAAGCGCGAGCGGTCGAGCGACGCCAGGATTTCAGCTGCCGCGTGATTGTTCAGATGCCCGTGATTGCCGCCGATACGCGCCTTCAGCGACGGCGGATAACGACTGCCCGCGAGCATCTGCACGTCATGATTGCATTCGAGCACGAGCGCGTCGCAGCCACTCAGCACCGCGCTGATATGCGGCGTGGACGTGCCCACGTCGGTGAGCACGCCAAGCCGGCTCGCGCCGTTCGAGAACACGTATTGGAGCGGTTCGCGGGCGTCGTGCGGAACGGTATAAGGGAGAACGCTGAGCTCTCCGATCGATACCGCCTCGTCGCCCCACAGCACCTGCAGGTCAACATCGGCTTCGTCGGCGCCCACCGCGCGCGCGGTGCCCCAGCTCATGTACAGCGGAATCGACCACTTGCGCGCCAGCGTCAATGCGCTGCCGATGTGATCGCTATGTTCATGCGTAATCAGGATCGCGTCGAGGTGCTCGGCACTCGCGCCGAGCCGCGTCAGACGCCGCTCGACTTCGCGCGCGGAAAAACCGCAATCGAGCAGCACACGCGTGGTGACCGCACCGCTGCGCGCCTCCACCAGCAGCGCATTGCCTTCACTGCCGCTGCCGAGACTTGCGAAGCGCACGACCCGCCTTAGTTCAGTTGCGCGTGCAGCAGCGACACGATGCGCTGCGCGTCCGACGACGTGTCGATCTGCCCATTCGCGTCGACGACCGCGACCTGCGTCACCGCGTCGCCCTTCGCGCGCACGTTGACGAGGAATTCCTGGCCCGGCTTGCGCGTCGAATTGCCGCTGTAGAACAGTTTGCCGAACAGGCCTTCCTTCTTCAGTTCCTGCATCGAATCCGCGTAGCGCACGTAGTAGATGCCCTTCTCGCGATCGCGGTTGTCGACCGTAAAGTTGGTGCGATCGAGCGCGAGGCCCACACGCAGCCAGGCACGGTCGAACGACTCCTGCAGATCGAGCGTCGACGCACCCGCGTTCTGCTCGATCGTGGTCGGCGCGGCGGCGGTGCGCGCGTCAGTCAGCAGCTGCTTCGATTGTGCTTCAGTCAGGCCGAACTTCTGCATCAGCTTGGCGAGAAACAGCGCCTCGAGCGCCGGATCACGCGGACGCTCTTCCCAGCGCGAAGACGTCTTGTCCTGCCCGGTCATCACCTCTTCCATCGCGCTGTGCGTGATCGAGATATCGGTCGCGCTGTCCGGACCGCGCGATACCAGCGTGCGGAAACTGTCGCGGGTGCCCGACGAATAGGCGAAGTCGATGACTTTGCCGATCGTGCGGCGGAACCAGTCGTCCGGAATGTTCGCGCGGTTTTCCGCCCAGTCGGTCGTCATGATGCCGGTGGCTGGCGCATCGGTCTTCAGCACGAAGCCGTTTTCCTGCCAGAACTCCTGCAGCTGCGGCCAGAGCTGTTCCGGGGAACGGCCGTCTACCACCAGCCAGCGACGGTCGCCGTCGCGCTCGATATGCATGCCGAGCGGATCCTGCGCGTTCGGCTGACCTTCGGTCGCGTTGCCGGCCGCCGTGACAGCGCGCGTCGGCGTGCCACCAAGCGCCAGATTGGCCGGCGGTGCCACATAGCGCTGGTCGTTCGGCGACGTGCTCAGATCGCTCGGCACGGCGAGCGGCGGCGCGCTCGAGGTCGCCTTGTAGTTGACGCGGTCGGAAGCGAACCAGTCGTTCAGCGTGTCACAGCCGGCGAGCGTCGACAGGGCAAGCGCCAGCGCCGCCATGCGGGTTGCGTGGAGGGAAAGTGCGGAACGTTTCATGAGGTCCTTCGTGATGCTGGAACGCGATGCCTCGTTCGATCTGCCGGGAACGTGGGCTGAAGCGACGTCGGTTAATGAAATGCCGGTGGCGGTCTTGCGTGGGCGGCGGGACGGTCGGCCCGTTCAGCCGAGCAGGCCCGCTTCGCGCAGCGCGCCGCGCACCACTTCGTGGTATTGCGCGTCGAGCGGCGTGAGCGGCAGGCGGATGCCGCCCTGCACACGCCCCAGTTGCTGCAGCGCCCACTTCGCCGGAATCGGATTCGCTTCGGCAAACAGGTACTTGTGCAGTGACAGGAGTTTCAGATGAATGTCGCGCGCGGTCTTCACGTCCGCGGCGAGCGCGGCCTTGCACAGTTCGCTCATTGCGCGCGGCGCGACGTTCGCGGTGACTGAAATATTGCCGTGACCGCCGAGCAGCATCAGCGCGATCGCGGTGGGGTCGTCGCCGCTATAGATGCCGAAATGCGCCGGCGCCGACTTGATCAGATGCGCGGCGCGGTCGATGTTGCCCGTGGCCTCCTTCACGCCGACGATGCCCGGCACCTGTGCGCAGCGCAGGATGGTCTCGTTGCTCATGTCGGCGACGGTGCGGCCCGGCACGTTGTACAGAATCACTGGCAGATCGACGGTTTCGGCGATCTTCGCGAAATGGCGGTAGATGCCTTCCTGGGTCGGCTTGTTGTAGTACGGCACGACCTGCAGCGTGGCATCCGCGCCGACGTCCTTCGCGTGTTGCGTGAGTTCGATCGCCTCAGCGGTGGAATTGGCACCCGCGCCCGCGATGACAGGAATGCGTCCAGCGGTGTGCTCAACCGCGGTCTTGACCATCAGCACGTGTTCTTCGACCGACAGCGTGGCCGACTCGCCGCTCGTGCCGACCACGACGAGCGCATTCGTGCCTTCCTCGACGTGCCAGTCGATCAGTTTGCGAAACGCCGGCAGATCGAGGCTGCCGTCTTCGAGCATCGGAGTGATGATGGCAGGAATGCTGCCGCGGATCTGAACGCCGTCCTGGTGACCGCTGTGGTTGCCGTTAGTCATGAAACGCCATGAATATGATCAGGTAAACCGCGATTGTAGCGGATTAGCCAGCCAACTCGTAACAAGGTGGCGCTGTTGCCCGTGCGGGATCATGCGCCCGGGCCGTTTCCCGAACCGCGCAGATGCGCTGAACGTAGGCCGGACGCGGCTCGGCGAGAAATCCGTCCTGAAATGCGATCACCCGCAGGTGGCCCCGCACGGTGTCGAGCAGCTCGCCAGGCGCGAGCAAAAACGCCGGATTGGAGGGTTTGCCGACGCTTTCGTTTCCTTGCGCGAAGGTCTCGTAAACCAGTACGCCGCCGGGCGCGAGCGCGCGCAGCAACCGCGGAAAAAGCGGCCGGTGCAGGTAGTTGGTGACCACGACGGCGGCGAACGCCGCATCGGCCGGTAGTGGCCACGTCGCGCCTTCGAGATCAGCCACGAGCGGTGTGACGAGCGGCGCGTCGCGCAGCAGGTCGAGAGCAGCCGCGTCGCGATCGATCGCGGTGACCGGATGGCCGAGCGACGCAAAAAAGCGCGCATGCCGCCCGGCCCCCGACGCGACGTCGAGCACCGCGCCGCCCGGCGCGATCAGGTGCGCCCAGTGACGCACCCAGCGCGACGGTTCACCGAGGCCATGCAAGCCACTGGTAACGGGCGTGCTCATCGCTGCACCGCGGTGCGTCGGGTGCGCATCAGTTGTACGACAGCCCCATCGCCTCACGGACGTCGCGCATCGTTTCGGTCGCGAACCGGCGTGCCTTGTCGCAGCCATCGGCGACGATCGCGCGCAACAGCGACGGGTCGTCCATGTACTTCTGCGCGCGCTCGAGCATCGGCTGCTGCTCGCGCAGAATCCCTTCGATGACCGGCTGCTTGCAATCGAGGCAACCGATGCCTGCCGAGCGGCAGCCCTTCTGCACCCACTCGTGGGTCGCTTCGTCGGTATAGACCTGATGCAACTGCCACACCGGGCACTTGTCGGGATCGCCCGGATCGGTGCGGCGCACGCGCGCGGGGTCGGTCGGCATCGTGCGGACCTTCTTCGTGATGGTTTCCGCGTCTTCGCGCAGGCCGATCGTGTTGCCGTACGACTTCGACATCTTCTGGCCGTCGAGACCCGGCATGCGCGACGCCTCGGTCAGCATCGCCTGCGGCTCGACGAGGATGATCTTGCGCGAACCTTCGAGATAGCCGAACAGGCGCTCGCGATCGCTCATCGACAGGCTTTGCGATTCCTGCAGCATCGCCCGCGCACGTTCGAGCGCTTCGTCGTCGCCTTCCTGCTGATACGCGTTGCGCAACTCGTGATACAGCTTCGAGCGCTTGCCGCCGAGCTTCTTCGCGGCTTCGTTCGCCTTCTCCTCGAAGCCCGGCTCACGGCCGTACAAGTAGTTGAAACGACGGGCGATTTCGCGCGTCATCTCGACGTGCGGCACCTGGTCTTCACCGACCGGCACGAGCGAGCCGCGATACAGCAGAATGTCCGCCGCCATCAGCACCGGATAGCCGAGGAAGCCGTAGGTGGACAGGTCCTTGTCCTTCAGCTTTTCCATCTGCTCCTTGTAGGTCGGCACGCGTTCGAGCCAGCCGAGCGGCGTGCTCATGCCGAGCAGCAGCGCCAGCTCGGCATGCTCGGGCACCTTGCTCTGGATGAACAGCGTCGCCTGCGCCGGATCGATGCCGGAAGCGAGCCAGTCGATCAGCACGTCCCACACGTTCTTTTCGATCACTTCGGGCGTTTCGTAGTGCGTCGTCAGTGCATGCCAGTCGACCACGCAGAAGAAGCACGGGTATTCGGACTGCAGCCGCACCCAGTTTTTCAGCACGCCATGATAGTGGCCGAGGTGCAGCGACCCGGTGGGCCGCATGCCGGAGAAGATACGGTCTGGGAACATGGTTATTTAGAAAAGCGAAACAAGTGGAGTCAGAATTGCGGTGATCGCGCTATACCCGAGCGTCACGAGTGGCCTCAACCAGAAACGCGTGAGCGTACCCGTCATCACCAGCGCCATCACGATGAAAAAGCCGTACGGCTCGAGCCGCGACAACGCGATCGATTGCTTCGGCGGCAACAGGGCCATCACCACGCGGCCGCCATCGAGCGGCGGCAGTGGAAACAGGTTCAGCACGCCGAGCACGAGATTGACGCCGACGCCCGCGCCCGCCATGCGCGTGAAAAACGGTTCGTTGACATTGAGCCCCGCGAGCGCAACGCCGAACACGCCCCAGAACAGCGCCTGGATGAAATTGCACACGGGCCCGGCCGCCGCGACCCATAGGCTGCCCCAGCGCGGGTTGCGCAGATTGCCGAACGCGACCGGCACCGGCTTCGCATAGCCGAACACGAACGCGCCGCTCGTCGCGAAGTACAGCAGCAGCGGAATGGCGATCGTGCCGAGCGGATCGATGTGCCGCATCGGGTTCAGCGACACGCGGCCGAGCACGTACGCGGTGTTGTCGCCGAGCCAGCGCGCGACGTAGCCATGCGCAGCCTCGTGCAGCGTAATCGCGAAGATCACCGGCAGCGCGTACACCGCAATGGTTTGTATCAGGGAAGAATCCATAACTCGCTATTGTAACAACGCGCTCGCGCGCGTCTGTCCGCTTTCGCTCACGACGCTCACGCCGTTTCCTCGAGACCGAACGGCGCGAGCGAGCCGCGCCCTGCCCGCACCAGCACCGGCTCCGAGCCGGTCAGATCGATTACTGTGGACGGCTCGCACACACACGCGCCGCCGTCGATCACCAGATCGAGCTGCTTTTCGAGCCGCGCGCGGATTTCCTCGGGGTCGTTCAGCGGCTCGGTTTCGCCGGGCATGATCAGTGTCGAGCCGAGCAGCGGCTGGCCGAGCTCCTCGAGAATCGCGAGCGTGATCGCGTGATCCGGCACGCGCAGGCCGATCGTCTTGCGCGACGGATGCGACACGCGCCGCGGCACTTCCTTGGTGGCCTGCAGCACGAACACGTACGGACCCGGGGTCACCGACTTAAGCAGCCTGTACTGCCAGTTGTCCACCATAGCAAAATTGGCGAGCTCCGACAGATCGCGCACGAGCAGCGACAGTAGTTGCTTTTCGTCGAGTCCGCGGATGCGCCGCAGGCGTTCGACCGCATCCTTGTCGTCGAGACGGCAGGCGAGCGCGTAGGTCGAATCGGTCGGCAAGGCGACCACGCCGCCGCCGTTGATGATCTGCACGGCCTGCTTGACGAGACGCGGTTGCGGATTGTCGGGGTGAAGCCGAAAGTATTGGGACATGGAGACTCACGATGGCGGCAGACGAACTGCGGCGGATGGGCTGCGGCGAGCAGAGCGCGTGCCGCATCCAGCCGGCCCGCGCGCGCGCCGTGCCGCTCCGGCACGGCGCGCGGTCACAGCCAGCGTTCCCAAACGGGCTTCAGATCGGCGGGTAGCGGCGGCAGTGCACCGAGTTCGATGCGGCCTTCGCCAGGCGCATGGAAGTCGGAACCGCGCGAGGCCTCGAAGCCATAGCGACGCGCGACGTCCGCATATTCGCGGTACTGGTCGGGCGTGTGGCTGCCAGTCACGACCTCGATCGCCTCGCCGCCGAGGTCGATGAATTCGCCAAAGAACGCATCGAATTCGAGTTGCGAATATGCGTAGCGACCGGGATGCGCGACGATCGCGACGCCGCCCGCGGCCTGGATCCAGCCGAGTGCGTCGGCGAGCCTGGCCCAGCGGTGCGCGACGTAAGCCGGCTTGCCGTCGCCGAGATAGCGGTCGAACACTTCCTGGGTGTTTGCGCAGTGGCCGTGCTCGACCAGGAAGCGCGCGAAATGCGTGCGCGACATCATGTCGGGATTCGATACGTAATGCAGCGCGCCCTCGTACGCGTCCGGAATGCCGAGCGTGGCCAGTTGCTCGCCGATTGCTTCGGCGCGCGCGGCGCGGCCGTCGCGCGTGCGGGCGAGACCGTCGATCAGGATCTGGCTGCCCGGATCGATACCGAGTCCGACGATGTGCACGGTGCGCCCCGCCCACGTGACCGAAATCTCGACGCCGCTCAGGTAATCCATGCCGAGAGCCTCGGCCGCGGTGCGCGCCTCGTGCTGGCCGCCCACTTCGTCGTGATCGGTGAGCGCCCACAGCGTCACGCCGTTAGCGTGCGCGCGGCGCGCGACGTCGGCCGGCGCGAACTGGCCGTCGGAAACGGTGGAGTGGCAGTGAAGATCGGCGTTCATCGTGGTCCTGGAAGGGTTCTGGGGGCATTTTACTGCAATGCAGTAAGGGGCCGCAGGGGTATCTCGCGACGCCAGTGCCGGTTGCCGGCGTGCCGCGAGGTCAAGACCAGTCAGCGCCGATCCCGCGACCTCCGGGCGACCCACGAGCGCCGTTTCAAACGGCGCTTCAGGCGCGGTGTCAGGCGCAGAACCCCTCGATCAACGCGGCGATCTGCTCCGGCTGGTCGTGATGCACCATGTGCCCCGCGCCGTTGATGATCTTCTCGCGCCAATCGGGAAACGCCTGGAAACGCGCCTTGAATTCGTCGAGCGGAATGTCGCCGGCGATCTGCGCGAGCGTCGGCGAGCCGGCGGCCTCGACGTGCAGCACCTTCGCGCTGACCTTACGCCACACCGCCATCACCTCGTCGAGGCGATACAGCGTCGGGCCGCGGACCTTGTGCGCCGGATCGGCGAGCAGCATGAAGCGCCCTTCGCCATCCGGCTTCGACCAGTGCTGCGCGAGAAACTGCGCACGCCGCGGATCGAGGCGCGGATTGGTTTTGATCAGGCGCGCGGCGACCTCGTCGAGCGACGCGTAGCGCTTGAGCTGCGGTGGATCGCGCAAGTCGTCGAGCCAATTGAGCAGGCGCTTCGGCGCCTGCGCCGAATGCGATGGCGCGAGCCCGAAGCCTTCCAGATCGACCACGCGCCGTACCCGCTGCGGCCGCACGCCCGCATACAGGCACACGACGTTCGCGCCCATGCTGTGACCGACGAGGTTCACCTGGCCGTCGGGCGCGTAGTGGTCGATCAGCGCATCGAGATCGCCGAGATAGTCCTGCACCCGGTAGCTGCCGCCGCCGCGCTCGGCGACCGGCCAGTCGGACAGACCGAAGCCGCGCATGTCGGGCGCGATCACCTGCCAGTCGCCGCCGAGCGCATCGACGACGAACTGGAACGACGCGCCGACGTCCATCCAGCCGTGCAGCATGAACAGTATCCGCGCATCGGGATGGCCCCAGCGCCGCACGTGCAGCCGGACGCCGCGCGCGGCAACGAACTCGGAGCGGGATGTATTCATGAACGGCGCACCCGTAAAAAAAGAATGGTCGTTCGATTATAGGAACAGCGGCGCAAGAAGTGGTAACGGTTTATTGACGCGATGCTCGGTCGTCCGTTGCCTGCATGGCTTGCTGCGCATCCTGACTCGCGAGCGCGGCGAGTTCGGCATCGTCGAAACCAGCGTCGCGGCGCGCTTCGAAATTGAACGGGCCACGCAGTTTCGGCGCGTGATACTGGTCGGCGAGACGCAGATAGGTGTGGTGCGGATCGAGGCCGTCCGCGTCGCACAGGTGACGAAACCAGCGGTTGCCGATCAGCACATGGCCGATTTCATCGCGCAGGATCACGTCGAGAATCGCCGCCGACGCGTGATCGCCGGCCTGCTGCAAACGCGCGCGGATCGGCGGCGACGCGTCGAGGCCGCGCGCTTCGAGCGTACGCGGCACGAGCGCCATGCGCGCGAGCACGTCGCCACGGGTGCGCTCGCACATGTCCCATAGGCCGCCGTGCGCCGGGAAGTCGCCGTACGCGTGGCCATATTCGGCAAGACGCGCGGCGAGCAGCGAGTAGTGATACGCCTCTTCGGCGGCGACTTTGAGCCAGTCGGTATAGAACCCGGCGGGCATGCCGGGGAAACGCCAGACGGCGTCGAGCGCCAGATTGATCGCATTGAACTCGATGTGCGCGAGCGCGTGGAGCAGCACCGCGCGGCCCTGCGGCGACTGCATGCTGCGTCGACCGAGTTGGCGCGGTTCGACCAGTTCGGGCCGTTCGGGGCGGCCCGGCAGGCCAGCGGGCTCGGCGAGATCGAGGCCGGAGTCACAGAGCGCGCGACCGTCGAGTACCGCAGCGTACAGCTCGCGGGCAGCCGCGGCCTTCGCGGCCGGATCCCGCTCGCGCAACGCGGCGAGCGCGGCGCGGCGCGCGCACGGCGGCTCGTCGTGAGAATTCGATGCGGGAGAAGCGACAGAAACGGGCGAAGCGGCGGACGTCATGACAAACGGATCGGCGTTGGAAGCGGTAAAGACGGCGGACAGACGGCGGCTGAGCCGCGCGCGAGCGGCCAAGCGGCTCATGCACACAACCGTTTACAATACCCGATTCGACCAACCGGCGCGCTTTCGGGCACGCCCATCAGTCGGCGACGCAAGACCGCCAACCTCGCACCGCGCCGGCTGCGCGCCGCCCCGCCGTTGCGTGGCAACCGATCAGACCATCATCGTGCACAGGATCGGAGTCACCGAAGGCCCGGCTCTGACCAACAAGGAGACATTGTGACGATTTACAAGCTGGCCGAAGCCGCCCCGATCATTCATGAAAGCGTGTTCGTCGCGGATTCGGCGAACATCATTGGCAACGTAACGCTCGAGGAGAACGCGAGCGTGTGGTTCGGCGCGACACTGCGCGGCGACAACGAGCCGATCACGATCGGCGCCGGCAGCAACGTGCAGGAAAGCGCGGTGCTGCACACCGACCCCGGCTATCCGCTGACGGTCGAGTCGAACGTGACGATCGGCCATCAGGCGATGCTGCACGGCTGCACGATCAAGGAAGGCGCGTTGATCGGAATTCAGGCGGTGGTCTTGAATGGCGCGGTGATCGGCCGCAACTGTCTGGTCGGAGCGGGCGCCATCGTCACCGAGGGCAAGGTGTTTCCCGACAATACGCTGATCCTCGGCGCGCCCGCGAAGGCGGTGCGCGAACTGACGGAAGCGGATATCGCCAACATGCAGCGCGGCGCGGCAAGCTATGCCGGGCGCCGCGAGTATTTCAAGGCGCAGCTCGTACGCATCGGCTAGACGGCCGGCGCGCGGTGCGCAAAGGCGCGGCGTCATGCCGCGTCATTCCAGCGAGGAAAAGTTGTGAGCGACCAGTTGCAAAAATTCATGTTCAGCGCGGCGCCGGTGCGCGGCGAGATCGTTTCCCTGCGCAATACCTGGCAGGACGTGCTGACGCGCCGCGATTATCCGGCGCCCGTGCGAACGATTCTGGGCGAAATGATGGCCGCGTGCGCGCTGCTGTCGGCGAACCTGAAGTTCGACGGCACGCTCGTCATGCAGATTTTCGGCGATGGCCCGGTCAAGATGCTGGTCGTGCAGTGCAGCTCGAACCTGACGATGCGCGCCACCGCGAAGCTGTCCGGCGAAGCCGCCCATACGATCGACGACACGACCTCGCTCATCGATCTGGTGAACGCGAGCGGCTACGGCCGCTGCGTGATCACGCTCGACCCGGCCGCCAAGCAGCCCGGCCAGCAGCCGTACCAGAGTATCGTGCCGCTGTCGGGCGTGGACGGAGCGCTGAAGTCGATCGCCGAGGTGCTCGAGCACTATATGCATCACTCCGAGCAGCTCGACACGCGCATGTGGCTCGCGGCGAACACCGAGCGCGCGGTCGGCATGCTGCTGCAGAAACTGCCGGGCGACGGCGGCATCGTCCCGCATCCGGGCGAGCTCGACGCGGATACGTGGGAACGCGTGTGCACGCTCGGCGGCACGCTGTCGCACGACGAACTGCTGAAGGAAGAACCTGAGACGGTGTTCCGACGCCTGTTCTGGCAGGAAAACGTCCAGCATTTCGAGCCGGTTACCGCGCGCTTCGAATGCACGTGCTCGCGCGAAAAAGTCGGCGCGATGCTGAAGATGCTTGGCCGCGATGAAGTCGACAGCGTGATCGAGGAACGCGGCCACGTCGAGATTCACTGCGAGTTTTGTAATCAGCGCTACGAGTTCGACCCGGTCGACGTCGCGCAACTTTTCGTGGCCGGTGGACTCTCACAGGGTGTGACGCCGGCGGCCACGCAGCGGCACTAGACCGCGCTTTCGCCGAAGCGGAGTACGTGCCCGTGAACTGATCGCGCTCTTCAACGCAAGTCCTGACCGCGCCGCCCCATGCCTCGTCACGGCTCGGGCGGCGCGTTGCTTTTGAGCGCGGCGTTGATACTTTGGAAGGATGCGGCGCCGCGCGTTGGAAGACGCTTGCTCGAGCCTCGGACCGATGGAGATTCGACCATGAAGCACACGCTTTCGTTGATCCTTGCCGTCCTCACCGGCAGCGCGGTGCTGGCCGGCTGCTCGATCGATCCGCGTGGCCCAGCGCCGATTCTGAGCCGTCTGCCGCCCGATCAGGCCGAAGCCATCAGTCATACGCAGACGCTGACACCAGAGGAACGCGCGCGCTATGACGCGATCGAGCAACAGGTCATGTTCGAACAGAATCAGACGATGGCCGCGGACGCCGCCGCGCAAGCCTGGTCGCGCTATTACTCGCGTTCGCCGCCCGTGAGGTTTTCCGCGGGCTTCTCGAGCGGCGGCTGGGGACGTGGCTGGGGAACCGGGATCGGCGTCGGGTTCGGGCCGTATTGGGGCTGGTAGGGCGAACACGGCAGCATAAAAACAAAAAAGCGCGGTTCAAGATGAACCGCGCTTTTTTTGCGCCTTCCTGCGAGGCCGATGCGAAATATCGAACCTCAGTGCACCGGCTTCTTCTCCTTCGCAGCCGCTGCCTTCCCGCCATGCTTGCGATCCGGCTTCGCGCGCGACTCCGGATTCGGCACCACATGCAGCGGCGCGGCCGACACCTCACCGCGCGTCGAGGTGTTCGCCGACGGCGTATTCGCCAACGGCAACGGCTGGTTCGGCGACACGAACTGCACGAACACTTCGCCGTCCTTGACCATGCCCATTTCGTAGCGCGCCCGCTCTTCGACCGCGGCCGTGCCATTCTGCAGGTCCTGCACTTCGCCCTGGATGCGCTCGTTGCGCAGCTTCGCGTCGGCATTCTTCTGCAGTTGCTGCGCGAGTTGTCCCTGCAACTCATGCACGCGCAGCCAGCCGCCGTGCCCCCACCAGAGCGGGTACTGGATCAACGCCAGCAGAACGATCAGGACAGCAGTGACAAGCCGCATGAAGTAAGCACAATAAATACGCGCCGCCCTGCGCTATACGCAGGGCGGCGAGGTCAATCAGAAACGAAGGATAACCGGCTCATCGATCGGCGTGAACAATCTGGCGAAGACCGCTTAGCGCAGATTGTAGAAGGCCGACTTGCCCGGGTAGCTCGCGATATCGCCGAGATCTTCCTCGATACGCAGCAACTGGTTGTACTTCGAGATGCGGTCGGAACGCGACAGCGAACCTGTCTTGATCTGGCCGGCGTTCAGACCGACGGCGATGTCCGCGATCGTCGAGTCTTCAGTCTCGCCCGAACGGTGCGAAATCACCGCCGTGTAGCCCGCGCGCTTGGCCATTTCGATCGCCGCGAAGGTTTCCGTCAGCGTGCCGATCTGGTTGATCTTGATCAGGATCGAGTTCGCGATGCCCTTCTCGATGCCTTCCTTCAGGATGCGCGTGTTCGTCACGAACAGGTCGTCGCCGACCAGCTGGACCTTGTTGCCGAGCTTGTCGGTCAGCGTCTTCCAGCCTTCCCAGTCGCCCTCGTGCATGCCGTCTTCGATCGACACGATCGGGAACTTGTCGGCGAGGTTCGCGAGGTAGTCCGCGAATTCCGTCGACGACAGCTGCAGGCCTTCGCCCGCGAGCTGGTACTTGCCGTCGTGGTAGAACTCGCTGGCCGCGCAGTCGAGCGCGAGCAGCACGTCTTCACCGGCGCGGTAGCCTGCTTTCTCGATGGCTTGCAAAATAGTGGACAGGCATTCCTCGTTGCTGCCGAAGTTCGGTGCGAAGCCGCCTTCGTCGCCGACCGCCGTGCTCATGCCGCGATCCGACAGGATTTTCTTCAGCGCGTGGAACACTTCGGCGCCGCAGCGCAGTGCTTCGCGGAAGCTCGGCTGGCTGACCGGCACGATCATGAATTCCTGGATGTCCAGGCTGTTGTTCGCATGCGCGCCGCCGTTGACGATGTTCATCATCGGCACCGGCAGTTGCATGGCGCCCGAGCCGCCGAAGTAGCGGTACAGCGGCAGACCGGCCTCCTCGGCCGCGGCCTTCGCGACGGCCATCGACACGGCCAGCATCGCGTTCGCGCCGAGGCGCGACTTGTTGTCGGTGCCGTCGAGCTCGAGCAGCGTCTTGTCGAGGAACGCCTGCTCGGAAGCGTCGAGACCCATGATCGCTTCGGAGATTTCCGTGTTGATGTGCTCGACGGCCTTCAGCACACCCTTGCCGCCGTAGCGGCCGGCTTCGCCGTCGCGCAGTTCGATCGCTTCGCGCGAGCCGGTCGACGCGCCCGACGGCACGGCCGCGCGCCCCATCGTGCCTGACTCGAGCAGCACGTCGCATTCGACGGTGGGGTTGCCTCGCGAATCGAGAATCTCTCGACCGATGATGTCTACGATAGCACTCATGGTTTCCTCAAAGGATGACGTTGAATTCTTTACTGTGACCTTGCATCGCGTGCCTGCCGGTCTCCCCGACAGACAGCTCGCGCGCCGATACGTTCGACGACCATTATGCGAAAACGCCGCGGGTCGATTATCGAGGGCAATCGTGACACGCGGCGCACACCTGAATCAGTTGAAATCGCTTTCGAGGAACGGCCCGCGCTTGACGGCCCGGTCGAGCGTGACGAGCGTCTCGAGCAGGTCGGCCATGCGATTGAGCGGCACCGCGTTCGGGCCGTCCGACTTCGCTTGCGCCGGATTCGGGTGCGTTTCCATGAACAGACCGGCGACCCCGACCGCGACCGCGGCGCGCGCGAGCACCGGCACGAATTCGCGCTGGCCGCCCGAGCTCGTGCCCTGACCGCCCGGCAACTGCACCGAATGCGTCGCGTCGAACACGACCGGCGCGTTGGTCTCGCGCATGATCGCGAGCGAACGCATGTCCGACACGAGGTTGTTATAGCCGAACGACACGCCGCGCTCGCACGCCATGAAGCGGTCTTCGGACAGACCCGCTTCACGCGCGGCGTCGCGCGCCTTGTCGATCACGTTCTTCATGTCGTGCGGCGCGAGAAATTGGCCCTTCTTGATGTTGACCGGCTTGCCCGAGCGCGCGCACGCGTGGATGAAGTCGGTCTGACGGCACAGGAACGCGGGCGTTTGCAGCACGTCGACGACCGACGCCACCTGCTCGATCTCGTGTTCGGCGTGCACGTCGGTCAGCACCGGCAGACCGAGCTGGCGCTTCACTTCCGACAGGATGCGCAGACCTTCGTCCATGCCCAGACCGCGAAACGACTTGCCGCTGCTGCGATTGGCCTTGTCGTACGACGATTTGTAGATGAACGGAATGTTCAGCTTCGCGCAGATTTCCTTCAGGCGGCCGGCCGTGTCGATCGTCATCTGTTCGGATTCGACGACACAGGTACCGGCGATCAGAAAAAACGGCTTGTCGAGCCCGACGTCGAAATCGCCCAGTTTCATGCTTTCTCCTCGACCCTCGACTGCTGATGCGCGAGCGCCGCTTCGACGAACGACTTGAACAGCGGATGACCGTCACGCGGCGTAGACGTGAATTCAGGGTGGAACTGGACGCCGACGAACCACGGGTGCATGCTGCGCGGCAGCTCCATCATTTCCGGCAAATCCTCGCTCGGGGTACGGGCGCTAATGATGAGGCCACCGCCTTCGAGTTGGGGCACGAAACGGTTATTCACCTCATAACGGTGACGGTGGCGTTCGTTCACATCGGTGCCGTAGATCTCTTCGGCGAGCGTGCCGGGCTTGATCGGGCAGCGCTGCGAGCCGAGGCGCATCGTGCCGCCGAGATCCGACTCTTCGGTACGCTTCTCGACTCGGCCTTCGCGGTCGTACCACTCGGTGATCAGCGCGACCACGCGGTTCTTCGTTTCCTGATCGAATTCGGTGCTGTTCGCGTCCTTCAGGCCGACGACGTCGCGGGCGAATTCGATCACGGCGAGCTGCATGCCGAGGCAGATGCCGAGATACGGCACCTTCGCTTCGCGCGCATAACGGATCGCGGCGATCTTGCCTTCGGTGCCGCGACGGCCGAAGCCGCCCGGCACGAGCACTGCGTCGAGATGCTTGAGGCTCCCGACGCCTTGCGTTTCGATTTCTTCGGAGTCGATGTACTCGATATTCACGCGCGTCGACGTATGCATCGACGCATGACGCAGCGCTTCGATCAGCGACTTGTACGACTCGGTCAGATCGACGTACTTGCCGACCATGCCGATCGTCACTTCGTGCTTCGGGTTCTGCAGCTTCTCGACGAGGTCCGACCACATGGACAGGTCCGCCGCCTTCGGCGTGAGCTTCAGCTCTTCGCAGATGATCGCGTCGAGACCCTGGTCGTGCAGCATCTGCGGAATCTTGTAGATGCTGTCCGCGTCCCACACGGAAATCACCGCGTCTTCGGGCACGTTCGAGAACAGCGAGATCTTCGCGCGCTCGTCGTCCGGAATGCGGCGGTCGGCACGGCACAGCAGCACGTGCGGCGAAATGCCGATTTCGCGCAGCTTCTGCACGCTGTGCTGGGTGGGCTTGGTTTTGAGTTCGCCGGCCGTGGCGACCCAGGGCACCAGCGTCAGGTGCACGAAGCACGCGCTGTTGCGGCCGAGGCGCAGGCTCATCTGGCGCGCGGCTTCGAGGAACGGCAGCGATTCGATGTCACCCACCGTGCCACCCACTTCGACGATCGCGACATCCGGCTCGCCGCACGTCGCAGACGCTGCGCCGCGCTCGACGAATGCCTGGATTTCGTTCGTGATGTGCGGGATGACCTGCACGGTCTTGCCGAGATAATCGCCGCGGCGTTCCTTGCGGATTACCGACTCGTAAATCTGGCCCGTGGTGAAGTTGTTGGCCTTGCGCATCTTCGTGCTGATGAAGCGCTCGTAGTGGCCGAGGTCGAGGTCGGTTTCCGCTCCGTCTTCCGTCACGAACACTTCGCCGTGCTGAAACGGGCTCATCGTGCCGGGGTCGACGTTGATGTAGGGATCGAGTTTGAGGAGGGTGACTTTAAGACCGCGCGATTCGAGGATCGCGGCGAGGGAAGCGGCGGCAATACCCTTGCCGAGGGAAGATACTACGCCGCCGGTGACGAAAACATATTTGGTCATCGCTGGATGCTCGCGGGAAAAACGGATTATACCGTAAAGGATGGTCCCGACCCAGCAAAAAACGGCCGACCCACGCGTGCCGAGGCCGCCTCGCGTGGCAGCCGGCGCAGCGGTTTGGGGCCCGCTTCGTGCGCGCAGCACGTCAGGCGGTTCGCTCCAGCTCACGCAGCATGCGTTGCACCGCGCGCGCGGTTTCGATCGGCTTTTCCATCGGATACAGATGGCTGCCCTCGATCCACTCGACATGCCCGCCGGTCGCGCGTCGCGTCGCGTCGAGCCCGGCCTGGCGGATTTCCTTCGAGCGTGTCCCGGCGATGAACCCGACCGGCACCGGCGCGCCGCGCGCGAGCCGCGCGCCGAGCGTATGCGGCAGCGTCCGGTAGATCAAGTATTCGATGCGACGATCGAACGCGAGCACCCGGGTGCCGTCGGGCGAACTCTGCGGAATGCCGAAGTCGATGTAGTCGGACAGCATGCGCTCGTCCCAGCGCGCGAACGCGGGCTTCGAATGGAAGTGCCGCCATGCTTCGTCACGGCTCGTCCATTGCGTGCGCCGCTTGCGCGTCGCGGCGGCGGGCGACAGCCGCTCGTCGAGCCCGGTCCATTGCGACACGCGCAGCATGCTGCTGCGCCAGCCGGCGATCACCGGCGAGTCGAGCATCACGACGCCCCTCACCCACTGCGGCTTTTTCAGCGCCGCCATCAGCGACAGATAACCGCCGAGCGAATGCCCGACGAGCCACACCGGCTGCTCGTACTTGCGGGCGATATCGTCAAGCAGTTGCTCGACCAGATGGGGCCAGTCCTGCGTGACCGGAAAGCGCGCATCATGGCCGATCCGCTCGATCGAGCGCACGTCGTAGTCGTCGGAGAGCTCGGCGAAGATCGTCCGGTAAGTCGAGGCCGGAAAGCCGTTCGCATGCGAGAAATGGATGATGTTTTTCAACTGCGGCGATCTCCGTTGTGTTTTTTACGCGTGGGCGGTGCTTTGCCTGTGCCGCTGCTTATACCGCTGCTTGCGCCTGTTGTCTGCGCTGTTGCACTCATCGGGCCACGACGCGCTCAGGGCTCCATCCAGTAGCGGTGCTGCGTGTCCCGATAGCGCTCGAGCGTGAGCGCGGCGCCCTCCTCACCGCGCACGCCCGGATCGACGTCGACCCTCACGGCGCCATCGCGATCGCTGCGCCCGAGTTCGATATGACGCGCCGCGTAGCGCGCGAACACGCCCGCATTCGGATGATGGAAGCGATTCTCGTAGCCTACCTGAAATAACGCGATGGACGGATCGATAGAGTCGAGGAACGGCTCGGTCGACGACGTTTTGCTGCCATGATGCGGCACCATCAACACTTGCGCGCGCAGCATAGCGGGATCGCGCGCGAGCAGCGCGCGTTCGGTCGGCGCTTCGATGTCGGCGGTCAGCAAGGCCGTGAAACGCGGCGCGTTCGCACCGACGAACGCCGCCGCCTGGCTTGCGTTGGTGGGCGGCAACGTGCTGACCCTCAACACGCAGCAATGCTCGTTCGCCTTGCCCGTGAGTGCCCCGACGTCAGGCCACAGCACGGCGAACTCAACACCATCCCACTGCCAGCGCTGCCCCGCCACGCACGGCAGCGTCTGCGTGCCATGCTGTTTTGCCTTCGGCCACAGCGGATTGTCCGGCTCCAGAGCAGCCACCAGCTGACGCACCTCGATCGCATCGAAAACGGCAGGGGCGCCGCCCGCATGATCCGAGTCGCCGTGACTGATCATCAGCGTATCGAGCGTTGTCACGCCTTGCGCCCGCAGGAACGGCACCACCACGCGCTCGCCAGCGTGGCTCGATTCCGGACCGGGACCCGCATCGAACAGCAACGCGTGATGCGCGGTCTGCACGAGCACCGACGAGCCCTGCCCGACATCGAGCGCAGTCAGACGGAACGCGCCTGATGGCTCGGCGAGTGCGCCGCTTGCGCTGGGCATCAGCAGCGGCAGCCACGACAGCGGCGCCGCCCAGCGCAGTGGCCAGCCGCGCGGCGCGAGACACCACAGCACACCGAGCGCCGCCGCGGCCAGCGCCCACGCATGCGGCTGCGGCAGCCACCACAGCGTCCAGCGCGGTCCCGACGCCAGTTGCAGGCCGGCCGCGAGACCATCGAGCAGCGTGTGCGCGGCGCGCCACGCGAACGCATCGAGCGGCGCGGGCAATGCGACGCCCGCGAGCACCGTCGGCGTGACGAGCAGGCTCACCCAGGGAATCGCGAACGCGTTCGCGAGCGGACCGGCGAGCGGAATTTGCGCGAACCAGTAGGCGGTCAGCGGCGCCAGCGCGACCGTCACCGCGAACTGCGCGTGAGCGGCGCTGCGCAACCGTTCGGCGAGCACGCGCAGACGCCGGATCGATACGGGACGCGCCGCGCTGCCCTCCTCGTCTTCATGATGACGGGACGCCAGTGGAACCCGCATGCGCGGCCGCCCCGACATTGCGAACAGGATCGCGCCGACTGCGCAAAACGACAGCCAGAATCCGGCCGACACGACCGCCCACGGATCGACCAGCAGCACGAGCCCGAGCGCCCACGCGAGCACCGTGGAGCGCGCTAGCCGCCGGCCGCCGACGAACGCCAGCGCGACGAGCGCGGCCATCCACAGCGCGCGTTGCGCTGGCACGTTGAAGCCCGCGAGCGCGGCATGCAGTGCGGCGAACATCGCACCCGCCGTCACGCCGACGAGCTGCGCGGGCAAGCGCAGCGGCCAGTTGCTGCCGAGCCACCCCGACCGTCTCCAGATTGCCGCCGCGAGCCAGCCGGTCAGCCCCGCGACCAGGCCGAGATGCAAGCCCGAAATCGCCACCAGATGACTCGTGCCGGTGCCGCGCATCAATTGCCAGTCGGCGGGGCTCACTTCGTCCTGCGCGCCGATCGCGAGCGCGACGACGATGCCGCGATGCGGCGCATCGGCAAGCACCGTGTCGATACGCGCACGCAACCCGGCGCGCCAGCGGTCGACCAGCACGGCGAGCCCGCGCGCGTGACCGGTCAGGCGCCGCGCATGGTCCGGCACGCTCACGTAGCCGGTCGCGCGGACGTTGCGCGCGAGCAGACTCGCCTCTGCATCGCGCACGCCGAAATTCGCGTTGCCGTGCGGGCGCTTCAGGCGCACGGTCAGACGCCAGCGTTCGCCCGGTTCGAGCCGCGGCGCCGCGGCGTCGCGCGCGATCCAGGCTAGCTGGATCACGCGCGGGAAAGCGGCGAGCCGCGCACCGTTCGTATCGACGTCGAACAGGAAGCGCGCGCCTTTGTCGTCACGCGTCGGCAATCCCTTGATCGTGCCGACCACCTCGATATCGCGCCCTTCCCACTCCTGCGGCAGGCTCACCGCGAGCCGCGTTTGCGCGCGCACGGCCGCGTAGCCGAAGCCGACGCAGATCGCCGCGCACCACACCGCGCCCCAACCGGCCACCCGCCGCATGCGAGCGTCGCGCCATACGCGGCGAGCGAGCTGGTGCGAGAAGCCCCGTTCGTATTCGCGCTGGAGCGCCGCACCTGCCGCACCTGTCACACCCGCCGCCGCAGCCGCTCCGCCGCCACGCAAACCCCACACCGCAACGCCGGCCGCCGTGCAGCCGACCAGTATCAACGCGCACCATGCGCCTGTATCCGGCAACACCGCCTGTCGCTGCAGCCAGACCACCCCCAACGCAAATCCACACCAGACCGCCCGCATCCGCCCTCCGTACCCGCTGGCGCCGGGCCTCGTCACCGCGCCAGCGAACGGGCAGCAGCGAGCCCGCCGGGCGTGGGGAACGCCCGACGCGAACCCTTTCGATCAACGGAATCGATTATGCAGAGGAAAGCGCGAGTCGCGGCAGAGCGGCGAGCGCGTTAGCCGTTGTGCCAAGGGCGGCTGCGTCGGAAGTGACACCGCGCAGTCGCGCGAGGCTCGCGCCGATCGCCGGAATCTGCTCGGGTGAATTGCGCTGCCTGTACATCCACGACGGCGCGATATCCGGCGCGTCGGTCTCGACGACCAGCGCATCGAACGGCAGCTGTTCGGCGAGTCGCCGGATCTGCCGGGCGCGCTCGAACGTGAGGTTGCCGCCAAACCCAAGATGCATGCCCTGATCGATGTACGCCTGCGCCTGCTGGAAACTGCCATTGAATGCGTGCGCGATGCCGCGATGAATCTGATGCCGGCGCAGCCCTTTGATCACCTGATCCTGCGATTTGCGCACATGGCAGATGACCGGCAAATCGAATTCGCGCGCGAGCTGCAACTGGCCGTTGTAGAAAAACTGCTGGCGCGCATCGTCGAGACCGTCGACGAAATAGTCGAGTCCGATCTCGCCGATGCCGACGAAGCGCGGATCGTCGAGACTCGCCTCGATCTCCACGCGCAACAGGTCGAGGTCGGCATCGACGGCGTGCGGCGTGAACAGCGGATGAATGCCGAGCGCGTACGCGCCGCCGTCGACGCGATGCGCGAGCTCGCGCACCGCCGCGAAGTTCTGTCGCCCGATCGCCGGAATCACGATGCGCGACACCCCCGCATGGCGCGCGGACGCCGCAACCGCATCACGGTCGGCGTCGAACTCCGAAGCGTCGAGATGGCAGTGCGTGTCGATCCACATGGGTTATCTCGCTGGCAAGAGGACGGACCGTGCCGGCCCGCACTCAGACCGGCACCGGCGGCTCTTCGTGCAGCACGCCGTCGCGCAACCGCATGATGCGATCACAGCGGCCCGCCAGCTCCGGGTCGTGCGTGACGATCACGAAGCTCGTCTCGAGCGTGCGCGACAGTTCGAGCATCAGGTTGAAGACCGTGTCGGCGGTGCCGCCGTCAAGGTTACCGGTCGGCTCGTCGGCGAGCACGCAGGCGGGCTTCGTGACGAGCGCACGCGCGATCGCGACACGCTGACGCTCGCCGCCCGACAGCTCGCCCGGCCGATGCTTCGCGCGATGCCCCATGCCGACGCGCTCCAGCACCGCCATGGCCTCGCGGCGCGCGACTTCGGTCGTCTCGCGACGAATCCGCAGCGGCATCGCGACGTTATCGAGGGCGGAAAACTCCGGCAGCAGATGGTGAAACTGATACACGAAACCCAGCGCGCGATTGCGCAGGACGTTGCGCTCGCGCTCGGAGAGTTTCGTGAACGGCTTGCCGAGCACCGACACGTGGCCCGCGCTCGGATCGTCGAGACCGCCGAGCACGTGCAGCAGCGTGCTCTTGCCGGAGCCCGACGCGCCGACGATCGCGAGCTTCTCGCCGCGCCGCACGGCGAGTTGCGCATTGTTGAGCACCTGCACGTTCAGCCCGCCCTGCACGAACGCTTTGGAAATGCCGGTGGCTTCGAGCACGAACGGATGCGACGCGGAGTCCTGAGCGGTCATGGATGAATCGATTGAGGGATGGACGAGGCGGTCATTCATAGCGCAGCGCCTCCGCCGGACGGACCTTCGCGCCGCGCCAGCTCGGATAGAGCGTCGCGAGCGCCGACAGCACGAACGCGATGATGCCGATGCGCGCGACGTCCGCCGGAACCAGCTCCGACGGCAGCTCGCTGATGAAGTACACCGACGGCGGCAGGAATTGCACGCCGAGCAGATGCTCGATCATCGGCACGAGCCACGGAATGCTCCACGCGATCAGACAGCCGAGCACGACACCGGTCGCCGTGCCGATGAAGCCGATCGTCACGCCTTGCACGACGAAGATCTTCATGATCGAGCCGGGTTGCGCGCCGAGCGTGCGCAGGATCGCGATATCGGCCTGCTTGTTGGTCACCGTCATCACCAGCGACGACACCAGATTGAACGCGGCCACCGCAATGATCAGCGTCAGGATGATGAACATCATGCGCTTCTCGATCTGCACCGCCGAGAACCAGGTCTTGTTCTGCTGGGTCCAGTCGCGGATGTACAGATCGCCCGACAGCGTGCGCGCGAGCTGATGCGCGACTTCCGGCGCGCGCTGCATGTCGGTGAGGCGCAGCCGCACGCCGGTCGGTGCGGGCAGCCGGAACAGCGCCTCTGCGTCCTTGATGTTGATCAGCGCGAGCGTGCTGTCGTATTCGTAATGGCCCGACTCGAAGATGCCGACCACCGTGAACTGCTTCAGGCGCGGCAGCATGCCGGCCGGCGTGATCGTGCCTTCGGGCGCGACGAGCGTGATCTTGTCGTTCAACTGCACGCCGAGATTGGCCGCCAGATCGGCGCCGAGCACGATGCCGAAGCCGCCGGGCACGAGGTCGGCCAGCTTGCCGCCTTTCATTTCCTTGCCGATGTCGGACACTTCAGGCTCGAGCGTCGGCTCGATGCCACGCAACGCGACGCCGCTCACCGCGTCCTGGCGCGTCAGCAGCGCCTGGGCCTCGACGTAAGGCGCCGCGCCGATCACCTCCTTGTTCTGGCGCGCCTCCTTCGCGGTCAGTTGCCAGTCGGGCATCGAACCGGTCGGCGAAAAGATCTCGACGTGCGCGAGCACCGACAGCATGCGGTCGCGCACCTCTTTCTGAAAGCCGTTCATCACCGACAACACGACGATCAGCGCCGCGACGCCAAGCGCGATCCCAGACATCGACACCAGTGCGATGAACGAAATGAAGCCGTTACCGGTCGTGCGTTTGCCGGCGCGTGTGTAGCGCCAGCCAATCTGCCATTCATAGGGAAATTTCAAGCGAATCCTTTTGTGCGTTCTTCGACTGTATGTCGGGACCGGCGGACATCGAGCGTCCGCCGTGCGGCCCGAGCGTCGTGATCGTTGGGCTCGCGGCGGCGCGGATCGTTCCTCGCGCTCCCGGCCGCTGTGCGGCACTGCCGGCGCATAGAGGCGCCGCGCCGCGGTGCGCCACCCTGCCGGGTCCGGCGATCAAGCGCGAAGTTTGCCACACAATGCCGCCGGCTCGCGCAAAGGACGTGCCTCGGCCGCGCCCTCGACGAACCGGCCGCGCTTCGTCGAAATACTCGCACCGTTTGCCCTACAATGCGCAGCATCATGCCTGCCGACCGCCTCCATCTTCTGCTGCCCTTCGCGCTGCCTGCCGCGGCCGACGCCTCCACCGCGCTTCACGACATCCAGTGTCCCGCTCTCGACCGGCTGATCGCGCGCGCGACGCTGATCGAACGCGTGATCGGCGAGGATTTTCAGCGCACGCTGCCGCACGAGCGCTGGGTCGCGCGACAATTCGGCGCGCTGCCCGACGGCGCCTCGGCCGCCGCCGACGAAGCCCCGCTCGCGCCCTACATGCTGCGCGCCGACGGCGGCGAACCCGGCAACGCGACGTGGGCCTGCGTGCAGCCGGTACACGTGCACATCGCGCACGACCATCTGGTGCTAATCGACCCGGCGTCGCTCAATCTGTCGGACGCCGAAGCGAGCACGCTGCTCGCGCTTGCGCGTCCGCTGATCGAGGAACTCGGCGTGCGCATCGAGGCGCCCAAGCCAATCCGCTGGTATCTGTCGAGCGACGCTTTCGGCTCGCTCGCGGGCGCGTCGCCGTTGCGCGCGAGCGGCCGCAACATCGAGATCTGGTTGCCGCACGAAGCGCATTCCGGCGAACGCTCTCGCGCGTGGATGAAGCTGCAGAACGAAGTGCAGATGGCGTGGTTCGAGCATCCGGTCAACGAAGCGCGGGAGGCGCGCGGGCTGCCGGCCGTCAACTCGATCTGGTTTCACGCGCAAGGCGCCGCGCGGAGCGTGCGCAGTCCGTTCGCGCAGGTGCTGTCCGATGCCGCCGCAACGCGCGGTCTCGCGCTCAGCGCGGGGGTCGCGACAGGCGCGCCGCCGGCGTCGTATCGCGAACTGGCCGCGGCGCTGCGCGGCACCACCAACGGCAGCGGCGCAACGCTCGTCGAACTCGACCCCTTCTCCGCGCCCTACATCGAACAGGACTGGGCGCGCTGGAACCAGGCATTCGCCGCGCTGCAGACCGACTGGTTCGCGCCCGCGCTCGCGGCATTGCAGTCGGGCGAACTCGCCGAGCTCGGCCTCACGCTGTGCGGCGACACCGGCTCGGTGACGCTGACGGTCACGCGCGGCGATCTGCGCAAATTCTGGCGGCGGCGCGTGCTGGCCTCGCTTTTCATCGAATGATCCACGGCCCTTCCGCATGACCCGAATCGTTACACGCCCCTGCTCCCCCGTCGACGCCGAAGTGCTGACCCGCTGCGGCCTGCATCCGGTGCTCGCGCGCCTGTACGCAGCGCGCGGCGTGTGCCTGCCCGAGGACGTCGAAACCGGCCTCGCGCGGCTCGTGCCGCCCGCCGAACTGAAGGGCTGCGACGCGGCCGCCGCGCTGCTCGCCGACGCGCTCCAGCAGCAGCGCCGCATGCTGGTCGTCGCCGACTACGACTGCGACGGCGCGACCGCCTGCGCGGTCGCGGTGCGCGGGCTGCGCATGTTCGGCGCGCGCATCGACTATCTGGTGCCGAACCGCATGGAGCACGGCTACGGGCTCACGCCGGACATCGTCGAGCTGGCGGCGCGTAGCGCGGCCGGCAAGCCCGATCTGCTGATCACCGTCGACAACGGCATCGCGAGCGTCGACGGCGTCGCGGCGGCCAACGCCCTTGGCATCGACGTGCTCGTCACCGACCACCACCTGCCCGGCGACGAACTGCCCGCCGCGCGCGCAATCGTCAATCCGAACCAGCCGGGCTGCACGTTCCCGAGCAAGTGCCTCGCCGGCGTCGGCGTGATGTTCTACGTGCTGCTCGCGCTGCGCGCCGAACTGCGCCGCCGTGGGGCGTTCGGCGACGCGCTGCCCGAGCCGCGCCTCGACGGCCTGCTCGATCTGGTCGCGCTCGGCACCGTCGCCGATGTCGTCAAACTCGACGGCAACAACCGCGTGCTGGTCGCGCAAGGTCTGCAGCGCATCCGCCGCGGCCGCATGCAGCCTGGCATCGCCGCGCTGTTTCGCGCCGCCGCGCGCGATGCGCGCAACGCCTCCGGCTTCGACCTCGGCTTCGCGCTGGGACCGCGCCTGAACGCGGCGGGTCGGCTGTCGGACATGTCGCTCGGCATCGAATGCCTGACCACCGACGACGTCGGCCGTGCATGGGAACTCGCGCAGCAGCTCGACACGATGAACCGCGAGCGCCGCGAAATCGAGGCCGGCATGCAGCAGCAGGCGCTGGACGACCTGTCGACGGTCGATCCCGACGGCGCGACCACGATCACGTTGTTCAATCCGGGCTGGCATCAGGGCGTGATCGGCATCGTCGCGGGACGGCTGAAAGAGAAGTTCCACCGCCCGTCGTTCACGTTCGCGCCGGCCGACGGTACCGGCGTGCTCGTCAAGGGCTCGGGGCGCTCGATCGCGGGCTTCCACCTGCGCGACGCGCTCGATCTGATCTCGAAGCGCGAGCCGGACCTGATCGTCAAATTCGGCGGCCACGCGATGGCCGCGGGCCTGACGATCGCCGCCGCCGACGTGCCGCGCTTCACCGCCGCGTTCGAGGCGGTCGGCCGCGAGTGGCTGTCCGCGCAGGCGCTCGCGCGCACGATCGAAACCGACGGCGAGCTGGAAGACGCGTACTTCACGCCGCAATTCGTCGAAATGCTCGACGCGGCCGTCTGGGGCCAGGGATTTCCGGCGCCGGTGTTCTCCGGCGAATTCGAGGTCGCCTCGCAGGCGTTGGTGAAGGACAAGCACCTGAAGCTGCAACTGCTGCGCGGCCGCCAGCGCTTCAACGCGATCTGGTTCAATCACACCGACACGCTGCCCGCGCGCACCACCGTCGCCTACCGGCTCGCGAGCGATACATGGAACGGCGTGTCGCGCGTGCAACTGATCGTCGAGCACGCGGTGAGCTGAAATCTTCCGCAAAATCAATCGCGAACACGCGCCGGATCGCCCGCGAGGCTCCGGCGCGGCGTGCCGATCGGCTATAATTTCTGCTTTTTACGCAGAATAGAAGATCGACATGGAAGCGGAACGTCTCAACGCGATCGAAGCCTCTCTGGCCGACCTGCGCAAGCGCGCGGACGACCTACGGGGGTATCTTTGACTACGACGACAAAGCACTGCGTCTAATCGAAGTCAACCGGGAACTCGAAGACCCGGACGTCTGGAACGACTCGAAGCACGCCCAGGCGCTCGGTAAGGAAAAGAAGCTGCTCGACGACACGGTCGGCAAGCTCACGTCGATCACGAACGACGTGCGCGACGCTCAAGACCTGTTCGAGATGGCACGCGAAGAAGCCGACGACGACACGCTGCTCGCCTGCGAGGGTGACGCCCAGGCGATCGAGGCACGCGTCGCCGACATGGAATTCCGCCGGATGTTCGCGAACCCGGCCGACCCCAACAACGCCTTTCTCGACATCCAGGCCGGCGCCGGCGGCACCGAGGCGTGCGACTGGGCGTCGATGCTGCTGCGCCAGTATCTGCGTTATTGCGAGCGCAAGGGCTTCAAGACCGAAGTGCTCGAGCAGACCGAAGGCGACGTCGCCGGCATCAAGAACGCTACGATCAAGATCGAAGGCGAATACGCGTACGGCTTCCTGCGTACCGAAACCGGCGTGCACCGGCTCGTGCGCAAGTCGCCGTTCGACTCGTCGGGCGGTCGTCACACGTCGTTCTCGTCGGTGTTCGTGTACCCGGAAATCGACGACTCGATCGAAGTCGACATCAACCCGGCCGACCTGCGCATCGACACTTACCGTGCTTCGGGCGCGGGCGGTCAGCACATCAACAAGACCGACTCCGCGGTGCGTATCACGCACATGCCGTCGGGCATCGTCGTGCAGTGCCAGAACGACCGCTCGCAGCACCGCAACCGCGCCGAAGCCATGGCGATGCTGAAATCGCGCCTGTACGAAGCGGAAATCCGCAAGCGTCAGGCCGAGCAGGACAAGCTCGAAGCCGGCAAGACCGATGTGGGTTGGGGCCATCAGATCCGTTCGTACGTGCTCGACAACAGCCGCATCAAGGATCTGCGCACCAACGTCGAAATCAGCAATACGAAGAGCGTGCTCGACGGTGACCTCGATCCGTTCATCAGCGCGAGCCTGAAACAGGGCGTCTAGGCGCGCACGGCGCGGCCCCGTTCACCGATCGGGACCGCGCCTTCTTCATTGCTGCTTTTGCGTTGCCTCCACGCTATTTATTCGCCGTTTTTCCAGTACCGCCTGAGGTTTTTACACTGACTGGCTTCCCGCCAGCGGAGCACTCCGCGGCGGGCCACCGAATACCAAATCATCATGACTGAACCGACCCAGCCGACTGTCGTGCCCGAAGCGGACGACAACAAGATCATCGCCGAGCGCCGCGAAAAGCTGCGCGAACTGCGTGAGCGAGGCGTCGCCTATCCGAACGATTTCCGTCCCACCCACCACGCCGAAGATCTGCAGGCGCAGTACGAGCACGCCGACAAGGAAGCGCTCGAAGCGCATTCGCTCGAAGTCGCGATCGCTGGCCGCATGATGCTGAAACGCGTGATGGGCAAGGCAAGTTTCGCGACCGTGCGCGACGGCTCGGGTCAGATCCAGTTCTTCATCACACCGGCCGACGTCGGTCAGGAGACCTACGACGCGTTCAAGAAGTGGGACATGGGCGACATCGTCGCCGCGCGCGGCGTGCTGTTCCGCACCAACAAGGGCGAGCTATCGGTGCGCTGCACGGAGCTGCGTCTGCTGTCGAAGTCGCTGCGTCCGCTGCCGGACAAGTTCCACGGTCTCGCCGACCAGGAAATGAAGTACCGCCAGCGCTATGTCGATCTGATCGTCACGCCGGAAACGCGCCGCACGTTCGTCGCGCGCACGAAGGCGATTTCGTCGATCCGCAAGTACATGGCCGACGCGAACTTCATGGAAGTCGAAACACCGATGCTGCACCCGATTCCGGGCGGCGCGGCGGCCAAGCCGTTCTCGACGCACCACAACGCGCTCGACATGCAGATGTTCCTGCGCATCGCGCCGGAGCTGTACCTGAAGCGGCTGGTGGTGGGCGGCTTCGAGCGCGTGTTCGAGATCAATCGTAATTTCCGCAACGAGGGCGTATCCGTGCGCCACAACCCGGAATTCACGATGATCGAGTTCTACGCGGCCTACACCGATTACAAGTGGCTGATGGACTTCACCGAGCAGCTGATTCGCCAGGCGGCGATCGATGCGCTCGGCACGGCCACCATCACTTATCAGGGTCGCGAACTCGATCTGTCGAAGCCGTTCCATCGGCTCACGATCACGCAGGCGATCCAGAAATACGCGCCGCAATACACGAACGAGCAGCTCGCCGACGGCACGTTCCTGCGCGCCGAGCTGAAGAAGTTCGGCGTCGATGCGTCGCAGCCGCAGTTCCTCAACGCGGGCGTCGGCTCGCTGCAACTGGCGCTGTTCGAAGAGACCGCCGAGTCGCAACTGTGGGAGCCGACCTACATCATCGACTACCCGATCGAGGTGTCGCCGCTCGCGCGTGCGTCGGACAAGGTGGCAGGCATCACCGAGCGTTTCGAGCTGTTCATCACCGGCCGCGAAATCGCCAACGGGTTCTCGGAGCTCAACGATCCGGAAGATCAGGCCGCGCGCTTCAGGAAACAGGTCGACCAGAAAGACGCCGGCGACGAGGAAGCGATGTTCTACGACGCCGACTACATCCGCGCGCTCGAGTACGGCATGCCGCCGGCGGGCGGCTGCGGTATCGGCATCGATCGTCTGGTCATGATGCTGACCGATAGCCCGAGCATCCGCGACGTGATTCTGTTCCCGCATCTGCGTCGCGAAGACTGAGCGACGCTGGGCGCGAGCGCTCGTTGTGCTTCGCGCAATGCGATGGTTTGAAGAGCGCCCGGTTGATGCCGGGCGTTTTCTTATGCGCGCGCTTTCGCTTTGCGGGACCGTTTTCTGCTTCTCATCGTTTGTAACCAGCGGTAAAAGCTGCTCGTTCGCGCGCAAGTCGCCGCGGACTCGATGGTCTTAGAAGTTTGTTGACACCAAAGCGCACCGCGTGAAGGGCGCCTACCCACCGCCCGAGGGCGCCACCTGAGCGGTTACAAATAGAAACGCTGGCCGGATCGAATTGCCCGACACTCAGTCTCACAAGAAGTCGGCTCTGTCAGAAACGGAGGCCCTACATGGACACCCCTACTCATCAACCCACGCAGCCACGTCGTCTTCATCCGTTGATCGCGGTGGCCGCCGGCGCGGTGCTCGTCGCGAGTCTCGTCGCTACCGCGGCGATCACCGGCGTGTTCCCGAAGGCGTCGGGTAACGGCGCACAGAACGATCGGACGCAGGCCGCGCAGGTCAGCACGCAAGCGCCGGGCGTCGTCGATTCGGCCGCGCCGGTCCAGCCATCTGCGCAACAGCGGCAGGATCAGGCTCAGCAAGCGGTGCCGGCCGCCCCTGCCGCCGCTCCGACCCAGCAGCAATACGCGCAGCAACAGCAGGCACAGGCCGCGCCGCAGTATGCGCAGCAGCCGGCGCCGCATGCCGCTTATTGCTCGACTTGCGGCACCGTCGTCGCGATCTCGGCGGTTCGGCATGAAGGACATGGCACCGGCATTGGCGCGGTCGGCGGTGCGGTGGCCGGGGGCGTCGTCGGTAATCAATTCGGCGCCGGCGGCGGGCGTACCGCGATGACGCTGCTCGGCGCGCTGGGCGGCGGGTTCGCCGGCAACTCGGTCGAAAAACATCTGCGCAGCACGACGTCGTATTCGGTGCGCGTGCACATGGAAGACGGCAAGACGCGCTACTTCACCTATAGCGAGGCGCCGCCGTTGCGCGACGGCGAGCGCGTGCGCGTTCAGAACGGCGGCCTCGTCGCCGACTGAGCTGAGCTCGGCGCCCAACGTTCGTCGACGCGCCATGAAAAAAGGCGATTCCATCGGAATCGCCTTTTCTTTGGAGTTCAATGCACCCGTTCGAACACGCGTTCAATAATCCGCGTCTTCGATCCATGCCGCCTGAATCGCTTCGAGAATCTTTTCGCTCGAACGGTTCGGATCGTCGTCGAAGCCTTCGAGCTCGGTCACCCAGCGGTGCAGGTCGGTGAAACGCACCTGCTGTGGATCGACGTCCTGATGCTTGTCCGTCAGAGCCATCGCGATGTCTTGCGTATCGGTCCACTTCATGGCGGCACCCTCCTGTTAGTGATTTTCCTTCGCGTGATTGATCGAGTAACGCGGAATTTCGACGACCAGATCCTGCTCGTCCGGCATGACCGCCTGACACGACAGGCGCGAAGCCGGTTCCAGCCCCCATGCCTTGTCCAACAGATCGTCCTCGTCTTCCTCGGATGGCGTCAAGGCGGCGAAACCCTCACGCACGATTACGTGGCAGGTCGTACACGCGCACGACTTCTCGCACGCATGCTCGATTTCGATACCGTTATCGAGCAGGTTGTCGCAGATGCTCTTGCCGGGAACGGCGTCGATCACCGCGCCTTCCGGGCACAGTTCGACGTGAGGCAGCACAACGATTTGAGGCATACAGTTTCCGTTTGGGTCTGAGGCACGGCGGCTGCCAGCAATGCCGGGTGCAGGCTCCGTGCCATTTTACTGGCGCCGCGCGGACTTTTTAAGTCCGCGCGGGCGCGATCGGTGGTTCGTGGGGAGCGCAGTTCGTGCGTGGCCTGAGCGCGCGTCGCGTGCACGTTGCTGTCGCTACGCTCGCCCGTTCAGATCTCGTCGAGCTTGCGGCCCGACAGCGCGCGGCGAATTCCCTTGTTCATGCGGCGCGCGGCGAATTCGTCGGTGCCTTCGGCGAGCGCCTTCGTCGCGGCTTCGATCGCGCCGACGTCTTCGCCTGGCGCGACGTTGCGCAGCGCGGCGAGCAGCGCGTCGAGTTCGGCGCGTTCGCTGTCGTCGAGCAGCTCGGCGTCGGCGGCGAGCGCTGCGTCGGTCGCTTCGACGAGACGCTGCGCTTCGACCTGCGCCTCGCGCAATGCGCGCGCGCGCATGTCGATTTCAGCGGTCGAAAAGCTGTCTTCGAGCATGCGCGCGATGTCGTCGTCGGCGAGGCCATACGAAGGCTTCACGACGACCGATGCCTCCACACCCGACGCCAGCTCGCGCGCAAACACCGACAGCAGGCCGTCGGCGTCGACCTGATAGGTCACGCGAATGCGCGCGGCGCCGGCGGCCATCGGCGGAATGCCGCGCAGCTCGAAGCGCGCGAGCGAACGGCAATCACTGACGAGCTCGCGCTCGCCTTGGACGACGTGAATCGCCATCGCAGTCTGGCCGTCCTTGAAGGTCGTGAAATCCTGCGCGCGCGCGACTGGAATCGTCGAGTTGCGCGGAATGATCTTTTCGGTGAGGCCACCCATCGTCTCGACGCCGAGCGACAGCGGAATCACGTCGAGCAGTAGCCATTCGTCGCCTTCCGCCCCGCGGTTGCCGGCGAGCAGATCGGCCTGGATCGCGGCGCCGAGTGCGACGACCTGATCCGGATCGAGATTGACGAGCGGCGGCTGGCCGAAGAACGCCTCGACCGCGCGGCGGATCACCGGCATGCGCGTCGCGCCGCCGACCAGCACGACGCCCTTGATTTCCTTCGTGGTGACCTTCGCGTCGCGCAGCGCCTTTTTTGTCGGGCCCAGCGTGCGTTGCACCAGCGCGGCCGTGATGGTCTCGAAAGTGGCTTCGTCGATCGTCAGATCGAGCGCGGTGCCGTTGGCAAGCGTGAGCTCGAGGGTAGTTTGCGACGCGCTCGACAGCGCCTCCTTGGCCTCGCGCACGCTATCGAGCAGCAGGCGCACGTCGTGCGGCGCGAGCGTCTGAGACGCGATGCCGGCCTGTTCGAGCACATGGCGATATAGCGCATGGTCGAAGTCGTCGCCGCCGAGCGCGGAATCGCCGCCCGCCGCGAGCACTTCGAAAACGCCCTTGGTGAGCTTCAGGATCGACAGGTCGAAGGTGCCGCCGCCGAGGTCGTAGACCGCGTACAAACCTTCCGCGCCGTTGTCGAGACCGTAGGCGATCGCCGCAGCGGTCGGTTCGTTGAGCAGACGCAGCACGTTCAGCCCCGCGAGGCGCGCGGCGTCCTTGGTCGCCTGGCGCTGCGCTTCGTCGAAGTAAGCGGGCACCGTGATTACCGCGCCGACGAGCTCGTCGCCGAGCGTGTCTTCGGCGCGCTGGCGCAGCGTCGCGAGAATTTCAGCCGATACCTCGACCGGGCTCTTCACGCCGTCGACGGTGCGGATCTGCACCATGCCGGGTGCATCGACGAAGTCGTACGGCGCGTTTTCGGCGCCCTCCACCTCGGCCTTGCCGCGGCCCATGAAGCGCTTGACCGACACGATCGTGTTGCGCGGGTCGGTCGCGGCTTCGGCCTTCGCCCGGCGGCCGATGCGACGGCCGCCCTGCTCCAGATAACGCACCACCGACGGCAGCAGCACGTGCCCGTCTTCGTCGGGCAGCACATCGGGCACGCCGCTGCGCACAGCGGCGACGAGGGAGTTGGTGGTGCCGAGATCGATACCGACCGCCAGACGCCGCTGGTGAGGCGCCGGCGCCATGCCGGGTTCGGAGATTTGCAGTAAGGCCATCTGGATCTTCTCGGGGACGTTGTGCCCCGTCCTGAATGTTCGCGTTGCTGGGGTGATGCCGCGGCTCGCGGCCGCTCTGGTTTTTTGTTTGTCGCTTACTACGTCGCTGCCTACTGTTGCTGCTTGCCCGCGCCGCGCTTTTGCGCGCGTCGCGCGAAACCGCGCTAGCCTTCGAGCCGCTCGATCTGGGCATCGATTTCCGACGCGACGCGCTCGATGAACATCAGCTGCCGCACCGCCTCGCCCGCCGCCTGATTTGCGCCGTGATCGAGCGATGCGCCGAGCTTGTCGAAGCGCCGACGCTCCTCGTCGCGCAACTCGATGAGCAGCGCGTCGAGCGCGTCGACGTTCTTCGCCGCGGCCGCGTCCTCGATGTTCTCGCGCCACTCCATCTGCTGCATCAGGAACGCGGGCTCCATCGCCGTGTTGTTCTCCGCGCCGACGTTGATGCCGCGCAACGACAGCAGATAGGTCGCGCGCTTGAGCGGATCGCGCAGCGTCTGATAGGCCTCGTTCGCGCGCGTCGCCCACTGCATCGCGATGCGCTTTTGCGCATCGCCGGCCGCCGCGAAGCGATCCGGATGCACCTGCGCCTGCACGGTGCGGTACGCGTGATCGAGCGTGCTCGCGTCGAGCGCGAATTGCGCCGGCAGACCAAACAGATCGAAGTGGCTGTCGTTCAGCGAGGCCATCGGATTAAAGTCCGTTGATGAAAACTGGTATGGAGACGTCGGGGTCGGGCCTTGTCAGGCGTGACCGGTTCAGTGGAGCGCGGATCAAACTAAAAAGGCGGCCCGCGCCGCCTTTTATCCGCCGCACGCGGAAGGTAACGAATCTAGACGCGGAACGACTCGCCGCAGCCGCATTCGTCTTTCACGTTCGGGTTGTTGAACCTGAAGCCTTCGTTCAGCCCTTCGCGCGCGAAGTCGAGCTCCGTGCCGTCGATATACGCGAGACTCTTCGGGTCGACGACGACCTTCACGCCGCCCGTCTCGAACACCTGGTCTTCCGGCGCGAGTTCGTCCACGTACTCGAGCTTGTAGGCGAGGCCCGAGCAACCGGTGGTGCGCACGCCGACGCGCAACCCGATGCCCTTACCGCGGCGGGTCAGATACCTCTGGACGTGCTGTGCTGCCTTTTCGGTCAACGTAATTGCCATAACGTTTCTCAGTTGCCAGCGTGCGCGGCGCGCGTGTTAGCGCCGCGCTCACCGGTTGCTTCTTTCTTACCCTGTTGCTCAGGCGGCCTTGCCGTCTTCGACAACCGCTGCTTCGCCGTGGCGCTGCTTGTAGTCGGCGACCGCTGCCTTGATCGCGTCTTCCGCGAGGATCGAGCAATGGATCTTCACCGGCGGCAGTGCCAGTTCTTCGGCGATCTGCGTGTTCTTGATCGACATGGCCTGGTCGAGCGTCTTGCCCTTCACCCATTCGGTGACGAGCGAGCTCGATGCGATGGCCGAGCCGCAGCCGTAGGTCTTGAACTTCGCGTCTTCGATGATGCCGTCCGCGCCGACGCGGATCTGCAGCTTCATCACGTCGCCACAGGCCGGCGCGCCGACCATGCCGGTACCGACCGTGTCGTCGTCCTTCGCGAAGGAACCGACGTTGCGCGGGTTTTCGTAGTGGTCGAGGACCTTGTCGCTATAAGCCATGATTACACTCCTTGATTCGTTTCAACCTGCAATGCGATGAACGTTCGATGTCCGCTTCGTCCAGCCGGCGCGTCAGTGCGCGGCCCACTGGATGGTCGACAGATCGATCCCGTCCTTGTGCATTTCCCACAGCGGCGACAGATCGCGCAGCTTGGAAATCTTCGACTTCAGCAGGTTGATCACGTAGTCGATTTCCTGCTCGGTCGTGAAGCGACCCACCGTGAAGCGGATCGAGCTGTGCGCGAGTTCGTCGTTGCGGCCAAGCGCGCGCAGCACGTACGACGGCTCCAGCGACGCCGATGTGCACGCCGAGCCCGACGACACCGCGACGTCCTTCACCGCCATGATCAGCGATTCGCCTTCGACGAAATTGAAGCTGATGTTCAGGTTGTGCGGCACACGCTTTTCCATGTCGCCGTTCACATACACTTCCTCGATTTGCGACAGGCCTTTCAACAGCCGGTCACGCAGCATGCGGATGCGCTCGTTTTCGGTCGCCATCTCTTCACGCGCGATACGGAACGCTTCACCCATGCCGACGATCTGGTGCGTGGCGAGCGTGCCCGAACGCATGCCGCGCTCGTGACCGCCGCCGTGCATCTGCGCCTCGATACGGATACGCGGCTTGCGACGCACGTAAAGCGCGCCGATGCCCTTCGGGCCGTAGGTCTTGTGCGCCGAGAACGACATCAGGTCGACCTTCAGCTTCTGCAGATCGATCTGGATCTTGCCGGTGGCCTGCGCCGCGTCGACGTGGAAAATGATGCCCTTCTCGCGCGTGATCTCACCAATCGCCTCGATGTCCTGGATGACGCCGATCTCGTTATTGACCGACATCACCGACACCAGAATCGTGTCCGGGCGCAGCGCCGCCTTGAACGCGTCGAGGTCGATCAGACCGTCGTCCTTGACATCCAGATAGGTGACTTCGAAGCCTTCGCGCTCGAGCTCGCGGGTGGTGTCCAGCACCGCCTTGTGCTCGGTCTTCACCGTGATGATGTGCTTGCCCTTGCTCTTGTAGAAGTGCGCGGCACCTTTCAGAGCGAGGTTGTCCGACTCCGTCGCACCCGAGGTCCAGATGATTTCGCGTGGATCGGCGTTCACGAGCGCGGCCACCTGCTCGCGCGCTTCCTCGACTGCGCGCTCGGCGGTCCAGCCATAAGCGTGACTACGCGACGCGGGATTGCCGAACTGCTCGCGCAGATACGGGATCATCTTGTCCACCACACGCGGATCAATCGGCGTCGTGGCGCTGTAGTCCATGTAGATAGGCAGATGGAGAGAGTCGTTATTCATCAATTGCTCCGGGGACGTCATGTGCTCTGGCTTCTGGGTTCGATATGGGGCTGCGGCGAGGGTTTTCTTTTGCGTGCCGCGCTTCACGAACCGGCCATGTTGAAAACGGAATTGGGACCCTTGGGCGCCACGCGCACGGGTTCGACCGCCGGCGCGTCGTTGCGCCTGTCGCGCAGCACGGCCGGCGTGCCTTCGCGCGAACGCTGCTGATCCACCAGATCCTTCAGCGAAACCGAATCGAGGTATTCGACCATTTTCTGGTTCAGCGTCGACCACAGCTCATGCGTCATGCAGTGGCCGTCGTGCTGCTTGGTGCCTTCGCATGTGCCCTTACCGCCGCACTGGGTGGCGTCGAGCGGTTCGTCGACCGCGATGATGATGTCGGCCACCGTCACCTCTTCGGCACGGCGCGCGAGATTGTAGCCACCGCCCGGTCCGCGCACGGATTCGACGATTTCATGACGGCGCAGCTTGCCAAACAGCTGCTCGAGATACGACAGGGAGATGTGTTGGCGCTGGCTGATACCCGCAAGCGTCACCGGGCCCTGCTCCTGGCGCAGCGCCAGGTCGATCATCGCCGTGACGGCGAAACGGCCTTTCGTGGTGAGTCTCATATGATGTGGGAACCGCAATTCTCGACAAGTTTGGTCAAGTATAAATACATGAGCGATTTAGTCAAGTATGGGCGGTAAATTTTGTGTCATTCGCTTAATTGATCGCCATACGTCGACGCCGCGCCCCGACCCGTGTGGTGCGTCTGCGTTCTTCGCCCGATGCCTAAGCGAGCAACTGCGGGCGCAGCGCGGCAATCAGCCCGCGGCAGGCTGCTTCGCACTGATCGAGCACCAACTCGAAGCCTTCCGCGCCGCCGAAATACGGATCGACAACCTCTCGCGCGCCGCTCCAGCGGCCATCCGACTCAGGCACGAACTCCATCAGCAGACGGATCTTGTCGCGCTGTGCGGGCGGGCACAGTTGACGCAACGCGGCGATGTTTCGGTCGTCCATGGCAATCAGCAGATCGAAGCGCTCGAAGTCCGCGACCGTGATCTGGCGGCCCCGCAGCGCGTCGAGCGCATAGCCGCGCTGGCGGGCCGCGTGTTGCGCGCGTTCGTCGGGCGCCGCGCCGATGTGCCAATCGCCGGTGCCGGCCGAATCGATCAGGATGCAGTCCGCAAGCTTCGCCTCGTCGACCAGATGACGCATCACGCCCTCCGCCGTCGGTGAACGGCAGATATTCCCGAGGCAAACGAAACAGATGGACACAGTTTTCATCAGGGATTTTCGACGCCCGAGGCGCCGCGCGTGAGGTCGTCAGACAGTCAGCGGACTGCGCCGCGATTATACAAATCTCGACAGATTCGCGCCGAGCGGGCGCAGCTAGCAAGATCAGCGGCTTCGGAGCGTCGCGGTCCGCCGCGCCGGCTTACGATGCCTCGGCGAGCGGCGTCGCCGTGGCGGCACGCATCGGCTTGGCCGGCAATGCCGACGCCGTGTCGATCATGCCGTACGACACCGCGCGTGCGAGTTCGGCGGTCAGATGATTGGCGTCGAGCGGCATCTGCGAGGCGCGCGAAGCGGTTTGGCCGTTGACGTGCAGAAAGGCGAGCACCGCGAGCGGTACAACGATGGCTAGGGGCCAGTACACCGATATTGTCTTTTTCATGATGTGTTTTTCAATTAGGGGCGCATGAGCTTATTACGCACTATGCCCTAACGAAATGCTATAGGAATTCACAATCGGGAAAAACCCGCCCGCGCGAGATAGATCGTTGCTTGATACGAAACAGTCAATTGAGACCTCTTTCGGGAACGATTAGCGCATCGCTGGCACACAAAAGTAAAGCTTACAAACGCATACAAAGCCGCTGCGACGGACGGCGACAATGACGGTCTTATTCTTACCCTTACATTTCTTTGCACCACAAAATGAAACGCATTGCACCTCTCGCTGGCCTGGTGGCCGCCGCGCTGCTCGGCGGCTGCGCGGTCTATCCGGACGGCACGCCGATGTACGGCAACGGCTACGGCGCCTATAGCGGCTACAACGGTTATGACGATTCCGCATACGCGCCGGGTGCCGCGGTCGTGCCGCAAACCAATGTGTACCTCGGCTACGGCGATTACGGTCCGGGACGCTACTACGGCCCGGCGCCGGGCTCCGGCTATCGCGGCTATCCGGATCGCGGTCATCCGAACGACAACGACCGGCACCACGGCGATCACGGCAACGGTCATGGCAACAACGGCGGCGGTCCTGGACAACCGCACGGCGGCCCGCCGCCGCAGGGCGCAGCGGGCGGTCCGCACGGCCCTGGTGGCGCCAATGGCGGCCCGCGCCCCGGCGCGGGCCAGCCGCAAGCCGGCAACGGCGGTGGACGAGGCAACGATTTGGGGAGAAATGCGCCCGCGCGTCAGCCGGGGCAGATGACCGAACATTGAAGACGGAGCGGCGCTGAAGTATCCCGCCGGCTTCTTCGCCCATTTCGACGGCTGCGCGAGCGCGCAGCCGTCAAACCAATCCCAATGCCGCCCGCTCAGCCAATATGGCTGCGCTGCGCGGCATACAACTCGCGGAACGTACGACCCACCGGCGCCGGCATGTCGCGCGTATCGGTCCAGCCCGCGCCGCCGAGCGGCAGTTTGGCGATCGACCGATTGCGCCCACCCATGCGCTCCAGCACGCGCACGGCGAGTTTGGTAAAGAGCGCATAGGCATCGGGATGCAGCGCGAGCCAGCCCCACAGCGCCAACCCGGCGCGCTCCTTCCACGGCCGCAGGTGTCGCTCCATCTGCTTTTCGCGCAGCTTGCGCAACAGATCGGACAGCGGGATACCGACCGGGCACACGCTATTGCATTCGCCGCATAACGTCGCCGCTTGCGGCAGGTCGAGCGCCTTGTCGATGCCGACATAGCTCGGCGTCAGCACCGACCCCATCGGCCCCGGATAGACCCAGCCATACGCGTGCCCGCCGACCTTCTGATACACCGGGCAATGGTTCATGCACGCGCCGCAGCGGATGCAGCGAAGCATCTCCTGAAAGTCGCCGCCGATCAGCCCTGTGCGGCCACCGTCGACGAGCACCACGTACATATGCTCGGGCCCATCCTGATCGCCCACGCCACGCGGCCCGGTCAGCATCGAAAAATAGTTCGAGGTGGCCTGGCCGGTTGCCGAACGCGGCAACAGACGCATAGCCGTCGCGAGATCCTCGAGCGTCGGCAGCACCTTCTCGATGCCAGTGACAGCGACATGCACGCGCGGCATCACCGTGCACATACCTTCGTTGCCCTCGTTGGTCACGACCGCGACCGAGCCCGTTTCCGCGATGATGAAATTGCCGCCCGTCACGCCCATGTCCGCGCTCAGAAAATGCGGCCGCAGCATTTCGCGCGCCTCACGCGTCATGTCGGGAATCTCGGTGAGCCGCGGCCGGCCGTGCGTCTTCGCGAACAGGTCGGCGATCTCGTCCTTATCCTTGTGAACGACCGGCGCGATGATGTGGCTTGGCGGCTCGTTGTCGTTGATCTGCAGGATGTATTCGCCAAGGTCGGTTTCGATCGACTGCACGCCCATCTGCCCGAGCACTTCGTTCAGACGCATTTCCTCGGTGACCATCGACTTGGTCTTGATCACCTTCTTCACGTCGTGCTTGCGCGCAATGTCGCCGACGAGCCGCGCGGCCTCCTGCGTGGTCTCCGCGAACAGCACAGTCACGCCGCGCCGGGTCGCCTCGCGCTCGAAGGTTTCGAGCCACACGTCGAGATTCTCGAGCGCGCGATCACGGCGCTCCTTGAGCGCGGCCCGCGTCGCGGGGAAATCGATCGCGGTCATCGCGCTCGCGCGCGCCGACACGAACTTCGTGGACAGCTTGGTCAGGTTCTGCTGCAGGCGCTGGTCGGCGAGTTTCTGACCGGCGCGAGCCTTGAACTGCATCGATTGGACTTGCATGGCGGCCCTGATGAGATCGGATTGAAACGCGCGGCGCATTCGCGCCCGACGCAACGCGTGACAGACAAGATAAACGTGACGCGAACAATGGCGGTGTTCGCCGCGCGGGGATTACACGTCGCCGGCCAGCACCTGTGCGATATGCAGCACGCGCGTCGTCGAGTCGCCGTTGCGGCGCAGCCGCCCTTCGATATTCAACATGCAGCCGAGGTCGCCGAGCACCACCGCACCGGCGCCGCTCGCGGCGATGTTCGCGCACTTTTCGTCGACGATCGCGGTCGAGATATCGCCGTATTTGACCGCGAAAGTGCCGCCGAAGCCGCAGCAATGCTCGCAGCCTTTCATCTCGGTGACCGCGACGCCGACCTGCGCGAGCAGTTCGCGCGGCTGTTCCTTGACGCCCAGTTCGCGCAAGCCCGAACACGAGTCGTGATAAGTCACCTGTCCCGCGAACTCGCCCGGTTGCAACTGCACCTTCGCGACGTTGACGAGGAAATCCGTCAGCTCGAACACCTTGCCGCGCAGGCGGCCGAAACGGTTCATCAGTTCGGGATCGTCGCGGAACAGGTCGCCGTAGTGCGCGCGGATCATCCCGCCGCAGGAGCCCGACGGCACCACCACATAGTCGAACTGTTCGAACTCGCGCAGCGTTTTCTCGGCAAGGTCGCGCGCGAGGCGGCGGTCTCCCGAGTTATACGCAGGTTGCCCGCAACAGGTTTGCGCGGGCGGCACTACGACCTCGAAACCGGCGCCTTCGATCAGCTTGATGACGGAGAAACCGATCTCGGGACGCATCAGGTCAATCAGGCAAGTGATGAACAATCCGACTCGCATGAGCCCTCCTTGCGGGGAAACGTCCCTGATTATCCGCTGTTTGCCGGTGCAATACCAACGGCCGGAAGGCATAGGAAGAAGCACGCCGCGCCGGATTGGAAGCGCGCCCCGAAGCGTTCGCTTTTTTCACAATACGAGATACAATCAGTTTTCGCTGTTTGACGCATCCACCGATTCTCATATGAGCGACACGAACCCGGATCCCAAAACTTCGATCCAGGTGATCGAACGCATGATGCGCCTGCTCGACGCACTGGCGGCGCATAGCGACCCGGTCAGCCTGAAAGAACTGGCCATCCGCACGGAGCTGCATCCATCCACCGCGCACCGCATCCTGAACGATATGGTGATGTGCCGGCTGGTCGACCGTTCAGACCCCGGCACCTACCGTCTTGGCATGCGCCTGCTCGAACTGGGCAATCTCGTCAAGGCGCGCCTGTCGGTGCGCGACGCTGCGCTCACGCCGATGCGCGAGCTGCACCGCGAGACCGGGCAGACCGTGAACCTGTCGGTGCGTCAGGGCGACGAAATCGTCTATATCGAACGCGCGTATTCGGAGCGCTCGGGCATGCAGGTGGTGCGGGCGATCGGCGGGCGCGCCCCGCTTCATCTGACCTCGGTCGGCAAGCTGTTCCTCGCGGCCGACGAAGCCACCCGCGTGCGTGCCTACGCAACACGCACCGGTCTGTCGGGCCACACGCAGAACAGCATCACCGATCTCGCGAAACTCGAACGCGAGCTGTCGCATGTGCGCCAGCAGGCCTGCGCGCGCGACAACGAGGAACTGGAGTTGGGCGTGCGCTGCATCGCCGCCGGCATCTACGACGATACCGGCAAGCTGGTCGCGGGACTGTCGCTGTCGGCGCCGGCCGATCGTTTACAGGATTCATGGCTCGGGCAGTTGAGCCAGACCGCGTTGATGATTTCGGAATCGCTCGGCTACCGCCCGCAGCCGCAGCAGGACCATGCGCACGGCGGGCACGGCTCACATGGCTCGCACGGCCAGCATTAGTGAAGGGGGCGGCCGCCCAACCGCCGTTGCACCCTTTGCCCTCCCGCCGGCGCCATGAAAAAAGCCTCGCATCCGCGAGGCTTTTTCTTTGCACGTCAGCTGCAGCCGGACTGACTACCACCGGCTGAGTATGCGTTGCGGCTTCAGGTACCCGGGCCGCCGGCATCGGCGCTCGTGATACGCGGCTGGTCGCCGCCGTTGTCGAGCCACGTACGCAGACGCGTCGCGTCCGCGAAACGCGAGTACTTGCCCGACGAATCGAGCAGCACCAGGATCATCGGCCGGCCGTGGATGGTCGCCTGCATCACGAGACACTCGCCCGCTTCGTTGATGAAGCCGGTCTTCTGCAGACCGATGTCCCACGTCGGGTTGCGCACCAGCGCGTTCGTGCTGTTGTACGCGAGCGTGCGCTTGCCGGTGTACACCTCATAGCTGTGATCGGTCGAGAACTTGCGGATCAACGGGTACTGATACGCCGCGTTGACCATCTTCACGAGATCGCGCGCGCTCGACACGTTCATGCTCGTCAGACCGGTCGGGTTCTCGAAGTGCGTGTCGTTCATGCCGAGCTGCCTCGCCTTCGCGTTCATCGCTGCGAGGAACGCCGGCCGGCCGCCCGGGTAGTAGCGCGACAGCGCCGCCGCCGCGCGGTTTTCCGACGCCATCAGCGCGATGTGCAGCATGTCCTCGCGCGACAGCACCGAGCCCACCGACAGACGCGAACCGGTGTTCTTCTCGTAGTCGCGGTCTTCGTCGGTGACTTCGATCTGATCGGTCATCGGCTCTTTCGAATCGAGCACCACCATCGCCGTCATCAGCTTGCTGATCGATGCGATCGGTACCACCGCGCGCGAGTTCTTGTCGAACAGCGTCTCGCCGCTGTTCTGGTCGATCACATAGGCGACGCTCGAGCGCAGCATCAGCGCGTCCGGCGTCTCGTGCAGACCAAACGCCTGGCCGACGCTCGGCTGGCGCGGCTCGTACGCGACGCGTCGCATCACCGAACGGTGTCGGCCGTTCGCCGTGAACGTGACGCGCTTGCGTTTGACGCCGGCGTGCGGGGCATCTTCATCCGCCGCAGCGGCTTTCACGGCCTCACCCTTGGCGGCTTTCGCCGCATGGCTCGACACCTTTGCGGTGGCGGCCGCCTGCGCAGGCTTCCTGGCAGTTTTAGCGTGTTTGGAAGTTTTTGCGGATGCAGCAGACGTAGCTGCAAAAGTGCTGACAGGCGTAGCGAACGCCGCTGCGACGGCCAGCGAGACGGCCACCGACAGAGCGGTGCTGCGCGCCGCGCCGTGGAGCACTTTTAGCGACGAAAACATGTCGGTTTTCATTGGGTGTTCGATAGGGAGCGGCGAGAGGTTTCCGCAAGTGTAGTAAAGCAACGAAAAATTAGCAATTTGAAGCACTTATACGCGCTCCTTAAACCGGCTTGTCAGCTCCGATCGCGAAAACACGAATAAGTGCCGCGCCTCGATCGAAAAAAACGATCGTCGCCAGCAAGCCTCGCCATCGCCGCCCGGCCCAATCGAGCAGATCATTGCAGGATAACGGCAATTTTGAGACAACCTTGATCCGGGGAATACTGTCAGAGCACCGGCGGAAACTACTGCGCCGCGCCATGAAGGCGTTGCGAGCGTGCGACGGACTTTTTAAGTAAGTGTCTGACGAAAGTCACTAACGCGCGTTCGACTGCCATCGTTCTTTAACGTTCCTTGTCATCTTGTGGTTTACATCGAATTGATGATGATCGGTTTTTCAGGGGCGAATTGCTGCCACACGGAAAAAATAATCTCCCGACGGCCTGCTGAACGGTTGGTTTATGTCGCACCAACACGGTGCAACGCGCAATCGTTCCGCGTCATATTAATGACATGCCTACTGTATAACCTATTGTTTTGTCGGCATTTTCTTAACATTGTGCGATGCACAAAAAACGCTTGACATTCCTTGTGGGCATCCTAAAATGGGAACCATTGCTGCGATGCACAATACATCGCGGTCCGGGGAGACGATGAATCTGCGTCTCGCCACCCACCCAATGCGGCCCGCACAGACCGGCCGCGATCCAGGAGCGTAAACCATGACTCTGCTGACCCCTGAGCAATTCGCCGCAGCCCAGAAAGCCAACTTCGAAACCCTGTTCGGCCTGACGACCAAAGCATTTGAAGGTGTCGAAAAGCTGGTCGAGCTGAACCTGCAAGTTGTGAAGTCGACGCTCGCCGAAAGCCAGGAAAATGCCCAACGCGCGCTGTCCGTGAAGGATGCGCAGGAACTGCTGGCACTGCAAGCAAGCCTCGCGCAGCCGGTGGCTGAAAAGGCGCTGTCGTATGGCCGCCATGTGTACGAAATCGTTTCGGCAACGCAGGGTGAATTCACCCGCGTCGCGGAAGCGCAATTCGAAGAGCAAAACCGCAAGGTTCAGGCGCTCGTCGAAAACGTCGCCAAGAACGCACCGGCCGGTTCGGAAACCGCTGTCGCCGTGATGAAGTCGGCTATCACCGCCGCCAACACCACGTACGAAACGGTCCACAAGGCAACCCGCCAGGCTGTCGAAATCGCCGAAAGCAACTTCAACGCAGCTGCAACGGCCGCTTCGAAGGCAGCTTCGCAAGCTGCTGCGCAAGCATCGCGCGCCGCCGCCAAGAAGGCCGTCTAAGCTTCACGCGTCAACACGCCAGGCTTTATGCCTCGCGTCGTCTTTCACGCCGGCCCAGCCTATGCGCTGCGCCGGCGTTATCGCAAGCAACAGCGTCGTGCCGTTGCCGCTTATACGGTTTGATGAGCCGAACGCTCCGATACGTTGCAATGGCGTATCGTTTGCCCGGCCGCCAAGCCGGGATTTTTTTGCCCGCCACTGGCCGCCACGAAAACAGAAACGGCGCGCTCCGCCATGGAGCGCGCCGTTTTTCTTTGCCGTTCGGCTCGACCGGCTTTGCCGCGCCCGCATGTCGTCACGCAGGCGCGGCGCACCGCGCTACTTCTTCTTGACGGGCGGCAGATCGGTACAGACGCCTTCATACAACTCGGCCGCCATGCCGATCGATTCGCCGAGCGTCGGATGCGGATGGATCGTCTTGCCGATATCCGTTGCGTCCGCGCCCATCTCGATCGCGAGACAGACTTCGCTGATCAGGTCGCCCGCGTTCAGACCGACGATACCGCCGCCGATCACGCGATGCGTTTCCTCATCGAACAGCAGCTTCGTGAAGCCCTCGTCGCGACCGTTGGCGATCGCGCGACCCGATGCGGCCCACGGAAACACCGCCTTGCCGAACTTGACGCCTTCGGCTTTCAGCTGGTCTTCCGTCTTGCCGGCCCAAGCCACTTCCGGATCGGTGTAGGCCACCGACGGAATCTGCAGCGCGTCGAAGTACGCCTTCTCGCCATGCGCGGCTTCCGCCGCCACGTGGCCTTCGTGCACGGCCTTGTGCGCGAGCATCGGCTGACCGACGATGTCGCCGATCGCGAAGATGTGCGGCACATTCGTGCGCTGTTGCCTGTCGACTTCGATGAAGCCGCGATCCGTCACCGCGACGCCGGCCTTTTCCGCGCCGATCCGCTTGCCGTTCGGCGAACGGCCGACGGCCACCAGCACGAGGTCGTAGCGTTGCGGCTCGGCCGGCGCCTGCTCGCCCTCGAACGACACGTAGATACCGTCGTCCTTCGCTTCGGCGGCGATGGTCTTGGTCTTCAGCATCACGTTCGCGAAACGCTCGCTGTTGTACTTCTCCCAGACCTTGACCAGATCGCGGTCCGCGCCGGCCATCAGGACGTCGAGCATTTCGACCACGTCGATGTTCGCGCCGAGCGTCGAGTACACAGTCGCCATTTCGAGACCGATGATGCCGCCGCCGATCACGAGCATGCGCTGCGGAATCTGGCGCAGTTCGAGCGCGCCGGTCGAATCGACGACCCGCGGATCTTCCGGAATGAACGGCAGCTTCACCGCTTCCGAGCCCGCTGCGATGATCGCCTGCTTGAACCTGACGACCTTCTTGCCGCCCTCGGTCTGCACTTCCATGTGGTTCGGATCGACGAACGCACCCGTACCGACCACCACTTCGACCTTGCGCGCCTTCGCCATGCCGGCGAGACCGCCGGTCAGCTTCCTGACCACGCCGGATTTGAAATCGCGCAGCTTGTCGAGATCGATCTGCGGCTTGCCGAACGTGATGCCGTGGGCGGCAAGATCAGCCGCTTCGTCGATGACGAGCGCGGTGTGCAGCAGCGCCTTCGACGGGATGCAGCCGACGTTCAGACACACGCCGCCGAGCGTCGGATAACGCTCGACCAGCACGGTCTTCATGCCGAGGTCGGCGGAGCGGAACGCGGCCGAATAACCGCCGGGGCCCGAACCGAGCACGAGCATGTCGCACTCGATGTCGGCGCTGCCCGAATAGCTGCCGGCTTGCGCAGCCGCTGCGGCGGCCTTCGGCGCCGCAGCGGCAGGCGCCGGCGCGGGAGCCGCCTTCTCGGGCGCTTTCGGCTGCGCAGCGGCCGCAGCCGCGCCGCCCGCCGTTGCCTCGACGAGCGCGATGACCGTGCCCTGCGAGACCTTGTCGCCCGGCTTGATACGCACTTCCTTGACGGTGCCGGCGGTATCGCTCGGCACTTCCATCGACGCCTTGTCGGATTCGAGCGTCAGCAGCGACTGCTCTTTTTCGATGGTGTCGCCCGGCTTGATGTTGACTTCGATGACGTCGACGTCCTTGAAGTCACCGATGTCCGGCACTTTTACTTCGACGAGACTCATGGTGTCCCCTTCTCTTATTGATCGATGATGAGCGGCGCCTTCGACGCGCACAGCACGCGAACGCGCGGACGGCGCGACGCGGATCGGTCGAAACCATCCGCGCCCGCGCCGGCGGACCTCACCAGCCGGTCAAAGAATCACACGCCGGAAATCGGCAAGAATCGAACCGAGGTATGCGTTGAAGCGCGCGGCTTCCGCTCCGTCGATCACGCGATGGTCGTACGACAGCGACAGCGGCATGGTCAGGCGCGGCTCGAACTGCTTGCCGTCCCACACCGGCTTCATCGCGCTGCGCGACAGGCCGAGAATCGCGACTTCAGGCGCATTGATGATCGGCGTGAAGTGCGTGCCGCCGATACCGCCCAGCGACGAGATCGAGAAGCAGCCGCCCTGCATCTGGTCCGGCTTCAGCTTGCCCTCGCGCGCGGCCTTCGACAGGTCGGCCATTTCCTTCGCGATGTCGACGAGGCCCTTCTTGTCCGCGTCGCGAATCACCGGCACCATGAGGCCGTTCGGCGTGTCAGCGGCAAAACCGATGTGGTAGTACTGCTTGAACACCAGGTTGTCGCCGTCGAGGCTCGCGTTGAAGGTCGGGAATTTCTTCAGGGCCGCCACGCAGGCCTTGATCACGAACGCGAGCATCGTGAACTTGACGCCCGCCTTCTCGTGTTCCTTGTTCAGCTTGACGCGCAGCGCTTCGAGCTCGGTGATGTCCGCTTCGTCGTTGTTCGTGACGTGCGGAATCATGACCCAGTTGCGATGCAGGTTCGCGCCCGAGATCTTCTTGATACGCGACAACGGCTTCGGATCGACCGGACCGAACTTCGTGAAGTCGACCTTCGGCCACGGCAGCAGATTCAGCTCGCCACCGCCGGCGGCCGGCGCGGCCGCACCAGCCGGCGCCGCGCGCTGGCCCGTCATCACGCCCTTCACGAACGCGGTCACGTCGGCCTGCGTAATGCGGCCCTTCGGACCGGTGCCCTTCACCTGGCCGACGTCCACCCCGAGTTCGCGCGCGAACTTGCGCACCGACGGCGACGCATGGCTCGGATGACGCGAGCCGCCTTCTCCAGCCGGGATCAGCGGCGCTTGCGCGAGCGCGGACGGCGCGGCCGGTGCCGGGGTCGGCGCGGCCGGCGCGTCGAACGGCTTTTCAGTCGGCGCCTTCGCGGCCGGTGCCGGCGCGGGTGCCGGGGCAGCGCCGCCTTCCGCTTCGATCACGACGATGACCGAGCCTTCCGACACGGTATCGCCAACCTTGACCTTCACTTCCTTGACGACGCCGGCGGCCGAGCTGGGCACATCCATCGTCGCCTTGTCGGATTCGAGCGTGACGAGCGACTGTTCCTTCTCGACACGATCGCCGACCTTCACCGCGATCTCGATCACGGGGACGTCTTTGTAGTCGCCGATATCCGGCACCTTGATTTCCTGCACGCCGCCGCCTGCTGCCGCGGGCGCGGGCGCCGCCGCAGCGGGAGCTGCCGCCGGCGCAGGAGCAGGAGCCGGTGCGGCAGCCGGCGCGGGCGCCGCGGCAGCGGCGTTGGCGCCTTCGAGCACGATGATCAGCGTGCCTTCGGACACCGCATCGCCGACCTTGACCTTCACTTCCTTGACGACGCCGTCGGCCGAGCTCGGCACGTCCATCGTCGCCTTGTCGGATTCCAGCGTCACGAGCGATTGCTCTTTTTCGACGGTGTCACCCGCCTTCACCAGCACCTCGATCACAGGGACGTCCTTGTAATCGCCGATGTCCGGCACCTTGACTTCGATCGCTTGACTCATTGTTAGTGTCTCCTGGGCCGCGCACGCCGCCGGCCCCTCGCGATGAGGAGCAAGCGCGTGCATCGTGGCACACGGGTGATGCCTTAGACGGTCATCGGGTTGGGTTTGGCGGGATCAAGGTTGTACTTCTTGAGCGCCTCGGCGACCACCTTGCGTTCGATCGTGCCTTCGTCCGCCAGCGCGTTCAGCGCGGCGACCGTGACCCAGTAGCGATCGACTTCGAAGAAGTGACGCAGCTTCTCGCGCGTGTCCGAACGGCCGTAGCCGTCGGTGCCCAGCACGACGAACTTCTGCGGCACGAACGCGCGGATCTGCTCGGTCAGCGCGCGCACGTAGTCGGTCGATGCGATGACCGGACCCGGCGCATCCTTCAACAGCTTCTCGACGTGCGACAGCTTCTTCTCTTCGGTCGGGTGCAACAGGTTCCAGCGCTGCACTTCGTGACCTTCGCGCGCGAGCTCGGTGAAGCTCGGCACGCTCCACAGGTCGGCGTTGACGCCCCAGTCGTTTTTCAGCAGGTCGGCCGCGGCGATCACTTCGTTGAAGATCGTGCCCGCGCCCATCAGCTGCACGTGCGGCGCCTTTTTATCGGCTGCGGTCTTGCTGAACGAGTACATGCCCTTGATGATGTCGGCCGCCACGGTCTCGCCCTGCGGGATCGCCGGGTGCTCGTAGTTCTCGTTCATCACGGTGACGTAGTAGTAGACGTCTTCCTGGTCGGCGACCATGCGGCGCAGACCGTCCTGCACGATGACCGCGAGTTCGTAGCCGAACGTCGGGTCGTAGCTGATGCAGTTCGGCACCGAAGCCGCCCACATCAGCGAGTGGCCGTCTTCGTGTTGCAGGCCTTCGCCGTTCAGCGTCGTGCGGCCCGCCGTGCCGCCCAGCAGGAAGCCGCGCGAGCGCATGTCGCCAGCGGCCCATGCGAGGTCGCCGATGCGCTGGAAGCCGAACATCGAGTAGAAGATGTAGAACGGGATCATGATCTCGCCGTGCGTCGAGTACGACGTCGCGGCCGCGATCCAGTCGGCCATGCCGCCGGCTTCGTTGATGCCCTCCTGCAGGATCTGACCGGTCTCCGACTCACGGTAGAACATCAGCTGGTCGGAATCTTCCGGCACGTACTTCTGGCCGTCCTGATTCCAGATACCGATCTGACGGAACAGACCTTCCATGCCGAACGTACGCGATTCATCCGGCACGATCGGCACGACGCGCTTGCCGAGCGCCTTGTCCTTCAGCAGGATGTTCAGGATCCGCACGAACGCCATCGTCGTGGAGATCTCGCGGCCTTCGCCCGTGCCCTTCAACAGCGGCTCGAATGCCGACAGTTCCGGCACCGGCAGCGACTCGGCCTTCTGACGACGCGCCGGGAGGTAGCCGCCCAGGTCCATGCGCTTCTGGCGCATGTATTCGAGTTCCTTCGAGCCTTCCTCGAACGTCAGGTACGGCACGTCGACGATCTGCTCGTCCGTGATCGGCAGACGGAACTGGTCGCGGAACTTCTTCAGCTGCTCCACCTGCATCTTCTTCTGCTGGTGGGTGATGTTCATCGCCTGGCCGGCTTCGCCCATGCCGTAGCCCTTGATCGTCTTCGCGAGGATGACGGTCGGCTGGCCCTTCGAATTCGTCGCTTCCGTGAACGCCGCGTAGATCTTGTGCGGATCATGGCCGCCGCGGTTCAGATTCCAGATGTCGTCGTCGGACCAGTCGGCGACCAGCGCCTTCAGTTCCGGCGTGTTGAAGAAGTGTTCGCGCACGAACGCGCCCGACTCCGACTTGTACGTCTGGTACTCGCCGTCGACGACTTCCATCATGCGGCGCATCAGCGCGCCCGACTTGTCGCGCGCGAACAGCGCGTCCCAGCGGCTGCCCCAGATGACCTTGATCACGTTCCAGCCGGCGCCGCGGAATTCGCTTTCGAGTTCCTGGATGATCTTGCCGTTGCCACGCACCGGACCGTCGAGACGCTGCAGGTTGCAGTTGATCACGAACACGAGGTTGTCCAGGCGCTCGCGGCCGGCCATGCCGATCGCGCCGAGCGATTCCGGCTCGTCCGTTTCGCCGTCGCCGAGGAAGGCCCAGACCTTGCGGCCGTCGGTCTTCGCGATGCCGCGCGCCTGCAGGTACTTCATGAAGCGCGCCTGGTAGATCGCCATGATCGGACCCAGGCCCATCGACACGGTCGGGAATTGCCAGAAGTCCGGCATCAGCCACGGATGCGGATACGACGAGATGCCCTCGCCGCCGACTTCCTGGCGGAAGTTGTCGAGCTGCTTGTCGGTCAGGCGACCGAGCAGGAACGCGCGCGAGTAGACACCCGGCGACGAGTGGCCCTGCACGAACACGAGGTCACCGCCGTGCTCGGCCGACGGTGCGTGCCAGAAGTGGTTGTAGCCGACGTCGTACAGCGTGGCGGCCGATGCGAACGACGCGATGTGGCCGCCGACGTTGGTTTCCTTGCCGGCGCGCAGCACCATCGCCATCGCGTTCCAGCGGGTGTACGAGCGGATACGGTGTTCGATGTCCTGGTCGCCGGGGTTCTTGGCCTGGCGCGCGACCGGAATCGTGTTGATGTAAGGAGTGTTAGCGGAGAACGGCAGATGTTCGCCGTGCACGCGTGCGAATTCGATCTGTTTTTCGATCAGGTAGTGGGCACGGTCAGGGCCTACTGCAGAAATCACGCCATCCAGCGCTTCCAGCCATTCGCCGGTTTCCTGGGGATCGTCGTCTTTATCGGCGGCGACATATTTCATGACTTCGTCGGGTACAGCGGACATGCTCGTCTCCTGGGTATGGGGAACGCACTTTGAACAGACGACGCGGACGCAGGAACGGCCGCGGCAGCTCCGGCCGATTGTAATAAGGGTCCCGACGTCAGCGCAACCAAATTTTCAAATTACGAGATCAATTCTCATAATGCGGAAAATTGCTGCGACGCAACCTGGTTTGACTGCCGATCGACTGATCCGCCGGCTAGTTTGCACCGATTAACTGCACTATCCGTGCTTTTTTGCGCCATTTGTCGGGGACGTGCTGAGCTACAATGCCACGCATGTTGACCGAACGGCTCTTCTCTCGCTCGGCGCGCACCGCGGGTTCGCCGGCGGATTCGTCGCCGTCCTCGCGCTGGCACCACGGACCCTGGTGGTCCAATTCCTATTTGCTGACGCCGCTCCTGTCGATCCTGGTGTTCCTGGTCGTCATGAGCCTGATTCTGTGGAGTCTGAACCGGCGCGAGCAGCAACAGCAGGAAGACGCGCTGTACCGCAACGTCGCGTGGGCGCAGCAGCAGATCCGCCTGTCGATGACGGGCGCGCAAGAGCAGATCCAGGCACTCGCGCGCGACCTCGCCGCCGGCCATGCCGACGAGCATTCGTTCCAGGTGAGCACCACGGACATCATGCAGGGGCATCCTGAGATCCTCTACATGAACTGGTACACGGGCCAGCAGCAGCCGCGCTGGCCCAACGCCGCGCCGCCGGTGCTCGGCCAGCGGCTCGCGCGTCCGAACGACGCGCAGATGGACGAAGCTGTCAAGGCCGGCTTCGCCGAGGCGCGCAACACGCGCCGCCAGGTGTACTCGCCGCTCATCTACGACGACCTCGGCAACGGCTTCATCACGCTGCAAACGCCGATCTTCCGCGACCGCGATTTCCTCGGCACCATCGCCGCGGTGTTCTCGGTGGAAGGCATTCTGAAGCGCGACATCCCGCCCGAGCTGTCGGCCAAATACAAGATCTCGATCATCGACGCGAACAACCGCGAGTTGACCACCACGTCGACCCGCCCGCGCCTGCCGCGCGACATGTTCTACGACCTGCCGCTCGACCCGCCGGGCCAGGGCATTTCGGTGCGCGTGTACGCGTTCCCGCAGATCACCAACTTCACGAACAACACGCTGGTGTGGCTGGTGGCCGGCCTCTCCTGCTTCGTACTGTGGAGCCTGTGGAGTCTGTGGAAGCACACGCGCCAGCGCTTCGAGGCGCAGCAGGCGCTCTACGCGGAAGCGTTTTTCCGCCGCGCGATGGAAAACTCGGTGCTGATCGGCATGCGCGTGCTCGACATGCACGGCCGCATCACGCACGTGAACCCGGCGTTCTGCCGCATGACCGGCTGGGACGAAAGCGACCTCGTCGGCAAGAGCGCGCCGTTCGCCTACTGGCCGCGCGACGCGTACCCCGAGATGCAGCGTCAGCTCGACATGACGCTGCGCGGCAAGGCGCCCTCGTCCGGCTTCGAGCTGCGCGTGCGGCGCAAGGACAGCTCGACGTTCCACGCGCGGCTCTACGTGTCGCCGCTGATCGACAGCTCGGGCCGCCAGACCGGCTGGATGTCGTCGATGACCGACATCACCGAGCCGAAGCGCGCGCGCGAAGAGCTCGCCGCCGCCCACGAACGTTTCACGACCGTGCTCGAAAGCCTCGATGCCGCGGTGTCCGTGCTGGCCGCCGACGAAGCCGAACTGCTGTTCGCGAACCGCTATTACCGGCATCTGTTCGGCATCCGCCCGGACGGCCACCTCGAACTCGCGGGCGGCGGCTTCGACGCCTCGCAGGCGTCGTCCGATTCGATCGACATGGTCGACACCTTCGTCGGCCTGCCCGCCGCCGCGCTGACCGAAAGCGCCGCCGACGCGCAGGAAATCTACATCCCCGGCATCCAGAAGTGGTTCGAGGTGCGACGCCAGTACATCCAGTGGGTCGACGGCCACCTCGCGCAGATGCAGATCGCGACCGACATCACGACCCGCAAGCGCGCGCAGGAACTCGCGCGCCAGCAGGACGAAAAGCTGCAGTTCACGAGCCGCCTGATGACGATGGGTGAAATGGCCTCGTCGCTCGCGCACGAACTGAACCAGCCGCTCGCCGCCATCAATAACTATTGCTCCGGCACCGTCGCACTGGTTAAATCCGGTCGAACGACGCCCGACAATCTGCTGCCGGTGCTCGAAAAGACCGCGCAGCAGGCGGTGCGCGCCGGCATGATCATCAAGCGCATCCGCGAGTTCGTGAAGCGCAGCGAGCCGAAGCGGCAGGCCACGCGGGTCGCGGATATCGTCGCGGACGCGGTGGGTCTCGCCGAAATCGAGGCAAGGAAGCGGCGCATTCGCATCGTTACCGATCTGCGCTCGCGGCTGCCGGTGATCTACGTCGATCCGGTGCTGATCGAGCAGGTGCTCGTGAACCTGCTGAAGAACGGCGTCGAAGCGATGGCCGAAGCGCGCCCGAACGCGGTCGACCCAGTCATCCGCGTGGTCGTGCGACTGGAGAGCGGCTTCGTCTGCATCAGCGTCGTCGACCAGGGGCCCGGCGTCGACGAAGCGACCGCCGAGCGTCTGTTCGAACCGTTTTACAGCACCAAGTCCGATGGCATGGGCATGGGGCTGAACATTTGCCGTTCGATTATCGAATCGCACCGCGGCCGTCTGTGGGTGGTCAACAACGTCGAATCCGACGGCCACATCACGGGCGCCACGTTCCATTGCAGTCTGCCCATTGGGGAGCCTGACGGCCCGAGCAACGGCGGGTCCGAGGCGCCGATACCACAAACCGTTACGGGAGAGCTATGAACAGCCCAGTCACCACACAGGAAACCGTCTTTGTCGTCGACGACGACGAGGCCGTGCGAGATTCGCTGCGCTGGCTGCTGGAGGCGAACGGCTACCGCGTTCAGTGCTTCTCGAGCGCCGAGCAGTTCATCGACGCATGGCAGCCGCATCAGCATCCGGGCCAGATCGCGTGTCTGATCCTCGACGTGCGGATGTCCGGCATGAGCGGGCTCGAGTTGCAGGAACGCCTGATCGCCGACAACGCGTCGCTGCCGATCATTTTCGTGACGGGCCACGGCGACGTGCCGATGGCGGTGTCGACGATGAAAAAAGGCGCGATGGACTTCATCGAAAAGCCGTTCGACGAAGCCGAACTGCGCAAGCTCGTCGAGCGCATGCTCGACAAGGCACGCAGCGAAAGCACCAGCGTCCAGCAGCAGCGCGCCGCGGCCGAGCGCCTCGGCAAGTTGACCGCGCGCGAGCATCAGGTGCTCGAGCGGATCATCGCGGGCCGCCTGAACAAGCAGATCGCCGACGACCTCGGCATCAGCATCAAGACGGTCGAAGCGCATCGCGCGAACATCATGGAAAAGCTGAACGTCAACACGGTCGCCGATCTGCTGCGACTCGCGCTGTCGAACAAGCCGCAAACGGCGCAGTAACAGAGGCACGGGCGGCCTTTCGTCCGGAGGGGCCGTTGGTACGTGGCCGCCATCCGTGGCGGTTGCGTCGCCGGTTCGCGACGGCCTGACCGACGCCGAGTCCGGCGTGCGGGTGGCGTGCGAGCGGCCTGCCCCGCCGCTCGCAGTGCGCTTCCTTGCCGCCACACAGGATCGCCGCCTCACATCCCGGACGCTCCCACGCGCGCCGCGCGCCCCGAATCCACTGCGAAAGCGCGCCCCCGCGCCGGTATAATGTTGGACTTCGCGGCGGCGCCTTGCCCGAACCGGCAGCGCGCCTGTCGCAGGGCGACGGGGCTCCGTCAGCCAGCCGAAGCACGCCGTCGCACGCCCCTCCGCGCGAGCGCTTCGCCCCGCCTGCCAAACCGTCTGTCCCGACCTGATTCCCGATCCCAATCTCGACCCAACGTTCGACCGACCATGACTGCCAAACTGATCGACGGCCTCGCCCTCTCCAAGACCCTGCGCGCCGACGTCGCGGCGCGCGCCGCCGCCCTGACCGCCCGCGGCCATCAGCCGGGCCTCGCCGTGATTCTGGTCGGCGACAATCCGGCCAGCGAAGTGTATGTGCGCAACAAGGTGAAGGCCTGCCACGACAACGGCCTCGGCTCGTCGTTCGACCGCTATCCGGCCGATCTGCCCGAAGCCGACCTGCTCGCGCGCATCGACGAGCTGAATCGCGATCCGGCCATCCACGGCATTCTCGTGCAGTTGCCGCTGCCGAAGCACATCGACAGCCACAAGGTGATCGAGGCGATCGCGCCCGAGAAGGACGTCGACGGTTTCCACGTCGCCAATGCGGGCGCGCTGATGACGGGTCAGCCGCTGTTCCGTCCGTGCACGCCGTACGGCGTGATGAAGATGTTCGCGGCCTACGGCATCGATCTGAAGGGCGCGAACGCGGTCGTGATCGGCCGCTCGAACATCGTCGGCAAGCCGATGGCGCTGCTGCTGCTCGAAGCGGGCGCGACCGTCACGATCTGCCACAGCAAGACGCGCGATCTGGCCGCGCACACGCGCAACGCCGACGTCGTGGTCGCCGCGACCGGTCTGCGCAACATCCTGACCGCGGACATGGTGAAGCCGGGTGCGACCGTGATCGACGTCGGCATGAATCGCGACGACGCCGGCAAGCTGTGCGGCGACGTCGACTTCGCGGGTGTCAAGGAAGTGGCCGGCCATATCACGCCGGTGCCGGGCGGCGTCGGCCCGATGACGATCACGATGCTGCTCGTCAACACGATCGAAGCGGCCGAGCGCGAGGCAGACGCGGCCAAGGCGTAACCGCCGGGCGGTGAGCGCGAGGCGGAGTGAGGCGACTCATCCGTCTCGTCCACCGGGTCATCACCCGCCCTTCTCTCTCGCAGAACCACCGCCTCCTTACCGCGTCGCCGGATCCCGCGGCCCACGCCCTGCCCCAACGCGCGCCCAACGCGCCGCAACATCTGTTAATTTGTCAGCCGATGGATTGGAATCGGCGCCCCCCGCCCCAATAATGTCCGTAGCCGGTGCCGCCGGGCGCCGGGCGCCGGGCGTCGAGCGACCCAGCACGAGACGGCACGAGACGGCACGCGCGAGCGCCGCACCGCCCCCTTCACCCGCGTCAGACAGGAAGCCTTATGTCCACTACCGCCACGCATCAAGACAACCCGCTCCTCGATTTTTCCGATCTGCCGCGCTTTGGCTCCATCCGACCCGAACACGTGACGCCCGCCCTCGACGTGCTGCTCGCCGACGCGGCGGCCGCCGTCGAGCGTGCCGCGCTGCCGGTCACGCCCGCGTCGTGGGCCGACGTCGTCGAACCGGTCGAGCGCGCCACCGAGCCGCTGTCGCGCGCGTGGAGCGTGATCGGTCATCTCAATGCCGTCGCCGATACGCCCGAGCTACGCGCCGCGTACGGCGAGAACCTGCCGCGCGTGACCGAGTTCTGGTCGAGCGTCGGCCAGAATCTCGCGCTCTACGAGAAGTACAAGGCACTGAACGCCAGCGACGAATTCGCATCGCTGAACGGCGAACGCAAGAAGATCCTCAGCAACGCGCTGCGTGATTTCCGTCTGTCGGGCGCCGAGTTGCCGGAAGACCAGAAGCCGCGTTTCGCCGAATTGCAGGAGCGCCAGGCGGCGCTGTCGAAGGCGTTTTCGGATCACGTGCTCGATGCGACTAACGCGTATGCGTACATCGTCGATACGGGCAACGAAACGCAACTGGCGGGACTGCCCGAAGACGTGATCGAAGCCGCGAAGGAAGCCGCCGAGCGAGACGGCAAGACTGGCTACAAGTTCACGCTGCACTTCCCGTCTTATTTCCCGGTCATGCAGTACTCGGAAAACCGTCCGATGCGCGAAGCGATGTATCGCGCCTATGTGACGCGCGCGTCCGAGCTCGGCGCGCAATACGGCAACGGCAAGACCGAGTGGGACAACACCCAGGTGCTCGCCGACGAACTGAAGCTGCGCGCCGAAGAAGCGCAGATGCTCGGCTACGGCAACTTCGCCGAAGTGTCGCTCGCGCCGAAGATGGCCGAATCGCCGGCGCAGGTCATGGCCTTCCTCGAAGACCTCGCGACGCGCGCGCGTCCGCATGCCGAGCAGGACTGGAAAGAGCTGCGCGAATTTGCGGCGAGCGAACTCGGCATGACCGATCTGCAGCCCTGGGACATGACGTTCGCCGCCGAGCGCCTGCGCCAGAAGCGCTATTCGTTCTCGGAAAACGAAGTGAAGCAGTACTTCCCGGAAGACGCGGTGTTCAAGGGCCTGTTCAAGGTCACCGAGACGCTGTTTGGCGTGCGCATCCGCCGCGACGAAGCGGCCGTCTGGCATCCGGACGTGCGCTTCTTCCGCGTCGAGAATCAGGACGGCGGCCTCGTCGCGCAGTTCTATCTCGACCTGTATGCACGCGAAGGCAAGCGCGGCGGCGCCTGGATGGATGACGCACGCGGCCGTCACAAGCTCGCGCATGGCGCGGTGCAAACGCCGGTCGCGTATCTGACCTGTAATTTCTCGGCGCCGGTCGGCGGCAAGCCCGCCTGCTTCACGCACGACGAAGTGATCACGCTGTTCCATGAGTTCGGCCACGGCTTGCATCACATGCTCACGCGCGTCGATGAGCTCGGCGTGTCGGGGATCAACGGCGTCGAATGGGATGCGGTCGAGCTGCCTTCGCAGTTCATGGAGAACTTCTGCTGGGAGTGGGACGTGCTGTCCGACATGACCTCGCACGTCGATACCGCGAAGCCGCTGCCGCGCGAGCTGTTCGACAAGATGCTCGCCGCGAAGAACTTCCAGAGCGGCCTCGGCACGCTGCGGCAGATCGTGTTCTCGATGTTCGACATGCAACTGCATACCGGCTTCGACGCGAACGGCGCGAAGAGCGCCAACGAACTCGCGCGCGAAATCAACGAACGCTTCCACGTCGTGCCGCAAGCGCCGTTCTCGCGCTGGCCGAATACGTTCAGCCATATTTTCGCGGGCGGTTACGCGGCCGGCTACTACAGCTACAAGTGGGCCGAAGTGCTGTCGGCCGACGCGTACGCGGCGTTCGAGGAAGCCGCGCAAGCCGCGGGCAGCGTGCTCGATCAGTCGACCGGCATGCGTTATCGTCGCGAGATTCTCGAAGTGGGCGGCAGCCGTCCGGCGATGGAATCGTTCAAGGCGTTCCGTGGCCGCGAGCCGAATATCGATGCGCTGCTACGGCATAACGGCATGGCGCCGGGTGCCGCGCACTGAGCGATTGAAACGTCGCGACGATCGTTCGTTCGGCCCGGATGCCATGGCGCTGAATGAACGATGCCGATAGAAAAACCGGCGGTCTGCTCGCGCAGGCCGCCGGTTTGTCATTGATGCGCGAGATTCGTCGCTACGCGCGATGCAGCTTGAAATCGACCTGCTCAGGCCGCCCTTCGAGCGATAACGACACGCTCGCGGCCGGCGCGCGGCCGACCACCCTGCCCCGGCTCACCACCGCGAGCCGCGCGGCGCGCAGACGGATCGCCTCGAGCTCGTCGCGCGCATCGAGCACGACGAGATTGGCCGCGCATCCGGGCGCGATGCCATAGTCTTCCAGACCGAGAATGCGCGCCGCGTTCACGGTCACCGCGTCGAAACAGGCGTGCATGCCGTCGACGCTGGTCATCTGCGCAACATGCAGGCCCATCTGCGCGACTTCGAGCATGTCGGCCGAACCGAGGCTGTACCACGGGTCCATCACGCAGTCGTGGCCGAACGCGACCGTGATGCCCGCGGCCAGCATCTCCGGCACCCGCGTCATGCCGCGCCGTTTCGGGTACGTGTCGCTGCGGCCTTGCAGCGTGATGTTGATCAGCGGATTCGCGATCGCCGCGACGCCCGACTCGCGCATCAGCGGCAACAGCTTGCTCACGTAGTAGTTGTCCATCGAATGCATCGACGTCAGGTGCGAACCGGCGACACGTCCGTGCAGGCCGAGCCGGTGCGTTTCGGCCGCGAGCGTTTCGATGTGGCGCGATAGCGGATCGTCCGATTCGTCGCAATGCATGTCGACGCGCAGGCCCTTTTCGGCCGCGTACTCGCACAGCATGCGCACCGACTGCGCGCCGTCGGCCATCGTCCGCTCGAAATGCGGAATGCCGCCGACCACGTCGACGCCCATGTCGATCGCGCGCTTCAGATTATCGAACGCGCCGGCGCTGCGCAGCAGACCGTCTTGCGGGAAGGCAACCAATTGCAGATCGAGATACGGCGCGACGCGGCGCTTCACTTCGAGCAATGCCTCGACCGCGAGCAGACGCGGATCGCACACGTCGACGTGGCTGCGGATCGCGAGCAGGCCGCGCGCGACCGCCCAATCGCAATACTGCATCGCGCGTTCGATCAACGCTTGCTGCGTAAGCTCGGGCTTCAGCTCGCCCCATAGCGCGATGCCTTCGAGCAGCGTGCCCGACGCGTTCACGCGCGGCAAACCGTACGACAGCGTCGCGTCCATATGGAAATGCGGGTCGACGAACGGCGGCGTGACGAGCGAACCGGCCGCGTCGATTTCGTCGCGCGCGCTCGCGGCCAGGTTCGGCTCGATGGCGACGATACGGCCCGCGTCGACGCCGATGTCGATTGGGGACTGGTGATGCGGGGACAGCTGGGCGGCACTGCGCGGCAGCGTCGCGTGGCGGATGATCAGATCCATGTTCGCTCCGGTTGATCGCGTTCGGACTCGCTACGATTCTATCGGCGCCAGAAAAATCCGGGCATCGATGCGTACCGGCGCGCAGGCCGAAATCCGTACCGGCTGCGCGCGATGCGACGCGCCTATACTCGCCGTTTCGGCCATGCATTGACGGAGCGTACAGATGAAAACGATCGGCGTGATCGGCGGAATGAGCTGGGAGTCGTCCACCGAGTATTACCGGCTGCTGAACCGCCACGCGAAGGCGCGGCTCGGCGGCCATCACAACGCGCGCAGTCTTCTGCTGACCGTCGATTTCGCGTCGATCGAGGCGAACCAGCGCGCCGGCGACTGGCACGCGCTCGGCGAACAGATGGCCGACGCCGCGCGCCAGCTCGAACGCGGCGGCGCCGATCTCGTGATTCTTGCGACGAACACGATGCATCGCGTGTGCGAATCGATCGAGCAGGCGATCACGGTACCGTTCCTGCACATCGCAGATCCGACCGGCGCGGCGCTGCGCGCGGCGGGCGTCGAGCGGGTGGGCCTGCTCGGCACGCGCTACACGATGGAGCAGACGTTCTATATGGGCCGGCTGCGCGAGCGCTATGGACTCGACACGCTCGTGCCTGATGAGGACGAACGCGCGGACGTGCACCGCATCATTTACGACGAGCTATGCCACGGTAACGTGGCCGACGCGTCGCGCAAGGTTTATCAACGCGTGATCGAGCATCTGGCCGCGCGTGGCGCGCAGGCGGTGATACTCGGCTGCACCGAGATCACGCTGCTGATCAAGCCGGAAGATTCGGTGCTGCCGGTGTTCGATACCACTGCGTTGCATGCGCAGGCGGCGGTGGAGTGGGCGATTGAGGCGGAGTGAGGATGGGCGCGGCGCTCTGGTTTTGCGCCGGAACGAAAACAGATTCGCCTCCCTTTGGCGGTGAGAGAAGGCGCGAGTCGAAAGCGATAGATCGACACTGAGAACGTCCCGTGCATAGACGCCGGACCGCACGGAACTGTCCGCAACTGGCAACAAGCCGATTATTCGCTCAGAACGCGCTGGATCTCGTCGAGAAAAGAGGCGGTTGTGTAGCCCCAGCCTTCGGGACGAAACCCCCTCCTGAACACCTGTTTGAAAGTGGCGTCCAGGTCACTCGGATGTTCGCTCCTGAACGAGTCAATTTCGCGAATCAAATTTTCATAATCGTAAGGGCTGTCTTTCTTGTAACACGCGACAATTTCTTGCACGTTCTCCCCGAACAGGTCGAAGTCCTGGCCGAAATACACATTAAAAATATGCTCCATTGCTGGATAGCGCTCGGAGTAACTCATTGATTTCTCATTCAAGGTAGGCGGTAAGGACGTAATATGGCATGCCGTTATAGGTTTCGTATTTCAGGACGACGAACACCTGGTTCATGCGCGTGAGTGTGCCTGTTTCCCGGGTCACTCCATATCCAATGTCGCCTGAGACGACTTTGGTTACCATGATCGTCGCGCTTCGAGTCGAAGACTGCGCCCACGTCCTGATTCTTCCAGCATTGGCATCCACTGCTTCAGAAATGGCACGTTCGGCCTGCTCGAGATTTGTAAATGACGACACGATGTCTCGCCCGGACTCGCGTTTCAGCCGCTCCCTGAGCCATGCTTCGTTCTTACCAACATGCTTCTGGAGCGTGTGCCCTCCAAGCCTTGGATTGAGCGCTTTCGCCTCGTGCATTTGCAGATGGATCCGGCCCATCGTAATGCTGGCCGCACGTGCTGCCTTGATCGAGCCAGCAAAGCCGAACGGCACGGCCATCTCGATAGACAGGCCGATCTGGTCTGCCATGTCAGGGCTGACCCGCATCGCCTCTGCCAGCTTCGCCGTGCCCTGCTGAGTCAAGGTGGCGGTATCGCGCCCTGTCCAGACCTGACGCAGGCCCGCCGCGGCCGTGTCCGAACCATGCGCCCCGAACACTACACACCCAGCCTTGCTTGCCATCGTCGGTTCGGGCAACACGCACAGCGCTGCCGCTCCAGCCATTTCAAGCACCCCGCCGACAACCTGCAAACCGCCCCACAGACGGTTGGAAAGCATTTCGGTGGGGCTAATCGACTGGCGAGCCAGTACGGCCGACAGTTGCGGGGCGCTCAGCACCACGCGCACGCTGTCTGAATCCTGTTCATATGACATCTGAAACCTACTCCTGGTCGTTGGGACGACCACGCTAACCGTCGGCTTAGACATCGGATATGGGCGATGGATGATTCTTGCGTCCCATCGGTCAACGAAGATTCGGATACTGACTCGCGCTCGGCGAACGGATGGCCAACGCCGCGCGCCAACTCGAACGCAGCGGCGCCGATCTCATGAACCTCGCGACGAACATGAGCCGGAAGATTCAGTGCTGCCCGGCTTCGATACCGCCGCGTTGCATGACGAGGCGGCGGTGCAGTGGGCGATTGGAGGAGAGTGACGATGGGCTCGAGGCCTCGATCCCGCGCGAATCGTGTTGCATCTATTTACGCGCGCACAGCATACGCAGCGAGCGCCACAAGCAAAACGTAGCGCCGAAAGTCAAAAAGCCCGCATGGCTTGCGCGATGCGGGCTTTCAACAATGCTTTGGTTGCGGGGGTAGGATTTGAACCTACGACCTTCGGGTTATGAGCCCGACGAGCTGCCAGACTGCTCCACCCCGCGTCAGAGAAAAAAGAGTATATCGGATCGCTGACACAACGTCAAATGTTGGCGCGAAATACATATCGAGTGCCGTCGAGCAAGCGGCACATTCGCGCGGCGCGATGCGTCGCACGCGCTACGAAACATCGCAACGGCAAGTTGCACACTCCCCGCTCGCGCACGCGATAAGATGCGGGACTACCGCGAATCGGAGCAACTGGCCGGGACTTCATTTATCGAGCCGCCCTCGAGCGGCTCGGCTTTGAAAACGAAGCCCTCGCGCGTGCGTATCTGAAGATCGACGGCGCGTGAGCCGATCATGTGCTGACATCGCGAATCAACTCGCGCGACTGACGCCGATAGCCATGCAAGCGCCGCAGCGCGCCGCGCGGCCCTTGCTGCGCGACCACCGCCACCGCCTGAAACGCCACCGGCGCAAACACCAGCCCGAGCAAGGTCGCCGTCACGACGCCGCCGAACACGCCCGTACCGATCGACCGGCGGCTTTCCGCACCGCCGCCGCTCGCCAGCACCAGCGGCACGACGCCCAGCAGGAACGCCGACGACGTCATCACGATCGGGCGAAATCGCGCGCCCGCCGCGCGTATCACCGCGCGCGTCAGCGGCACGCCGCGGAGGCTCAGGTCGCGCGCGAATTGCACGATCAGGATCGCGTTTTTCGCGGACAAGCCGATCACTGTGATCATCCCGACCTTGAAGTAAACGTCGTTCGGCATGCCGCGCATCAGCATCGCCGCAATGGCGCCGACTACGCCAAGCGGTACGACCATCAACACCGCGAGCGGAATCGTCCAGCTTTCGTATAGCGCGGCCAGCGCCATGAACACCGCCAGCAGCGACAGTCCGAGCAGCAACGGCGTCAGCCGCGCCGCCGCGCGTTCTTCGCGCGCCGCATCGACCCAGTCGAACGCGATGCCCGCAGGCAAGCTCGCCGCGAGCCGCTCCATCGCCTCCATCGCCGCCCCCGAACTGACACCGCTCGCCGCACGGCCGTTCAGATCGAGCGACGGATAGCCGTTGTAGCGCGTCAATGCGACTGGCCCGATGGTCCAGCGGCGCGTCGCAACCGACGACAGCGGCACCATCGCGCCCGACTGGTTCGGCACCGACAACGCCAGCAGATCGGTTTCCGTCATCCGCGTCGACGCATCGCCCGCCACCAGGACGCGGCGCATCCGGCCACCCGCCGGAAAATCGTCGACGTAGTACGAGCCAAAGGTGCTGCCGAGCACGTCCGCAATCCGGTCGAACGATACGCCGAGCGCGTACGCCTTCGCGCGGTCCACGTCGAGTTCGATACGCGGCGCGTCGGGCAGATCCTCGAAATGAATCGACGCCAGCGACGGATCGGCCTTCGCGCGCTCGGCAAGCTGGTCGCGGGCGGCTTTCAACGCGTCGCGGCCCAAGCCGCCGCGATCTTCGAGCCGGAACGTGAAGCCGTCCGAATGCCCGACGCCCGGCACCGACGGCGGCAATTGCGCCTGCACGTTGCCGTCGAGAATCCGGCTGAACGACCGGTTCAACGTGTCGCGCAGCGTCATCGCATCAACGCCGCGCTGGCCCCAGTCTTTCAGCGTGACGAATGACATCGCCACGTTCTGTCCGCTGCCCTCGAAACTCCAGCCGATCACGCTTGTCACGTTCGCCACCGCCGTTTGCATGCGCAAAATCGACTCGGTCTTTTCGACGACGGCGAGCGTGCGCGCCTGTGTCGCGCCGGCCGGCAACTGGATCATCACCTGCAGTTGGCCCTGGTCTTCGACGGGCAGGAAGCCGCCCGGCATCCGCCAGTACAACGCGCCGCACAGCAGCAGCAATACGGCATACACCGCGAGCAGCGGCCCGACCCTGCGCATCGCGGCGGCCGTCATGGCCCGGTAGGCGCGCGACGCGCGATCAAAGCCCTGTTCGAAACGCGTCGAGAGGCGCGCGGCAACGCCACGCAAACCGCGTCGCGCGTCACGCTGACGGACCGATTGCGCAGGCGCGCCCAGCAGGTTCGCGCACAACGCGGGCGTCAACGACAGCGCCATGAAAGACGACACCAGCATCGACGCAATCATCGCGACCGCGAATTGCCGGTAAATCCCACCGACGCCGCCAGGAAAGAACGCCATCGGCACGAACACGGCGGTCAGCACCGCCGTCACGCCGACGATCGCACCGCCGATCTGTTTCATCGCTTTCAATGTCGCGTCGCGCGGCGCCATGCCCTCTTCGTCCATCACGCGATGCACGCTCTCGACCACCACGATCGCGTCGTCGACCAGAATGCCGATTGCCAGCACGAGGCCGAACATCGTGAACACGTTGATCGACAAGCCGAATGCGTACATCGCGACAAACGCACCCATCAGCGTGACCGGAATCACCACTGTCGGCACCAGCGCGTAGCGCAGATCGCGCAGGAACAGCCACATCACGAGAAACACCAGCAAGATCGCCTCGGCCAGCGTGATCAGCACTTCGCGAATCGCAACGTTGACGAAGCGCGCGCTATCGAACGGCACCTGAACCGCGACGCCCGGCGGCAAACGGCTCGCCAGTTCCGCGAGCCGCGCCCGAATCGCGTCCGATGTTTCGAGCGCGTTGCCGCGCGGCCCGAGTTGAATCCCGACCGTCGCCGACGGCTTGCCGTTCAGGCGCGACCAGAACGTATAGTTGTCGCGGCCGATTTCGACCCGCGCGACGTCGGCAAGCCGCACTGCCGAGCCGTCGGGGTGCGCTTTCAGCACGATCTGGCCGAATTCCTCCGGCGACAGCAACTGCCCTTTGATGTTCACCGACGCGCTCAGCTGCTGGCCGTCCACCAGCGGCGCGTCGCCGAGTGTGCCTGCCGCGACGCTCGCGTTTTGCGCGGCAATCGCGGCGTTGACGTCGGACGCGGCGAGGCCGAATTCGCGCAGCTTCATCGGATCGAGCCAGACGCGCAACGCTTCGTCGGCGTCCCACAGTTGCGCGGAACCGACGCCCGGCGCGCGCTTCAGTTCGCGCATGATGTCGCGGCTGAGGATGTCGCTCAGTTGCGCGGAATCGCGCGTGCCATCGGTGGATGTCAGCGCGACCAGCATCAGGAACGTGTTGGCGGCCTTGAAAACGCTGATACCCTGCTGCACCACCTGTTGCGGCAAACGCGGCTCGACCTGCTTGAGCCGGTTCTGCACGTCCATCATCGCGATATCGGGGTTGGTGCCGGGCGCGAAGGTCGCCGCGATTTCAAGGTTGCCGAGGCCGTCGCTGGCGGTTTCGTAGTAAAGCATCCCGTCGGCACCGTCGAGACTTTCTTCGATGATGCTGCCTACGTTCGCATCCACGGCTTCCGTCGATGCACCCGGATAGACGGCATCGATCACGATACGCGGCGGCGCGAGTCGTGGATATTGCGCGACCGGCAATTGCGTCAACGCGAGCGCGCCCGCGATGATTACCGCAAGCGCCAGAATCCACGCAAACACCGGTCGGTCGATAAAAAAGGCGGCCAAGGCATGCTCACGCGTGTGGGTTCGGTGCGAGCGCGACCGGCGAAGCGAACACCGGCGCATCGGCGAAACGGGCCATATGGAATGCATCGACCAGCTTGCCGTCGCGCATCGCGAACGCCGGCGAGCGTCCTTCCTCGACGAAACCGAAGCGCTGATACAGAGCGATCGCGCGGTGGTTGTCGACGAACACGGTCAACTCCAGCCGACGCAGGCCGAGCAGCGTATCCGCGCACTCGACGGCCGCCGCGAGCAGCGCCGTGCCGACGCCGCGCCCGACGTAATCGTCATGCACGCACAGACCGATTCCCGCGCAATGCGCCATCCGGTGCATGCGCGGCAACACGTCGATCATCCCGACCACGCGACCGCCCGCCTGCGCGCACAGTCCGAGCGTGTTCGCGGGCATTTTTTCGAGCCAGCTTCCGACCGTCGCGTTCGAGCGATACGGCGTCTGCAACGTGCCATGCCGCGCGCCGGGGCAGTTCATCAACGAAGTGATCGCGTCGAGGTCGGACACTTCGCGGGCGCGGATAATCACATGCGCCGTGTCGGGTTTCAACGAGACGTTCATACGGCCGCCTCGATTTCCGCTTGCAGATGACCCATCGGCGCGCGTAAGCGGCCCATGAACACCGAGTCGATCAGCCTGCCGTCGCGCAGCACGGCGCCGCGAAAGGTCGCTTCGTGCGAAAAACCGAACTTGTGATACAGCGCAATCGCGCGATGGTTGTCGGCGAACACGTTCAGCTCGAGACGGCGCAGCCCGTACCAGTTGTCGGCGGCATCGATCAGTTCGGCCATCAGCCGCGTGCCGACGCCCTTGCCCTGCCAGTCGTCGTGCACGCTGATACCCAGCCAGCCGCTATGCGCGCGACGCAGCGCGCCCGGATGCAGATCGGCCGCGCCGACCAGCGTATCGCCCACCAGCGCTGCAATCGCCATCGACGGCGCCGCGAGCTTCGCGAGCCAGCCTTGAGCCTGCTGCAAGGTCGGATACGGAGGCATCGGGTTCTGGCGCATCACACCGGGGCATGAACGCAGCGCGTGGAATTGCGCGGCGTCGTCCGGATCCAGCGGCCTGATGCTCATCTCGACCGGTTCGGCCCCGAACCGTGTCGTGCTCTCAAATATTGTCTTTGGTTCTGTCATTGTTATGGCCTTCAATCTGTCATCGAAAACTCACTCACAGCGTCAGTTCGAACGAGCGTGCCAGCAAGCCGGGTAGTTTCCAGCCGCCGGTCTGCCGCTCGCCCTCCGTTCCATCGTTCAGCAGCAGTTCCGGCTGGGCGTCGAGACGTTCGAGTTCGCTCGACAGCAAACGGTACAGGCTGTCGTCGAAACGCATCGCGTCGACCGGCGCGACGATCTGGCCGCGTTCGACCCAGAACGTCGCGAAACGCGTCATGCCGGTCAACCGGCAATTCATCCGGTCAGAAAAATTCACGTACCAGAGATTGCCGACATACAGCCCGGTATCGAGTGCGGCAAGGATATCGGCGGCGTCGAGATCGCCGCCAGCCATCGCCAGCGACTCGGGCGTTTCGCTGGCGAGCGCGCCGTTCGGCGTCAATCCGTATTCGCGCGCGCTACGGGCGTTGGTCAGTTGCCCGGCGTTGCGGCCGTCGTGAATCAACGGCACGCTGTCGCGCTGATAACCGTCTTCGTTGAAGCGCGGCGTGATATTCAGGCTCAGGTCTTCGGTCATCGACACGCGCGGATCGAGCGCGGCTTCGCCGCTGTGCAGCCGGTAAAACGGGCTGCGCGCGGTGGCGTTCGCGCGCGCGGAAAACCCGCCCCACGACGCCGTGCCGACCAGTTCCAGCATCGCCGACGGCGCCAAATACGTGCGATACCGCCCCGGCGACAACGCACGCGGCGTGTGTCCAAGCACCGGCAAACGTGCGGCGGCCTGTTCGACCTTCGCGGCGAACACGCTGTCGTCCCAGTGGTCGCCGGTGTACGTGCTTTTGATCGCACGGCCGCTCGGGTCGTACAACGACCAGCTAAAGCTGAAGTTGCTGACTTCGTACCAGCCGCGACTGCCGCGCGACGACGAGAAGCCGCGCACCATCGAGCCACCTGCATAGAAGCCGACGAAATCGAGTCCGCGCGCGCTTTCGGTGGCGATCCGCAACAGTGCGTCGGGCGCGGGCAGCTTGCCGCTGCGGCGCGTCGATTGGGTCCATTGGGTGGCGTCGTACAACAGATGCGGGTCGTCGGGCGCATCGCGCAAGCCGTCGCGCAACGTATTCAGCGCATCGGCGATATCGCGCAGGTCCGTCGCTGGATCGCCGCCTACCGTGAAGCTCGAATACGCCTGCCTGGCGCCGTCGATCAGGCGGACGGTCAGTTTGCCTTGCGACACCTGGCCGATCTGCCGAACCTTGCCACCGTTGAAGCGGATAAAGTCGGATTGCTCCGCCGACAGCCGCGTCAACGCCACTTCGTCGCCGCTGAGCAACGTGTCGATCGCATCGGCGAGCAGCGCGAAATGCGCGTGCCAATCCGGCGACTGCGCGTTCGAGGCGAAATCGAAGCCGCTCGATGCATTGACTGCATGGGTTGTAGTCATTGCGCGCCTCCGAATACATCGACATGCGTGAACACGCACGGCGGCGACGCATGGCCGACGCGCACCAGCTGCACCGGTTCGCCTTTGCCGCACATCGACGTGCCGAACACTTCGCGCGTGCCGGCATTGCCGACCGCGCTCAGACTGCGCCAGAAATTCGCGGATATGCCGCGATAATTCGGTTGCTTGACGATTTGCGTGAGCTTGCCGTTTTCGATCAACTGGCCGAACTCGCAGCCGAATTGAAACTTGTTGCGGTGATCGTCGATCGACCACGACGTATTGGTGCGCATCAGGATGCCGTGTTCGATGCCGGAAATCATTTCGCCCAGCGTGCTGGTTCCCGGTTCGATATTCAGGTTCGCCATCCGGTCGATCGGCGCGCGATTCCAGCTCGACGCACGCGAATTCGCGACGCCCGCCATCTTTGCGCGCTGTTGCGACAGCGCGCCACCGAGCGGACGTTCGAGCACGCCATCGCGAATCAGATACTGTTTGCGCGCTTCGGTGCCGTCGTCGTCGAATGCGTACGACGCCGCTTCTTCGCGCAACGACGGATCGAATGTCACGTTGAGCAGTTCCGAACCGTAACGGTAAGTGCCGAACATCTCCGGCTTCACGAAACTCCATCCGGCGAAGTTGCGTTCGTCGCCGAGAATCCGGTCGAGTTCGAGCGGATGCCCGATCGATTCGTGAATCTGCAACATCATCTGATCAGGCATCAGCAGCAGGTCGCGCGGACCAGCCGGACAGTTCGGCGCGGCCAGCAAGGTCAGCGCGTCGGTGGCGAGCCGCATGCCTGCGCCGTCGAACGCGTAGCGGTCCAGCACTTCGACGCCGCCTTGCGCGAGCGTGCCGTAATTGCCCCCGAGCGTGCGCACCTGCGTGTCGCCGTTCGCGTGCGCCGCGACGCTCATTTCCGGCATCACGAAGCAAAAGCGCTGGTCGATTCGCGCGCCGTCGCTGGTCAGATAAACCTGTTCGGTGCGCGTGATCTGCACGGATGCCGTGCGCTCGACGATCCGGTCGTCGATTTTCGCGGCGGCGCATTCGTGCGCGAGGCGCGCGAGCCATTCGCCGCGCGTCGGCAGCGGCTGGTCGGCATTGGGCGAGACATACGCGCCGCTGCGCGCTTCGCGCGACACCGCGCGATGGTCGATCAGCGATGCGCCGGCGCTCGCCAGCGCACGTTGCGTCGCGATATCGAGCGCAGCCTGCAAGCCCGCGATGGACAGATCCGTGGTTGCCGCATAGCCCGCGCCCGCGCCGGCCCACGCGGTCAGCATGGCGCCGCGTTCGCGCTGCGTGCGCAGCGGCTGCGCGACGTCGTTGCGCACTTCGTGGTCGTCGATCTGTTCATCGACAATCCGTAAGGACCAGAACGCCGCGGTGCTCTTCAACGCACGGGCGGCCTGCGTCCAGCGCGATTCACTCATTGCAGCACCTCGGGTTCGTCGTGCTCCGGCGCGATCATCGACGCGGCGAGCAACGACTGCGTATAAGGATGTGACGGCGCATGCAGCACGTCGAGCGTGTCTCCCGCCTCGACCACGCGGCCGTTCTTCATCACGATCACGCGATGCGCCATTGCACGCATCACCGCCAGATCATGGGTGATCAATAGATAGCTTAACCGGTACTTCTTCTGCAAGCCCGCCAACAACTTAAGCACCTGTTGCTGGATCGACACATCGAGCGCGCTGGTCGGCTCGTCGAGAATCAGCACTTCCGGTTCGACCGCCAACGCACGCGCGATCGCTATTCGCTGCCGCTGCCCGCCGGAAAACTCGTGCGGATAGCGCAGCATCGATTCTTGCGGCATGCCCACTTCTTCGAGCATCGTCCCCACCCGCGCGCGGCGCGTGCGCGCGTCGATTTCCGGCCGGTGCACCTCGATCCATTCCCCGACGATCTGCTCGACCGTCATACGCGGCGATAGCGACCCGAACGGGTCCTGAAACACCACCTGCATCCGCGAGTACAACGCGCGGCGCGAGTTCGCGCCACGCAAAGCCGACAACGGCGCGCCGTCGATATGGATATGACCGGCGGCGGGCCGTTGCAGACCGAGCAGCGTCGCCGCCAGCGTCGATTTTCCGGAGCCCGATTCGCCGACCACGCCGAGCGTCTCACCGCGACGCAGCGTCAGATCGACGTCGTGCACTGCGCGAAACGTCGAACCGCTGAACAGCGAGCGCCAGCCTTTCGCGGCCGTCCGGTAATCGACCGCGAGGCCTTGCACCTCGAGCACCCGACGCGCGTGCGGTTCGATCGGCCCGATCTCGCGATGCGGTTCGCTGTCGAGCAAGCGCTGCGTGTAAGGATGCTGCGGCGCTGCGAACAGCGCCTGGGTCGTATTGGTTTCGACCAGCACACCCTTTTCCATTACCGCCACGCGTTGGGCGAAGCGGCGCACGAGATTCAGGTCGTGCGTGATCAGCAGCACCGCCATGCCGCGATCGGCGGCTTCCTGTTCCTGCAACTCGATCAGCAGATCGACGATCTGCTGACGCACGGTGACGTCGAGCGCGGTAGTGGGTTCGTCGGCGAGCAGCAGGCGCGGACGGCACGCGAGCGCCATCGCGATCATCGCGCGCTGGCGTTGTCCGCCGGATAGTTGATGCGGGTAGCTGTCGATCCGCCGTTCCGGCTCGGGAATGCCGGTACGGCGCAGCAGTTCGATGCCGCGGGCGCGCGCCGCGTTCGACCGCAAACCCTCGTGCAAACGCAGGCTTTCGGCGATCTGCTGACCGATCGTGAACAGCGGATTGAGCGCGGTCATCGGCTCCTGAAACACCATCGCGACGTCGGCGCCGCGTATCCCGCGCATCTGCTGCTCGGTTTTCTGTAATAGATCGACGCCGTCGAGACGGATCTGGCCGCTGGTCTGCGCATGTTCGACGAGGCGCAGGATCGACAGCGCCGTGACGCTCTTGCCCGAACCGGATTCGCCGACCAGCGCAACCCGCTCGCCGCGCCCGATCGTCAGATTCAGTTCGCGAACCGCGACCTTGTCGCCGAAACGGATCGAGAACGTGTCGATTTCCAGCAAAGGCTTGTGCAACGTCGCGTCGCCCATCACTTCCTCCCGCCGAACGCCGACCCGCGTGAACGCGCATCGAGCGCATTGCGCAACGCGTCGCCCATGAACGTCAGCAGCAACAACGTGATCACCAGCGCGGCAAACGCAGATACCGAAATCCACCATGCGTCGAGGTTGTTCTTGCCTTCCTGAAGCAGTTCGCCCAGGCTCGGCGTGGGCGGTGCGACACCCAGCCCCAGAAAGTCCAGACTCGTCAGCGACAGAATCGCGGCGCTCATCCGGAACGGCAGGAAGGTGATCACCGGCGTCATGCTGTTCGGCAGCAGATGACGCCAGATGATCTGCCAGTTGCTCAAACCCATCGTGCGCGCGGCGCGAACGTAATCGAGCGAACGGTTGCGCAGGAATTCGGCGCGCACATAGTCGGACAACACCAGCCAGCCGAACATCGACAGCAGGATGAACAGCAGCCACAAACTCGGCTCGAAGATCGACGCGAAGATGATCAGCAGATACAGGTCCGGCATTGAACTCCATACTTCGATCAGGCGCTGCCCGATCAGGTCGGTGCGGCCGCCGTAAAAGCCTTGCAACGCACCCGCCAGCACGCCCAGCACGATACCCGACACCGTCAGCGCAAGCGCCATCAACACCGACAACCTGAAGCCGTACAGCAATCGCGACAGCACGTCGCGGCCGTATTGATCGGTGCCGAGCCAGTTGGTCGCGGACGGCGACGCCGGAAACGGCCGCGTCGCGAAGTAATCGATCGTGTCGTAGTGGTAGTGATTCGGCGGGTAGATCGCGAAGTTGCCTTTCTCCGTCAACTGCTTGCGGATAAAGGGATCGAGATAGTTCGCGCGGGTCGGAAAATCGCCGCCGAACATCGTTTCCGGATAGTCCTTCACGATCGGAAAATAGTCATGGCCGTCGTAACGGACCATCAGCGGCCGGTCATTCGCGAGCACTTCGCCGAGCAGGCTCAGCACGAACAGCGTCGCGAACACGATCAGGCTCCAGTAACCGAGCTTCTGCCGGCGGAAACGCTGCCACACGCGTCGCCCAGGCGACACGGACACCGGCAACGCGCCGGGCGGCAGTTCATCGGTCCAGGCTGTTGAACTGGATGCGGGGGTCGACGAGGACATAGCAGACGTCAGCAATGAGTTTGGTCACGAGACCAATCAGCGTGAACAGGAACAGCGAACCCAGCACGACCGGATAGTCGCGGCGGATCACCGAGTCATAAGACAGTTGGCCCATGCCGTCGAGCGAAAACAGCGTTTCGATCAGCAGGTTGCCGTTCAGGAAGGCGCCGATAAACGCAGCGGGCAACCCGGTCAGCAGCGGAATCGCGGCGTTGCGCAATACGTGCTTCCACAGCACGTCACGCTTGGGCGCGCCTTTCGCCCGCGCGGTCAGCACATATTGACGACCAATCTCTTCGAGAAACGTATTCTTGGTCAGGATCGTGACGATCGCGAAGTTGCCAACCACCGACGCCGTCACCGGCAACACGATGTGCCATAGATAATCGAGCACCTTGCCGAACGCACTGAGTTCGTCGAAGTTATCGGACGTGAGGCCGCGCATCGGGAAGACCTGCCAGAACGTGCCGCCGCCAAACAGCATCAGCAGCAGCACGCCGAACACGAAGCCCGGAATCGCGTAGCCGGTCAGCACCATCACGCTGGTGGCGGTATCGAAGCGCGAGCCGTTGCGCACCGCTTTCGCGATCCCGAGCGGCACCGACACGATGTAGGTCAGCACGACCGTCCATAACCCGAGCGTGATCGACACGGGCAGTTTCGAGCGGATCACCGCCCACACGCTCTGATGGTGATAGTAGGACTGGCCGAGATCGAAACGCGCGTAGTTCCTCAGCATCTTCAGATAGCGCGTCAGCGGCGGTTTGTCGAAGCCGAACTGCTTCTTGATCTGCTCGATCTGCTGCGGATCGACGCCCTGGCTGCCGTGATATGCGCTGCCGCCGCCTCCGCCTTCGCCGCCGCGCTGCTGGCCCTGACGCAACTGCGTCATCATCTGTTCGACCGGGCCGCCCGGCACGAACTGCGTCACGAAGAAAGTCAGCGTAACGACGCCGATCAGCGTCGGGATCATCAGCAGCAGACGTTTGACGATGTAGATAAACATAAGCCCCTCACTTCGCCTCGGCGGTATTGGCCGCAGCGGACGGCGGCTTGCGATACCAGTAGCTGACGATCCAGTCCTCGCCCTGGAAACTGACCGGCGTCACCGACGGGTAGCCGAGGGCGCTTTTGTACGCGATCCGCGTATCCGGCGCGAAATATTCGGGCACCATGTAATAGCCGTTGATCAGCACGCGGTCGAGCGCATGGGTCGCGGTTTCGAGTTCGTTCAGCGTGCTCGCGTGGATCACCGCGCGCACCAGCGCATCGACCGCCGGCGACTTCACGCCCGGATAGTTCTCCGAGCCGACCTGGGACGCCGATGCGCTGCTGAAACGACGCTCCAGTTCGGAACCGGGAATCGTCACGCGCAGATAGATGAACGTCGTCATATCGAACTCGAAGTTGTCGATCCGCTTCTGATACAACGCACTATCTATCTCGCGCATATGCGCATCGATGCCGAGCAGTTGCAGGTTGCGCATATACGCCAGCAGTACGCGATCCATGCCAGGCTGATCGTCGATGATTTCGATCGACATCGGGTTGCCGTGCGCGTCGCGCAACTGGCCGTCGCGCACCGTCCAACCCGCTTCGGCGAGCAGGCCGCGCGCTTCGCGCAGGTTCTCGCGCAACGTGTGCGGCGCAATCGTGTCGGCCTGCCTGACCATTGGACCGAACACGGCCGCCGGCAAACTCGCGCGATACGGGTCGAGCAGCGTGAGTTCGGCAGCGGTGGGCACGCCTTGCGCGGCGAACGGGCTATCGTCGAAGTAGCTGTTGGTGCGCCGGTACTGGCCGTAGAAGGTCATCCGGTTCAGCCAGTCGTAGTCGAACGCGAGTGCAAGGGCATGCCGCACCCGCACATCCGAAAACATCGGCCTGCGCGTGTTGAACATCAGCCCCTGCATCTGCGCGCCGTGATCCGGAAAGAGTTTGCGCTGCAACGCGCCGTTCTCGAAGTTCTTGCCGATATAACGGCGCGCCCATTGCATCGAACTGTATTCGACCATCACGTCGGTATCGAGCGCTTTCAGCGATTCGAGCTGCGTGTAATGATCGTGATAGAGCTTGAACGCGACGCGCGCGAAATGGTACATGCCGCGCCGCGACGGCAAATCGGCGGCCCAGTAAGCCGGATTGCGACGGTAGACGATCTGCGTGTCGTTCTTGCGCTGCTCGATCAGATACGGGCCGCTCGACACCGGCGGCACGTTGGTCAACTGATCGAACGCGATGCGCGTGCCGTTGGCTTGCATTGCCCACTTGCGCGAGAAAACCGGCAGGTCGCCTGCGATCAACGGCGCGTCGCGTTCCACGTGCCTGAAGTCGAAGCGCACCCGCGACGGGTCGAGCACCGTGGCGTGGCTGATCACCGCGAACTGCGAGTTGAACAGCGGCGATGCCTGCGGGCTGGTCAGCGTATCGGACGAATACTTGACGTCGTCGGCGGTGATCGGATCGCCGTTCGAAAAGCGCGCTCGCGGGTCGATATGAAACACCGCTGATTTGCCATCCGGCGCCACCTCGACGTCGTCGGCGATCAATGCGTATTCCGACGCGAGTTCGTCCCAACTGCGCTGCATCAGCGTATCGAACATCAGATGCAGGATGTCCGGCGCCGGCGCACCACGCGTCAGGAAAGGATTCAGCGAATCGTAGCTTTGCGCTTCGTCGTAGTTCTGAAAAACCAGCGTGCCGTCGGTCGGCGCATTCGGGTCCGCGTAATCGAAATGCGTGAACCCGGACGGATACTTCGGCGCGTCGTATTGCGCGATCGACGCCCTCGCGAACGCGGGCGCCGTCGTCAACGGCACGACCAGCAGCCCCGCGACGAGCGTCACCGCAACCTGCGCCGCGAGCATCTTAACGACGCGCGCGCGCGGGCCTCGAAACCTGTCGGTTGTCATCATGCGTGTCTGAACGCAATCGGCTCGTAGCCGATGCGCGATGCTTCGAAACCGCGCGGGCGGCGGCGGGTAGCCACCGCTCGCGCGGTTCCGGGTTGAAGGCCGGATGGGTAAATTGCGAAGGCCGGAAGTTCGCGTCGAAGCTGAGCTTGTTCGTCGTCGTTACTCGTCGTGGTTACTCGTCGTCGGACGGTGTGGTCTTGAACGAGAACTGAACTTCGCCGACATACGGCTCGGCATTCTTCTCGCACTTGTACGCCTTGCCTGCGGCAATCACGGCTTCGTTGAACACCGACGTCGGCGGCGTGACGCGCATGATCTTCACGTCGCTGACATTGCCGTCCGTACCGATCGTCAGATGCGCGATCACGTCCGCCGAAATGCCGTCCGTCAATGCCTTGCGCGGAATCACCGGCTGCACCGACTGGCAATGACCGCGGCCGTCCACCACGCCATGCAGCGCGGGCGGCGCCGGCGGCGCGGCTGGTGCCGGCGCGGGTGCCGGCGCAGGCGTCGGCGAGGCGACCGCCGGAGCGTTCGGAGCCGGATTCGCCGTGGGCTGGATCACCGGCTGCGGCGTCGGTCGCGGCGGCGGCGGCGTCGGGGTCGGCTTCGGTATTTCGTGCTTCGGCTGCGCTTTGGGCGGCGCCGGCGGCGGCTCCAGCTTCTTCACCTCGGGCGGCGGCGGTGGCGGAGGCGGCGGCGCAATCTGCACGCGCATCTCCTTCGGCGGCGGAGGCGGCGGCGGCTGGAACTTCATGTGCGACACGCCCAGAATCACCAGCGCCTCGACCACCACCGCAACGCCGATCGCCAGCTTCATGGGCATGCGACCGTGATGCGCCGGCGTCGTCGATGCCCAGAGTGCACCGTCCAGGCGGTTTTGCGGATCTTTCATGTCGATGGCCGGTGAACTCATGTCGTCGGGTTCGTGGCCAATGCAACCGAACTGATGCCCGCCGCGCGCACCAGGTCCATCACCTTGACGATATTCTTGTAGCTCGTGCCTTCGTCGCCGGCAATCGCGACATCTACTTTCTTCGAGTCGTGAACCAGACCTTGCAGACGCGCGGTCAGTTCGTCGGGCGTCACGGGCTTCGAATCCAGATAGATTTCATCCGTCTTCGTCACCCCGATCGATAGCTTGACGGTCTGCTGCAACTGCTCGGCGGTGCTCGATTGCGGCAGGTCGAGCTTGATGCCTGTGCCCTGGATCATCTTCAGCGTCGCGAGCATGAAGAACACCAGCAGGAACATCATGATGTCGATCATCGGGATGATCTCGATGCGCGCTTTCTCTTCACCGCCGAGGTAATGGCTGCGATGGTTTCGCATGGTCCGTCTCCTTGAGTGCGGGTGTCAGACTGCGAAGCGCGATACGAGCAGCGACTTGATGAGATCGAACTGGTTGACCGTCATCCGGATACGCTTGTTGAAGTAGTTCAGGAAGATCACGCAAATGATCGCGATGGTCAGCCCGCACGCGGTGGCCGTCAGCGCGTGACCGATGCCGCCCGTCACACCGTTCGGGTTCGCGGTGCCGCTGGTGCCGAGCACGTTGAACGATTCGACCATGCCGATGATCGTGCCAAGCAGACCCAGCAACGGGCCGAGCGTCACGGCCGTATCGAGAATCCACAGGTTACGGTCGAGACGCGGCAACTGGAACATGATCGTTTCCTCGATCTCGCGTTCGACCACGGCTTCGCTCTTGCCCTTCACTTTCATCGCCGACTTCACGAGTTCGCCTTGCACGGTCTGCTTGTAGTGCTCGGCCACTTTGGCGGCATCGTCGGGATTGGCTGCATCGACGAGTTTCAGGTCATGTTCGAGGGTCTTGCCGGCACGCACGGCACGCGAGAAGAACATGAATCGTTCGATGATGATCGCGATGCCGAGCAGGAAGATGAACGCGAGGAGAGGGATCAGACCCATCGACTGGATCGAGTAGTTAATGAGGGTATTCAGCACTGCGGACTCCGGTTAGTACAGGCTCAAGCGGCCGTTGAATAACGGTGGGTATCGAGATGCCGGCTGCCTTATGGGTCGCCAGCTAAAAAGGCCTGCCACCCATGCAAAGCCCGTACCAGGACCAGCGCCTGATTGCTCCGTAAAGACGTCGCCAATCCCTTACACGGAACGCTTTGCCTTTTATTTCATGGCCTTACGTAGCGTAACAAAAACTCGCATCCCGAAGGCTTGCGTGGCGCTCGCGCACGCGTATAGCAAAACAAATTGATTTCGGTAATGGCGTAAAGCCGCTTTCGAAGACTTATCCTGGCAAGGTCTTTAATTCGCTATTGCAGAAATGGTGCGAAAAATCGCAATTGAAACGCTTTGGTGCAATGCCCAATACGACATAGCCAACTTTATTACATGTTGTTTTCTGTGTACTTTCAGTTTTCTTACATCATAAACACCAATTGCAGACCAATCCCCGCCCCAAAAAAGCTCCGCGCAACGCGAAGCCATCTTACCGATCGTTTTCTTACATTTATTACTTAACATTTTTAATGCGCCTCAATTGCCCAGAATTAGGGAATCTAATTGGGCTTGATGCATCTTTATTTAATGCACCAATTCGGAATTAACGCATTCTATCGGTGCGAATTCCGCACCAATCGTAACGACAACGAACCACCAGGCTGTATTCTTTTTTAATTGAAATTTTCTTGTGTTCTGTTACACGCACGAGGAGAGATTTATTTCCATGCATTACCCGAGTAACGAAATTTTTCGTAAGTCTTAATTCCTAAGCAAATCAATCGCTTCGATGCATTTGCGGAGGCCGCTCGAGGCCTTTCCGACGGCCCGCGGCCTCACACATGGCATATCTCGTGCTCTTGCTGCGCTCGCTTCAAGACCAAGGCGCGCGTCCGACACGATCGGCGACGCACCCTGGACGGGATGTGCGGGACGGCGCGGGGATGCGCCGGACAGCGAAGAACTCGCTGACGTCAACGCACTGCAGCGCACGCGCAACTCGCGCCTGCGTTTGCGTGATCGTTCAACGGAAGTGGCCTTAACAACAAGAAGGAGCGGAAGTGAAACAAAAGCGATTGGCCTCAGCCATCAAAAGAATCATCGGAGCCGAGCTGGTGTTGACAGCGGCGTTCGTCCCGCTGGCACACGCACAAAGCCAACCTGATACAGCGGCCGTTCCGACGGCCGCAAGCACGCCAGCGGCGACTCCCCCCGCCGTCAGCAAGCTCGAAAGAGTAGAAGTCACCGGTTCGCTGATCCGCACATCGGACAAGACCGGCAACGTCGAAGTCCAGACCGTTACAGCAAGGGAAATCCAGCAAAGCGGCTTCACGACCGTGGCCGACTTCCTGCGCGGCATGTCTGCCAACTCCGCGTCCAGTTGGGGTTCCACCACGATGAACGGCACGGCGCCGGGCGGCTCGGGGATCGCATTGCGCGGTCTGTCCGAGAAGTACACGCTGGTGCTGGTCGACGGCCAACGCGTCGCGAACTACGCACAGGCGGTGAACTTCACCGACACGTTCTTCGACGTCAACACGATCCCGCTGAACATCGTCGATCACATCGAAATCGTGAAGACGGGCGCCGTGTCCGCATACGGTTCCGACGCGATTGCCGGCGTGGTCAACATCATCACGAAGAAGAACTTCCAGGGTCTTCAGATCGACGGGCAGCTCGGCAAGGCACAGCATCCGGGTAACGCTCAGGGCAACTTCAGCGTGCTCGGCGGCTTCGGCGACCTGAACTCGGATCGTTTCAACGTGACGGCAGCCGCCAGCTACTATCGCGATTCCGGTTCGACGCTCGACCAGCGCGACATGACCAAAAACGAAGACTTCAGCCAGTTCCCAGGTGGGTCGGCGGGTCCTCTGGGTCCGAATCAGCAGTCATTCTGGCAACTGCCCGACGGCTCGACAGCCGCGTTGAGCCCATGCCCTCCGGGCAGCACTAACGCGGCGGGCGCATCGTGCGTGTACAAGAACGCGAACACGTACTCGCTGATTCCACAGACGACGCGTATGAACGCGAAGGTGCGTGGCACCTTCAAGATCAACGACGACGTGCAGGCTTACGCCGACTTGTGGGCGAGCCGCAACGAGACGGTCCAGTATTTCGGCAGCCCGGCCATCACCAGCACGTCGAACGTGTTCAATCCGCTGACCGGCTCGGTGTCGCAACTCGACCGCACGGTGTCGGCGCTGAATCCGTACAACCCGTACGGTGTCGATACGCCGATCAACCTGACCTTCCCGGGCGTTGCGCAGCGCGCAGACACAGTATCGACGTTCTGGAAGGCCTCGACGGGCGTGAAAGGTTCGTTCACCACGCCGAAGGTCGGCGACTGGGACTGGTCGGTGGACTACGGTCATTCGCAGAGCACGGTCGACACGACGTACTCGAACATGATCAACACGGCCGCGCTTGAAAACATCCTCGGCCCGAACGGCGGCTACAACTTCGCGAACCCGGCATCGACACCGAACGGTCTGAACGGCCTGTTCCAGGACGACAACCAGCAGGCGATCTCGAAGCTCGACAGCGTGACGGCGAAGACCTCGACCGGCAATCTGTTCAACCTGCCGGCTGGCCCGGTCGGCGTCGGTTTCGGTACGGAATTCCGTCACGAAAGCTCGCTGATCAACCCGCGCACGTACTCGTCGCAAGGGATCGTCGTGCCGGCGAACGTTCAGTCCGTCGACGGCGAACGCAACATCGCGGCCGTGTATTACCAGATCGATATTCCGATCATCCACAACCTGACGTTCACGCAAGCGGGCCGCTACGACCACTATAGCGACTTCGGCGGCGCGTTCTCGCCGAACTTCGCACTGCGCTTCCAACCGGTCCAGATGCTGACGACGTACGCGTCGTACAGCCGTGGTTTCCGCGCGCCGACGCTGGTCGAAAACTCGCAGGCAACCTACCTGGCTCACCAGAACCTCGTCGATCCGAACGACCCGAGCGGCGTGCCGACCAAGCACTTCACGACGGAACAGGTCAACGGCAACCCGAACCTCCAACCGGAGCACACCAAGAACTACAACATCGGCTTCGAACTGTCGCCGGATGCGTCGACCGATATCGGTGCAGCGTTCTACAAGATTCATATCGACGGCGTGATCGGTACCGACGATCCGAATGCCGTGCTGGATGCCAACGACCCGTCGAGGGTCGTGCGCAATCCTGACGGCACGATCCGCTACATCGCGCAACAGTTCATCAACCTCGGCTCGCTGGACACCGACGGCTTCGATATGAACTTCCGCAAGTCGGTCGGCACGAAGTACGGCACGTTCACGCTGTCGGGCGACTGGGCGTACGTGTGGCACTTCAAGCTGAACAGCCCGGGCTCTGCAACGCAGGACTTCGCGGGTAACAACCTCGCGCTGCTGCAACCGTTCGGTGCGTCGAATCCCCGCTGGAAGGGCAACACGAGCCTGACTTGGGATTACCGCAAGATGACCACGACGCTGAGCTGGCAGTACACGGGTCCGTACACCAACGCAGTGGCAGCCGAGTTCGGCGACGGTGGCACGGGTTCGGTGGCGTCGTATAGCCAGTTCAACCTGATGATGACGTATCGCGGCTTCAAGAACTGGACGATCTATGGTGGCATCCAGAACATCTTCGACAGGGAGCCGCCGTTCGACGTGGAGTGGCAAGCAACGCCGGACATCACCGGCTACGACCAGTCGCTGTACACGAATCTGGGCCGCTTCTTCCAGATCGGTGCGACCTACCGCTTCTGATCGTCGCAGCGGGCTTTATCGCAGGACCGTAGGTCTCCTCTTGCCTCTTCTTCGTTGTTGAAGAGGATTGGCGGCGGTGCCTCGCGCACCGCCAGCTTTTTTGCTTTTCGGATGCCACGTGGAATACGCAATGAAACCGATTCACGCCACTCGGGCGGCGTTGGCCGTGTTGGCGCTCGCCCTTCTCTCTCCCGCCCACGCCGTGACGATTCCGCCCGGCGTCACGCTCGCAGCCACCCAGGAACTGACGCGGCAAACACCCGTCGAGGCAGAATCGATCGACCCCGCGCATATCGAATCCTGGGCCGCTAATACCATCGGCCTCGACCTGTTCGAAGGCTTGACGCGAATCGCCGCCGACGGTGCGGTCGTGCCGGGCGTCGCGCAATCGTGGAGCCGCAGCGCGCCCGATACATGGATCTTCAAGCTGCGCCACAACGCGCGCTGGAGTAACGGCGAGCCGGTCACGGCCGCCGATTTCGTCTATTCATGGCAACGCGTGGTCGATCCGAAGACCGGCTCGAAATACACGATCCTGGTCGAGTTCGTGAAGAACGCGAAGGCGATTCTGGCGGGCAAGGCGCCGCTCTCCAGTCTCGGCGTGCGCGCGGTCGATCCGTACACGGTAGAGGTCAAAACCGAAGACCCGACCGCGTTCTTTCCGCAACTGACCGCAATGTCGACGATGGCACCGGTGAACCGCGCGACGGTCGCGAAGTACGGCGACGAATGGACCCGTCCCGGCCACATGGTCAGCGACGGTGCGTATGCGTTGAGCGACTGGCAACCGGGCAACCGTCTCGTGATGGTGAAGAACGACAAGTACTGGGATGCGAGCAAGGTCGCGATCACGAAAGTCACCTATCTGCCGATCGAAAGCGACGAAACGGCAATGCGGATGTATCAGGCCGGCCAGTTCGATTACACGTATTCGATTCCGTCCGGCATCTATAACCAGGTCAGCAAGCAGTTCGGCTCCGAACTGAAGACCGGGATGTTTATCGCCACCTACTACTACTCGCTGAACAACGCCGACCCGGCCTTCAGGGACAAGCGCGTGCGCGAGGCGCTGTCCATGGTGATCGACCGCAGCCTGCTGACGTCCAAACTGACCGCAAGCGGCGAGTTGCCGCTGTACGGCCTGATTGCAAAAGGCACGCAAGGCGCGGCGCAATTCCAGCCCGACTGGGCCGCGTGGCCGATGGCGAAGCGCATCGAAACCGCGCGAGACCTGCTGAAACAGGCGGGCTATTCCGCTGCAAAGCCGTTGACGTTCACGCTGACATACAACACCAACGACCTGCACAAGAAGGTCGCGCTATTCACGACGTCGGAATGGCGCACCAAGCTCGGCGTCAACGTGAAGCTCGAAAACGTCGAGAACCGCGTGCTGCTGAAAATGCGCCACGACGGCAAGGTGCAGGCGTCGCGCGACGGCTGGTTCGTCGACTACAACGACGCGATGTCGTTCTTCGACCTGATCCGCTGCAACAGCGTGCAGAACGACCAGCACTACTGCAATCCGAAGGTCGATGCGTTGATCGATCAGGCGAACCAGCAGATGGACGAAGCGAAGCGCACCGCGATGCTAACGCAGGCGCACGACATCGCGATGAATGACTATCCGCTGATTCCGATGTTCCAGTACTCGGCGGTGCGGCTCGTGAAATCGTATGTGGGCGGCTATTCGCCGACCAACTACGTCGATCAGCGGCAGTCGCAGGACATGTACATCATCAAGCACTGAGCGCAAGGAGCCTTGCCATGCTGGCTTATACATTGCGCCGCGCGTTATGGGCGATCCCGACGATTCTCGCCGTGATCACCGCGTGCTACCTGCTGCTGCACCTGACGCCCGGCGGCCCGTTCGATTCGGAGAAGCATCTGTCGGCGGCCGTGCTTGCCAATCTCGACGCGAAATACCACATCGATCAGCCGCTGTGGAAGCAGTATTTGCTGTACATCGACTCGCTGCTGCACGGCGATCTCGGCGCGTCGTTCCGTTACACGGACTGGTCGGTCAGCGAACTGGTGTGGAAAGCCCTACCGGTCAGCCTCGGTGTCGGCGGCATTTCGGTGCCGATCGCGCTGGTGATCGGTGTGGCGCTCGGCACGGTTGCGGCGGTGCGCCGCAATGGCGTGATCGACTACGGCGTGATGTTGCTCGGCAATCTCGGCGGTGTGGTGCCGCCATTCATCCTCGGCCCCGTGCTGGTGTGGGTCTTCGCGATCCTGATCAAGCGCGGCGAGCATGGTCTGCTGCCCGCTGGCGGTTGGGGTGATGGCGACTGGCACTACCGCGTATTGCCGATCGTACTGCTCGTGATCATCAACGTATCGACGATTGCGCGCGTGATGCGCGGCAGCATGATCGAAGTGCTGTCCGGCAATTTCATCCGGACCGCGCGCGCGAAAGGTCTGGCCGGCCGCACCATCGTCTTGCGTCATGCGCTGAAACCGGCGCTGATGCCGGTCGTATCGCTACTCGGCTCGCTGTGCATTTCGTCGATCACCGCTGCGGTCGTCACCGAATCCGTATTCGCGCTGCCCGGTCTCGGTCAACTGGTCGTGAACGGCGCGATCAATCGCGACTACACGCTGGTGCTCGGTCTGGTCGCATTGATCACGGCATTCGCGGTCCTGTTCAATCTGCTGGTCGATCTTGCTTACGCATGGCTCGATCCGCGCATCCGGTACTGACATGAAGATTCGTCGATTCAACCTGGCCGCGCGCGCGTTCGTCGCGCCGCCGGCCGATGCGGCGTCCGCAGGCGGCTGTCTGTCCGGCGGCATCGTCACGAAGGCTTCGCGCGGACCGTTCGCGATTGCCGGCATGCGCTTTTTGCGTAATCGCGCGGCATTTGCAAGTCTCGTGATCCTGCTGCTGATCGTCGTCGCATGCTTTGCGGGGCCGCTGTTTCTGCCCAACAATCCGGTCGACAGCGACTGGGGATCGATCAGTCTGCCGCCGTCGTGGCTCGGCATGCATCTGTTCGGTACCGACGAACTCGGTCGCGACCTGCTCGCGCGCACGCTGGTGGGCGGGCGCGTATCGCTCGAAGTCGGGTTGCTCGGCACGCTGGTGTCCGGACTGATCGGCGTCGCGTGGGGCGCGACAGCCGGCTTCATGGGCGGACGCGTCGATGCCGTTATGATGCGCGTCGTCGACGTGATGTACGCGATTCCGTACATGCTGATCGCGATCATGATGATGACGCTGTTCGGCCGCGCATTCTATCTGGTCGTGCTGACCATCAGCGCGTTTTCGTGGCTCGATATGGCGCGCGTGGTGCGCGGTCAGACGCTGTCGCTGCGTTCGCGCGAATTCGTCGACGCGGCGCGTGCGACTGGCGTCAGCACCCGCGCCATCATCGCGCGGCATATCGTGCCGAACCTGATCGGCGTGGTGGTCGTGTATGCCACGGTCACAGTGCCGTCGATCGTGCTGACGGAATCGGTGCTGTCGTTTCTCGGACTCGGCGTCCAGGAGCCGATGACGAGTTGGGGCGTGCTGATCGAAGACGGTGCCCAAAAACTCGAATCGATGCCGTGGCTGCTGCTCTGCCCTGCCGTCATGCTGTGCGTGACGCTTTATTGCGTGAACTTCGTCGGCGACGGTTTGCGCGACGCTCTCGACCCCAAGGATCATTGACATGGCGCTACTCGAAGTGAAGGACCTGAGTGTGCGCTTCACGCGCCGCGAAGGACCGCCGGTCGATGCGGTCCAACGCGTGTCGTTTTCGCTCGACGCGGGCAGCACGCTGGGCATCGTCGGCGAATCGGGGTCGGGCAAGAGTCAGACCGTGATGGCGCTGCTCGGTTTGCTGTCGTCGAACGGCAGCGTGTCGGGCACCGCACTGTATCGTGGCGAAGACGGCGGCGATCTGCTGACGATGAACAACGCAGCGCTGAACAGGATTCGCGGCAACCGGATCGGCATGGTGTTTCAGGACCCGATGACGGCGCTCAATCCGTTTTTGACCATTGAACGGCAGATGACGGAATCGCTGCAATTGCACAAGAAGCTGTCGCGTCGCGAAGCGCGTCGGCGTGCCATCGAGGTGCTCGACACGGTGCGGATTCCCGATGCCGCACGCCGCATCGGCATGTATCCGCATGAGTTTTCCGGTGGTATGCGGCAGCGCGTGATGATTGCGATGGCGTTGCTGTCCGAACCGGAAATTTTGATTGCCGACGAACCGACTACCGCGCTCGACGTCACCGTTCAGGCGCAAATCATCGAATTGCTGCGCGAACTGAATCGCGAGCGCGGCACGGCAATCGTTCTCATCACGCACGACATGGGCGTGGTTGCCGGTTTGTGCGATACCGTGATGGTGATGTATGCAGGGCGCACGGTCGAGCAGGCAGACGCGCGCGCGCTGTTCGCCGCGCCGACCCATCCGTACACGATCGGCCTGTTGAACGCGCTGCCGCGCATCACCGACGACGACGACCGCCCGTTGCAAACCATTCCGGGCAATCCGCCTTTGCCGGGGCAAATCGGCGCGGGTTGCGCGTTCGAACCGCGCTGTTCGTTTGCAGACGATACTTGCCGCACCACAGTGCCGTCGCTCGATGCGCGTAGCGATCTGGCGGGTGCATTGCGCGCGTGCCACCGTCCGGTTCCAGCCATTCTGGGGGCCGTTCGATGAACCAGCATTCCGCTTGCAACAGTACCGAACCGCTGCTGTCGGTGAACGAACTGAAGGTGCATTTCAGCGTGCCGCGCGGCAAATTACCGTGGTCTGGCAAGGCCACGCTGCGCGCTGTCGACGGCGTGTCGTTCGATGTACGGCGCGGCGAAACCGTCGGGCTGGTGGGTGAATCCGGTTGCGGCAAGTCCACGCTCGCGCGCGCGATCGTCGGTCTTGCGCCTGCGTCGGGCGGCAGCGTCAAGCTTCATGGCGTCGAAACCGTGCAAGGCACAAAGCGCGATCTCGGCATCTTGCGGCGCGACGTGCAGATGATCTTTCAGGACCCGCTGGCGTCGCTCGATCCGCGCATGACGATCGAGCAGATCGTCGCGGAGCCGTTGATCACGCATCGGCCCGATGTCGCGCGCGCCGATGTGCGCGCTCGCGTGCTGACCATCCTCGAACGCGTCGGCCTGAATGCGCAGCATCTGCGGCGCTATCCGCATGAGTTTTCGGGCGGGCAATGTCAGCGCGTCGGAATTGCACGGGCATTGATCAGCGAGCCGCAACTCGTGATCTGCGATGAACCGGTGTCCGCGCTCGACGTGTCGATTCAAGCGCAAATCGTTAATCTATTGCGCGACTTGCAACGCGAACTGTCGTTGTCGCTGCTGTTCGTCGCGCACGATCTGGCCGTGGTGAAAGCAATCAGCCATCGCGTGATGGTGATGTATATGGGGCGCGTGATAGAGTTCGGCGAAAAACGCGCGCTGTACGCGGCACCTGCGCATCCCTATACCCGTGCATTGCTGTCGGCCGTACCGGTTCCCGACCCGAGCGTCGAGCGCGCGCGACGGCATCTGCTGCTTCAAGGCGAGATTCCGTCGCCCTTGCAACCGCCGTCGGGATGCGCGTTCCGCACGCGCTGCCCCGCCGCGATCGACGCATGCGGCGATGCGCAACCGCAAGCGGTTTCCCGGCAAGGTGATGCACGGCGGGTTGCGTGCATCCGGGTTCCCGTTCCTACCGAATAGCGCCTGTTTCATGGGCGGGAGTTCAACAACCGGGACAGCGGCGAAAGCCCACGCTCGACCGGCCCGAGCTGATGGCCTGGTGATGGGCCAAAAGCAAAAGGGCCAAAAGCAAAAAGCCCGTTCAGGTTCCCATGAACGGGCTTTGTCTGGCGGAGTGGACGGGACTCGAACCCGCGCCCCCGGCGTGACAGGCCGTATCATATAGCCTGCGACGCCGGACTGGCATGGCGTGTGACTCCTGAGTAACGGAACACCACTCGTGAAATGAGTATATCGATACGTATATCACGACCACATCAAGTCAAATATTTATTGAAAATCAACAGCTTGTGCAACTGATGAAAATCGCCACCTGGAACGTCAACTCCCTCAAAGTCCGCCAGCAACACGTCATCGACTGGCTCGCGAGCAGCGGCACCGACGTGCTGTGCCTGCAGGAACTGAAGCTTCCCGACGAAAAATTTCCGCGCGCCGAACTCGAGGCGGTCGGCTATCGAAGCTGGTACGCGGGTCAGAAAACCTATAACGGTGTCGGCATTCTGGTGCGCGAAGGTTTGAACGTCGACGAAAGCAGCATCGTGCGCAACATCCCCGGTTTCGAGGATCCGCAGCAGCGCGTGATCGCGGCAACCATCGACGGCGTGCGCATCATCTCCGCGTATTTCCCCAACGGCCAGGCGCCCGGCACCGACAAGTTCGCGTACAAGCTGCGCTGGCTCGACGCGCTGCACGACTGGCTCGCAACCGAGATGACGCTGCATCCGAAGCTCGCCTTGCTCGGCGACTACAACATCGCGCCCGACGATCGCGACGTGCACGATCCGAAGGCATGGGAAGGTCAGAATCTGGTGTCGCCCGAGGAACGCGCGGCGTTCGTGCGGCTGATCGGCCTCGGCCTGCTCGACGCGTTCCGCCAGTTCGAGCAGCAGGAAAAAATCTATTCGTGGTGGGACTACCGGATGATGGCGTTCCGTCGCAACGCGGGACTGCGCATCGATCACATCCTGCTGTCGAAGGCATTGGCCGACATCTGCTCGGCGTGCGACATCGACAAGGTGCCGCGCAAGTGGGAGCAGCCGTCGGATCACGCGCCAGTGTTCGCGCAGCTGGGCTGATCCGGAATACAGCGACGAAACGAGGCAGCGCTGGCTCGCGTCCCTATTGCTTCAGGCGCCGCCCAGCACACCCCACAAGAACCCGAACACCATCGCATCATGCTCGGCCTGCTCCAACTCATCGGAGCCGCCGTGGCCGCCTTCCGTATTCTCCCGATACCACACGTGCTGCGCGCCCAGCGCCTGCATGCGCGCGGCCATTTTGCGCGCATGGCCGGGATGCACGCGATCGTCGGCGGTCGACGTCGTGAATAGCACCGGCGGATACGCGACACCCGCCGCGAGGTTGTGATACGGCGAATACGCGGCGAGCGCACGCGCTTCATCGGGTTCGTCGGGGTCGCCGTACTCGTCGATCCACGAGGCGCCCGCATGCAGCAGGTGATAGCGGCTCATATCGAGCAACGGCACCTCGCAGACGACCGCGCCGAATAGCTGCGGCCGCTGCACCATGCAGGCGGCCACGAGCAAACCGCCGTTGCTGCCGCCCTGAATGCCGAGCTGTGCGGCGCTCGTCACGCCGGTCGCGATCAGCGCCTCGGCGACCGCGATGAAATCATCGAACGCACGCTGGCGATGCTCGCCTTGCGCCGCCGTGTGCCAGCGCGTGCCGAACTCGCCGCCGCCGCGAATATGCGCGACCACGTACACGCCGCCGCGTTCGAGCCAGCCGATGCCCTGCCCCGTCAGATAGCTCGGCAGCAGCGGAATCGCGAAGCCGCCGTAGCCGCTCAGCAGACATGGGCGCGTCGGGCTTTCATCGCCCGGCGATGACGGCGCTTCCTTCGGCCCAATCACCGTGTAGGGTACGCGCGTGCCATCGGCCGATACCGCATGTCCGCGCGTCACCGCAACGCGCGTCGCGTCGAACTGCGTCGGCCAACGGTCGAGCAACTCCCATTCGCCGGGCTCCTCGAGCGCGAGCTCGGAGAGCCAGTAGGCGGGCGGTTGCAGATAATCGTCGGTGTCGACGAACACTTCGTCGTTCAGTGTCGACTCGACCGGCGACACGTCGACCTGCGCATCGCCGCGCGACGCGAACACACGCTCACGCCACTGCCAGGTGCCGTCCTCGCGCTGCGACGGCGTCCAGATCAGCGTCTTGCCGCGCACGTCGTCGAGATACGACACGATCAGATGATGGCGCGTATGCGACCACTCGCAGGCCGAGGTCAGCGGCGTCGGCGTGAAGAGCGGCGTCACGTCGCGCTCGCCGCGCAGAAACGCGTCCTCGCGAATCGCGAGCAGCGCGCCGCCCGGATAGCGCGCGAGATTGCCGTCCCACTCGCATTCCCAATCGAGCCGCGGCTCGAGCAACAGCCAGCCCTGCCACGCCCCCACCGCGACGTGCGACGGCACTTCGTAACGATGCCAGGCGTCGCTAGCGTCGTCGAGGTAATACGTGTGCGAATCGAAAAAGTCGACGCTGCTCGTCACCGTATGCCGGCGATCGACCGGATCGTAATGCGCCTCCACGCCGATGTCGCCAAACTCGCCGCGAAACACGACGGGCGCATCGGCGAGCGCCGTACCGCGGGTCCAGCGCCGCACGTCGCGCGGATAACCAGAGCGCGTCAGCGTCTTGCGCCCATTGTCCCAGCCGACGTACAGCGTATCGCGATCGATCCAAGACACCGTGTGCTTGCCCGCCTTCGCAATCGCGAAGCCATCGTCGACGAAACGCCGCGCGTCGAGATCGAACTCGCGCACGACGAGCGCATCCGAACCGCCCGGCGACATCGTGATCAGCGCGCGGTCGCCGTCCGGATAAAGGATATCGAGATCGACGCAGACCCACGGCGTGCCGTCGGCCGCGCCGAGCGCGTCGAAGTCGAGCAGGTTCTGCCACACCGGTGCGCCGTTGCGCCATGCGGCCCACGCAGTGCGTCGCCAGATACCGCGCGGATTGCGCTCGTCCTGCCACAAATCGTAGGCCCAGTCCTTCCAGCGATCCGGAATCACCGGACGCTCGCGCGGCAGATAGGCATCGGCGAGCCGCCGTCTGAGCGTGTCGAACGACTCGCCGCGGCACCACGCCACACGGGTGCGCGCATTCTGCGCGTCGACCCATGCGAGTGCGTCAGCGTCGCCCAGCTCTTCGAGCGACAGGAAAGGATCGGGGGAAAGCGGCCACTCGAACGGGGCGGGAGAAGCTGAAGAAGCTGGCATCGTCGGCTGTTGGATCGGAACAGCGTTGATTATGCCTCGTGCGCGATGGTCGACGGTTTGCCGCGGGGCGCGATGCAACAACGACGAAGGCGGCCTGAGCCGCCCCCGCCTGCCATGCAGCATCGCTCAGAACGGCCGCGTCAAGGCTCCAGATTGAGCTCCTGAATCTTGCGCGTAATCGTATTGCGCCCGATGCCGAGCCGCTCGGCCGCCTCGACCTTGCGGCCGCGCGTGAAGTCGAGCGCTTCGCGGATCACGGCCGCTTCGAAGCGGCGCGCGAGTTCGTCCATCACGTCGGCCGCGTTTTCGCGCAGCATGCGCGCGACTTCGGTGCGCAAGCCGCCTTCCCATGCGCTCAGCGCGGTGGCGACCGACGCACCGGCCGCCCCACCCGGATGCACGAGCGCGCCGCCGTTCGTGCCAGCGAGCGGCACGCCGCCCGCGATTCCCGCATGGGTCGCCACGGTGCCATCCGTCGTCGCGCCGGCAGCGGCGCCCGCACCAAGCTCGCTCCCGGCGCCGTGCGCGGGACCGAGATCGGGTGGCAGATCCTTGGTTTCGATCGTCTGCGCGGGCGCCATCACCGTGAGCCAGTTCGCGAGGTTCTCGAGTTGCCGCACGTTGCCCGGAAACGGCAGCGACGCGAGATACGCGAGCGCCTCCTCGGACACGCGCTTCGGTTCGACGCCGAGATCGCGCGCACTCTTTTGCAGGAAATGCCGCGTCAGCAGCGGGATATCCTCGTTGCGCTCGCGCAACGCGGGCAAGCGCAGACGGATCACGTTCAGACGGTGATACAGGTCCTCGCGAAACAGTCCCTGCCGCACGCGCGATTCGAGATTCTGGTGCGTCGCCGCGATCACCCGCACATTCGCGCGCAACGGATTGTGGCCGCCCACGCGATAGAACTGCCCGTCCGACAGCACGCGCAACAAACGCGTCTGCAGATCGAACGGCATGTCGCCGATTTCGTCGAGAAACAGCGTGCCGTTCTCGGCCTGCTCGAAGCGTCCCTGGCGCATCGCCTGCGCGCCGGTGAACGCCCCGCGCTCATGACCGAACAGTTCGGACTCCAGCAAATCCTTCGGAATCGCGGCCGTGTTCAACGCGATGAAGGGGCCGTTCGCGCGTGGGCTATGTCGGTGCAGCGCACGCGCGACCAGTTCCTTCCCGGTGCCTGATTCGCCGGTAATGAGCACGGTGGCCGCCGAATGCGACAGGCGGCCGATCGCGCGAAACATGTCCTGCATCGCGGGCGCCTGGCCGAGCATCTCGGGCGCTTCGGCGACGCGGTCGTCCCACGTCTGCTCGCCGCGCATGCTTTCGTCGACCGCGCGGCGAATCAGCTCGACGGCCTTGTCGACGTCGAACGGCTTCGCCAGATACTCGAACGCGCCGCCCTGGAATGCGGCGACCGCGCTATCGAGATCCGAGAACGCGGTCATGATGATGACCGGCAAGCCCGGCACCTTGTCGCGTACGGTTTGCAGCAGCTCCAGCCCGGAGCCGCCAGGCATGCGGATATCGGAGACCAGCACCTGCGGGCTGTCGTGATCGAGCGCGGCCGACGCTTCGCGCACGTTCGCGAAGCTGCGCGTCGCGAAGTTCTCGCGCGCCAGCGCTTTCTCGAGCACCCAGCGAATTGATTGATCGTCGTCTACTATCCAGATCGGCTTCATATAGGTCGGTCAGAAGTCTTGAGGTGCTTGTGTTATCTAGAGGTCGAGCGGCAGCAGAATCTGAAACTCGGTATGGCCCGGCCGGCTGTCCACCTCGATCAGACCTTCGTGCTGCTGCACGAAGGTCTGCGCTAGCGTGAGACCGAGACCGCTGCCGTCCTCGCGCCCCGACACGAGCGGATAGAAAATGCGGTCGCGAATCTCTTCGGGAATGCCTGGGCCGTTGTCGATGATATGCAAGTCCAATGCCAGCTTGCACAGGCGTTTTGAAATCGTGACCTTGCGCGCGATGCGCGTGCGCAATTCGATGCGCGCATCGCCCTGCGAGATCCGCTCGCGCAACGCCTCGGCCGCATTGCGCACGATGTTCAGCAGCGCCTGGATCAACTGCTCCTTGTCGCCGCGCAGATCCGGCACGCTGACGTCGTAGTCGCGCTCGATCGTCAGGCCGCGCGGAAACTCCGCGAGAATCACCTGACGCACGCGCTCGCACACCTCGTGAACATTCACGTCGCCGACGATATGCGGATGCCGGTGCGGTTCGAGCAAGCGGTCGACCAGCGTCTGCAGACGGTCCGACTCCTTGATGATGACCTGGGTGTACTCGCGCAACTCGTCGCGCTGACGTTCGCCGAGTTCGAACTCGAGCAGTTGCGCGGCGCCGCGAATGCCCCCCAGCGGATTCTTGATTTCGTGCGCGAGATTGCGGATCAGATGCTTGTTGACGGCCGTCAGGTCGTTGATGCGCTCTTCGCGGTCGGTGCGCAGATGCCGCTCGTTCTCGAACAGTTCGAGCAACACGTAGTCCTGCGCGCTTTCCAGAAAACCGACGATCGCATGCACGTGCAGCGGTTCGTGGCCGGGACGCTCGAGCACGGCGTCCAGATGCGTCGCGTGAAAACGGTGCGCGGCGATCGCGGTGATCGTCGCGACCAGTTCGTCCGCGTTCGAGAAGATGTCTGGCCACGCCATCTGCGTGAGTTGCTTGCGAGACATCTCCAGCATCGACTCCGCCGACGGATTCGCGAACGCGACGCGCAGCGTGCGCTTCTCGAGCACCAGCAAGACGGTCGGCAGCGCCTCGAAGCCCGGCAGCAAGCCAGAACTCACGAGCTGCATGTCGTCCGACAGCGTCTGTTCGTGTCCTTTCCTTGCCTTGATCAGATTCTTGAGAACCATCTTGCAGTCTGGCCGGTGGGAGATGGTGATAAATCAGGAGTGCTGCTTTATTGTGCTTCACCGAATGCCGGGTTGCCCGCGCGCGGCCGGCCGTGCGTACGGTCTAACGAAAAAGGGACGGCGCCGCCGTCCCTTCGTGACCGATCGCGAGCGTCGGGCAAAGCGCTTCGCCGGGTGAAGGGCGAAGCGCCATGGCCGCTTACAGCGAGTAATACATTTCGAATTCGATCGGGTGCACCGACTGACGAAAACGCTGCAGTTCCGTCGTCTTCAGTTCGATGTACGCGTCGAGCATCGCATCCGTGAATACGCCGCCGCGCGTCAGGAACTCGCGGTCCGCGTCGAGCGAGTCGAGAGCCTGGTCGAGGCCCGCGCACACGGTCGGGATCTTTGCATCCTCTTCCGGTGGCAGGTCGTACAGGTTCTTGTCGGCGGCTTCGCCCGGGTGAATCTTGTTCTGCACGCCGTCCAGACCCGCCATCATCAGCGCGGAGAAGCACAGGTACGGATTCGCCAGCGGATCCGGGAAGCGCGTTTCGATACGGCGGCCCTTCGGGTTCGACACGTGCGGAATTCGGATCGATGCCGAACGGTTGCGAGCCGAGTAAGCGAGCTTGACCGGCGCTTCGAAGTGCGGCACGAGACGCTTGTACGAGTTCGTACCCGGATTCGTGATCGCGTTCAGCGCGCGAGCATGCTTGATGATGCCGCCGATGTAGAACAGCGCGAATTCCGACAGACCTGCGTAGCCATTGCCTGCGAACAGGTTCGTGCCGTCCTTCCAGATCGACTGGTGAACGTGCATGCCCGAACCGTTATCGCCGACGACCGGCTTCGGCATGAACGTTGCCGTCTTGCCGTACGTGTGCGCGACGTTTTGGATGATGTACTTCAGTTGCTGCGTCCAGTCGGCGCGCTGAACCAGCGTCGAGAACTTCGTGCCGATTTCATTCTGGCCCATGCCCCCCACTTCGTGGTGATGCACTTCGACCGGAATGCCGATCTGTTCGAGCAGCAGACACATTTCCGAACGGATGTCCTGGAACGAATCGACCGGCGCGACCGGGAAGTAGCCGCCCTTGGTGCCCGGACGGTGGCCGGTGTTACCGCCTTCGAATTCCTTCGCTGACGACCACGGTGCTTCTTCCGAACCGATCTTCACGAAGCAGCCCGACTGATCCGTGTTCCACTGGACCGAGTCGAAAATGAAGAATTCCGGTTCCGGACCGAAGTACGCGGTGTCGCCGAGGCCCGAGCTCTTCAGGTACGCTTCGGCGCGCTTCGCGAGCGAGCGCGGGTCGCGCTCGTAGCCCTTGCCGTCAGCCGGTTCGACGACGTCACAGGTCAGCACGAGGGTCGATTCTTCGTAGAACGGGTCGATGAAGGCCGTGTTCGCGTCCGGGACCAGCAACATGTCCGATGCTTCGATGCCCTTCCAGCCGGCAATCGACGATCCGTCAAACGCATGGCCGCTTTCGAACTTGTCTTCATCGAATGCCGACACCGGCACCGAAACGTGTTGTTCCTTGCCGCGCGTGTCGGTGAAACGGAAGTCGACAAACTTGACGTCTTCGTCCTTGACGAGTTGAATGACGTCGGCCACGGATTTACTCATAACCTATCTCCTGATTAACAATTTCGGCGGATTCAGCCGCCGCCCAATCTAGCTGACCCATCCCGGAACGTCCACTTATATGGCGTCGCGGGCGGAAAATTCTGCCGGGACAAATCGATCGGCACCAATAAAGCAGATAGTGTGCCACCTCTGGGCCTCGTATGGGCCAATCCGGCGCACACCATTGCGCCGCTTACGTTTGCCGGCCACGCACGAGGCGCGAGCAGCGTCGCAAACAAACGTGCGGGCATTGCAACGCACCAATTTCGCGCATTCACCGCTTTGGAAACGACGGTCCATACCATCTTGGTGCATTCAGCAGGAAATGCACCATATTTGCGCATCGAGGTTGGGACGGCGCCCGCGACTGCCTGGCGCCGTCCAGTCTACACAGGTCTGTGCGCTGCCTGCAGCGCGCTAGAATGATCATTTGGTCCGAAGGAGATTGACGCTCATGAGCACGCTCGAACAGCTTTACGCGAAGGCGGACGCCCGCCGCACCGAGAACCAACTGCCCTACGCGGGCGCGGTATCGCCGGCCGAGGCGTTCGAACTGCTGGAACTCGATCCGCGCACGCGTCTCGTCGACGTGCGTACCCGCGCCGAGCTCGACTGGGTCGGCCGGCCGGTGATCGGTGATGGCCAATACGCGCATGTCGAATGGACGCGCTATCCGGGCGCGGTGCCCAATCAGGAGTTCGTGCAGCAACTGGCGCAGGTCGCCTCGCCCGACACGCCGGTGCTGTTCCTGTGCCGCAGCGCCGCGCGCTCGAAGCTCGCCGCGATCGCCGCGACCCAGGCCGGCTTCACGAAGGCGTATGACCTGCTGGAAGGCTTCGAAGGCGACAAGGACGGCCAGGGGCATCGGAAGACAGTGTCGGGATGGTGTTTTCGCGGCTTGCCGTGGATCGGAGCCTGATGGCGCGTGGCGCACTGCCCGCATCTGCGGGAGCCCGTGGCGCGGCGCTGAAGCACGCCGATTGAAACGGTTCGCGCCGACCACGCATTGATTGCATCGTCGGCGCGGGTTGTGACACTGCGATGTCGCGGTTCGCGCCAACCTAACCCTCAGGCGCGGACCGCTTGTTTTGTCGAGCGCCGCGCGCGCGGCGCTCCATTGTGTTCAGGGCGCGGCCGAAATCCCGAACACATGCAAGGGCGCGTGGATACGCAGCGTCTTGCCGTTGCCCAGATGAACGGTGAGCGACGCAAACTGCGGAGTGCCAATCGCGAGATCGCCGACACCCGGTATCTCCGGATAAAGACCCAACGCCCCCCACACGTACCATCCCGACACCGCGCCGAGGTCGTCATTGCCGGGCAAACCGTTCGGCCCTGTGCCGAAGGCGCTCGCCATGATCTGCTGGACCACGTTCTGCGTGCCCGACGGCGAACCCGCCCAGTTATATAGCCACGGCACCTCGAAGGTCAGTTCGTCGCCCATATAGAAATTGGGCAGGCTCATCCCCGCGTTCAACACCGTAAAGAACGCGTTCAGGCGCGACACCGCCGCCGTGTTGCCGCCCAGTTGCGCAAACAGTCCGACCGGGTTGAACGGCACCATCCACGTGTACTGCCCGGCATTGCCTTCGACGTAGTTGTCGGTGCTGCTCTGCGTCTCCGCAATCCAGCTTCCGTCCGAGTTGCGCGCGGCGATCAGAGGCGGCGGCAGCGACGCGTTAAGCAGGTTCTGCCAATAGGCCGAGCGGCTCAGCAGCATCTTCGGGATCGTTGAATTGCCCAGTTGTCGTGTGCTTCAGCGCGCCCGAGGTATCGAACGCTCGCGCGCCGAATGCATAGGCGCCCGCCACGATCAGCGAGCCGGCGTCGCCGGGCATCACGCCATCCTCGACGTTGTCGTTGACCCGATGCGGAATCGCGCCGCACTGATCCGCATCGTTGACTAGCGACTGCGCCATATCGCTGGTTTCCCGAGGAAACAGCGTGGCTTTGAGCGCAATCAGCGAGCGGTAGATGTCCCAGCCCGAAAAGCTGGTGTACTGCGGTACTACGCCGCGTGGCCCGCGCTGACCGTATGGACCTGCTGGTCGAAGCCGATATATTGGCCGTTGGAATCGCTGAATACGCTCGGCGCCCACAGCGCGTGATAGAACGCCGTATAAAACTTCGTCAGCGCAGCCGTGTCCTGACTACTTACCTGAATCGTATTGAGGGTCCGCTCAGCTTCACGGCTTACCCGCGGCCGCCGCCGCCGCTGCCGCCGCTTCAGGCTCGATGATGTCGCCACCGAGCAGATGCACTCCCTCTCGCAGTTTCACGAACGCCGCGGCGACGGCTTCCGGTTCACCCTTCACACCCAGATCGATGTGATGCCGCGCATACACGCCGCCGCGCTCCGCATCCCCGACGCTCGGCAGACTGAACACCCGCACGCCCGGAAAATCGCGCTCGATTTTCTCCATCAGCGGCGTCACGCGCGACTCCGGCAACTCGAACACCAGCAGCGATTTTTCAGCGTGCGGCGTCGTGTGATGCAGATGCGCGTACTGCGTGTCGAGCACCCACTCGATCATCGGCCAAGCCATCACCGGGAAACCCGGCACGAAATGGTGTTGGCGGATCGAAAAGCCCGGAATCTTGTTGTAGCCGTTCGGAATGATGTCGGCGCCCTGCGGGTACGTGCCCATATTCAGGCGATGCCGGTTCTCGGGCGAGTTCAGATCGAGCGGCGCCGGCGAGTTCGCCGGATACATGTCGCGGATACGCTCCTGAATCAGCTTCGCGGCTTCCGGATGCAGCTCGAGCGGCACGCCGAGCGCGGCCGCCGCGCACTGGCGCGTGTGGTCGTCCGGTGTCGCACCGATACCGCCCGTCGAGAACACGATGTCGCCCGACGCGAACGTGCGCCGCAGCGTCGCCGTGATGCGCTCCGGATCGTCGCCGACGTACTCCGCCCAGCCGAGCGACAGCCCGCGCCCGCGGAGCAACTCGATGACCTTCGGCAGATGCTTGTCGACGCGTCTGCCCGAGAGGATTTCATCGCCGATGATGATGACGCCAAATGCCATTGCCGCCTCTTTCGTTTGATCAATAGGGAACCGGCGCGACCTCGCGCGCGCCACCAGGCGCTTCCGCCCGCATGCGCTGCAGCGCGCGCAGGCAGTAGTTGCCGAACCATAGCGCCGAGAACACGAGGATGAACGCGTAAATCCAGATCGTCACCGTCGTGATCACCGGGAACAGCACAATCAGCCATACCGACGACGCCCACAACAGCGTCGGCAGCGAACCTAGCAGGCCGCTCACGATACCGATCAGCAGCAACGGCAGCCGGTGGCGCCGCACCAGTTCGCGCCGCTCGTCGCGCGTCGCATGCAACGAGAGCGCGTCGTAGGTCATCACGCGATACGTGAGCCATCCCCACAGCAGCGGTGGAATCAACGCGAAGAACGGCGGCACGAGCCACAGCGGCAACGTGACGATCAGCAGCGCCAGACACAGCAGCGTGGTCCAGAGCGCCTGACCGAGGCTACCGTACCACGTTCCGCCGTGGCGCATCTCCAGCCCGGCGAACTGGCGGGCCGCGAGAAAGCGGATCACGGCCGGCATCGACAGCATGGCGATCAGCAGCAGCACCGTGACGACGATCAGCGGGATCGCCATCGCAATCACGATGAACGGCGCGATGACCGCGTGCAGCGTCGAAAAACCGAGCACGTCGAACAGATGATAAAGCGTGGCGGTGAAAGACCAATCGTCGAGCCAGGTGCGGGTCGCGCCGGTCAGCGTCTGCCAGAAGAACCACAGGAGTACGCCCCAGCCGACCGTCGCGACGATAAACGGTTTGAAGGTCAGCCAGAGCATGCGCGGATGCAACGCGCTTGCGAGTGCGCGCCCAAACGAGCGCAACAGATCATTCATGCGAGCCAGTGCCTGCGAACGAAACGATGGACGGGAGAATCGCGCCGCGCCCGGGCCAGGCATGCTGGGGCACTGGAGGGTGCGCTCGAACGTGCACAGCATAAACCAAGGGACGCGCCGCCGGCGGAAGTGAGCAGCGCGGCGGAGTGCGCGCTCGAATGGATCCGCAATGGACTCAGAACGGACTTTGAACCGACTCAAACGGCAGCGGTGTCGTTGCCGGGTGCGCGGCGCTTCGATACGAGGCGATGCGCGATGCGCACGAAGGCGAACCAGTGCTGCGCCCAGAATCCATCGCCATAGCGGCGGCCTTCGAGCTGATCGCTGATACCGGTCGGCTCCATGTCGCGGCTCCACGACACGCTGCGGAACAACATGTCCCACCACGGGAACAGCACGCCGAAATTGCAACCGTAATTGAGCCCTTCATGACCGTACCCGATCGCGTGGTGACGGCGGTGGAACGCCGGGCTGACGAGCAGCCGCTCGCCGAGCCAGCCGTAATACAGGCGGATGTTCGCGTGCTGCACGCTTTGCGCGAGATTCGTGATCGCAACCAGCACGACGAACTGCGACGGCGACACACCGATTGCGAGCGCGATCATCGCGAAGAACGACGCCTGCAGCAGATCGTCGAGCAGATGGTTGCGATCGTCGGACCACAGCGACATCTGCCGCTGACTATGGTGTACCGCATGCAGCTCCCACCACACGCCGAAGCGGTGCTGCCAGCGGTGATACCAGTAGCCGGCGAAATCGAGTACGAGCAGATACATGACGAACGTGACGAGCGGCTGCGTGGTCACGCCGGGCCACAGGTTGTCGAAGTTCAGGTTGGCGATGCCGTGCAGCCGCAGCCAGCCTTGCACGTTGTCGAAGAACGGTTGCAGCGCGAAGAAAAAGAACAGGTTCAGAATGCCGAGCTTGGCGATCCACGTGTACAGCACGTCGACGCGCACGGCCTTGCGGTTCTCCCATTGCTCGACCGGGCGCAGCGCCTCGAGCGGACGCAGGATCGCGTACATCGCGAGCACCTCGAGCACACCGACGATGACCCAGTACAGGCTGTCGTAGGTGTCCTCGTCGTAGTCCATCAGATTGAACCGGAACAGCAGCGGCTGCACCACGTCGACGTACAGCCACGTCTGCGCGGCTGAAACGAAGCTGTCGAGTGAGGAGAAAATCAGATGGAACATGATGCTGGCCTGTTACTTCATCCTTGGTGGCTCGTGGCGTCCTGGCTCTGCTCTGTTGCCCTCAGGCACTGTCGGGCGCCCTCAGGCCCCTCAAGCGCCGTTCGGCGCCGTCACCGGCGCGCGGTCGAAGAAATAGATGCCGTGCGGCGAGCGGCCCACCGCAATGGTCTGGATCAGCTTGCGCGTGTTGAGATCGATGATGCCAACGTGCTTCGCGAAGCGGAAGGTCACCCACAGATAGCGTTTGTCGGCGGAAAGTTCCATATCGTCCGGTCCCGGCATCAGGCCGGTGATGTCGCCGACGTTGGTGAGCGTGTCTTCGTCGATGATGCTGATCGTGCTAGCGACGCGGTTCGACACCGCGACATGCTTGCCGTCGGCGAGCGAGCGGAAATTGTGAGCGCCCTTGCCCGTGTGAATCGTCTTGACGACCTTCTGGTTGCGCCAGTCCACCACGGCGACGCAGTCCTCGCCGGTCATGCCGACGAGCAGGTACTTTTCCCCCGGCGTCATCCACAGACCCGCGGGCACCTTGCCGACCTTCATCTTCCATTTGACGGTTTGCGTGGGCAGGTCGATGGCGGCGAGTTCGCCCGAGATCTGCAGCGAGACGAACACCGTCTTGCTGTCATTCGAGAACGCCATGTGGCTCGGCATCACCGCGAGCGGCAGCCGTGAAGCCAGCGTCATCTGGTTTTTCGGGTTGTCGTAGTGATAGATGTCGAGTCGATCGAGCCGAAGTCCCGTAGTGACGAGCCACTTGCGATCAGGCGAAAAACCGATCTGATAGGGATCTTCGATGTTCTCGGCCCAGCGCTGTAACTGCCCCGTCTTCGGATCGACGAACATCAGGCTGTTCGACACCGAATTGGCGACGATCAGCGAGGAATTGTCCGGCGTGGCCATCAGGTGATGCGGTTCCTTGCCCGTGGGCACGGTGCCGATGACCTGGCGGCTGTTCTCGTCGATCAGGCTCAGCGTGGCCTCGCCGGAATTGAGCACGATCACGTTATTGGCGTGCGCCGCCGGAGAAAAAAAGCCTGCGGCGGCGACCAGCACCGCGGTCGCGGCGAACGTGGCACTCAATCCGGGAAGAAAAAATTTACGCATGAAAACTCGCTTCGGAGAACAACGGTCATTGTAGAACGTTTGCCGGTCCGGGCGGTTGACGTAAGTCACTGGCGACGACCGAAAAATGATGGGTGCGATGAAGCGCGACCGCGTGCGGGGGGTTTCGTCTGCCACGTCCGGTTTGATGCTCGCGCCGCGGGTTTTCGAGTGAGGAATCAATGTGCTCTCCCTGTCAGGGTCAATCATGCATCAGCCACACGTTAAAATCGCGCAAATGATTAGCGGGAGCAATAAGAATACTCCTCTTTCCTTATCAATAAAAACCTAGCCGTACTAATATATTTTTTAGCCCGATTGAATTTCGGAGTTTGCTGATATCTGAATTGCACGCGGACACCGGAGAATTCTCCATACGCGCCGCCCCGGTTGCGCCTCCCCCATGAATCCCGAGCGTACATCGCCGGGCTGGCGCGCGCTCGGCCAAATAACGCAAGCCTTACCAATGACCGGCGTTTTTGTATTTTCAATATTTTCAAACCCACCAGGCAATAACTTCACGTCAAAGTCGGAATACGCGCTGCGTGCCACTAACCACAATAATGCGGAGGATTTTTAATTGATGAACAAGAATATTTCGATAATTCGCCATACCACGTCTCAAATAAAAGTCGCAGCGCCGCGAACTGCCTGCCTGCAAACACACCGTGCTTCCGCGCGCCAGAAAAGCATCGCACGGGCGGTTCGAAGTACCGCGGGTGTTGCAATAGCGGCGGCGGCCCTTTACGTCACGGAAGCGACAGGCGCCGGCGTCGATTCCGTCGAGGTAGGCACGGCCAGCGCGCCCGGCGACATCGCGGTCGCGATAGGTGCACAGGCCACCGCAAGCGGCGACTCATCGCTGGCGGTCGGCTCGCAGGCGAACGCGCAAAACGACGGCACGATCGCGGTAGGGGCGAACGCCACGGCGCAGGGCGATAGCGCCGTCGCCATGGGCCTCTCCTCTTCCGCACAAGGCGAAGGCGCGAGCGCCTTCGGGCCTTATGCGAATGCGCAAGCGGAACGCGCGACCGCGCTCGGTCTGAACGCGTCGGCGCTTGGCGTCGACTCGGTCGCAGCGGGCTCCGGTTCAATAGCGGCGGACTCGGCCGCCTCCGCGTTTGGCTCCCTATCCACGGCAACCAGCGTCGGATCGACCGCGCTCGGCTATGTCGCGCAGGCCGGAGGCGCCAACTCGCTCGCCGCCGGAGCATGGGCCTCGGCGCTCGCGGACTCGAGCGTCGCGCTTGGCAGTAATGCCGTCGTCAGCGGCGTCGGCGCCATCGCCCTCGGCGTTGCCGCGCAGGCACGCGGCGCCTACGCCAGCGCAATCGGCTTCGGCGCAACGGCCGCGGGAGCCGGCGCGATCGCGCTCGGCAGCAACGCAAACGCGAGCGCCGACAATAGCGTCGCGCTAGGCGCCAACGCCAGCACCGCGACGGACCTGTCGCAAAGCGCGTTTGTGCCCGTGGGAACGGGTGCCACCCCGATCGCGGCCTCCAGCGCGACGGGCGAAGTCTCGCTCGGCTCGGCGAACAACGAGCGTCGCCTGACCAACGTCGCCGCGGGCGCCGCGCCCACCGACGCGGTCAACGTGAGCCAGTTGAGCGCGGTCGACAACAAGGTCGATGCACTCGCTCAAAGCAGCGCGCTGCATTACTTCAGCGCTGCTGACCCGGTCGACGGCTCCAACGAGGCGCTCGCAGACGGCACGCACGCGCTTGCCGCGGGCAGCAACGCCAGCGCTATGGGCAGCAACGCAACCGCATTCGGCACCAGCGCCAGCGCCAGCGCAACCGACTCGACCGCGATCGGCGCGGGCGCCGTCGCCGGCACGGCCGACGCGACCTCGCTGGGCGCATCAGCGTCGGCCTACGGCTCCGGTGCGACGGCGCTCGGCTCCAACGCCACGGCGAACGGCGCCGGCGCCCTCGCGCTCGGCTCCGGTGCCAGCGCAGCCGCCGACAACGCACTTTCGCTCGGATCTAACTCGAGCGCGCTAGTTGCAAACTCCGTCGCGCTCGGCCAGGGCTCGATCGCCGATCGCGCGGGTACCGTGTCGGTCGGTTCAACGGGCAACGAGCGCCAGATCACCAACGTCGCGGCTGGCACCGCCGACACCGATGCGGTCAACGTCGCCCAGCTGAAAGCGGTGAGCGACCAGAGCAGCGCGACCGCAGCGAAGCTCGACGGCGCGGTCATGTACGACACGAACGCCGACGGCAGCATCAACCGGAACAGCGTTACGCTCGGCGGCGATACCACGGAGGGCACCGTCATCCACAACGTCGCGGACGGCGTACAGGCGTCCGACGCGGTCAACCTCGGTCAGCTGAACGCGGCGCTCGAAGGCGCGATCAATAACGCGACGATCGGCACGGCCGACGCGTTGTTCAGCGCGGCAGGCGATAGCGCGACTGAGAGCGCGCAGGCGTCCGGCGCGCACGCGATTGCGGCCGGGGCGAACGCGCGGGCGAGCGGCGTCAACACGGTCGCCGAGGGTGCGAACGCAGAGGCGGCCGGCACGAACGCGATTGCCGTCGGAGCGAATGCACAAGCAAGCGGCGCCAACGCGGCAAGCATCGGAGCGAACGCCATCGCCAGCGGCAACAACGCGACGGCGGTCGGTGCCGCGGCCAGCGCGAGCGCCGACAACGCGGTGGCGTTAGGCCAGGGCTCCGTCGCCGACCGAGCGAACACGGTATCGGTTGGCGCGGCGGGCCAGGAACGCCAGATCGCCAACGTCGCGGCCGGCGTACGAGGCACCGACGCGGTCAACGTCAATCAGTTGCAGCAAAGCGTGAGCGGCGCGATCAGCGCGTCGAATCGCTATACGGACGACCAGATCCGCTCAGCCCGTCGGGACAGCTACGGGGGCACGGCATCGGCGCTCGCGATGGCAGCTTTGCCACAAGCGGTCCTGCCGGGACACGGCATGGTCGCCATGGCGGGTGGCACGTACGGTGGTCAATCTGCGCTCGCAATCAGCGTGTCTCAGTTGTCGGACACCGGCAAATGGATCTACAAGGTCCAAGGCAGCACCGACTCTCGCCGACAGTTCGGCGCATCGATCGGCGCGGGGATGCATTGGTGAAATCAGCTCGAGTGAACGTATCGGACCGAGTCCGGCCGCGACGGCGCTCAGAGGACGCTCGGTGTGCCCCGCGCGCACCGGTGCGCGGGCCCGCTCATCGGCCGCGGTGCACACCCAGTGTCCAGCGTCCGCGAGCGAGCGCCCTGGCTTTAGCGCTGCATCGACTCCCACACCTTGTGCAGGCGCTTCACCGAAACCGGCATCGGGGTGCGCAACTCCTGCGCAAACAGCGAGATGCGCAATTCTTCGAGCAGCCAGCGGAATTCCGCAAGCCGCGGATCCACGACGCCGCCGCGCTGCGACACCGCGCGCAGATAGTGCTGCAGCAGCGGCTGGAATTCGGCGAACTGGCGCGCGTCGCGTATGGCGTCCGCGCGCAGCTTGTCGATACGCAGCGCCATCCCCTTCAGATAACGCGGGAAATGTGCGAGTTGGGCATACGGCGTATCGACGACAAAACGCTTGCCGATCAGCGCATCGAGCTGATTCTGCAGATCGGTGTACGCGGCCGCGAATGGCTTCGCCTGCAGGAGCTTCTTCGTCAGGCTCGTGTATTCGCCAAGAATCTGACCGACCAGCCGCGAAATTTCCTGCGCGAGCAACGTGAGGCGGCTACGCCCTTCGTCGCGGCGGACATGGAAGCTCGCATCGTCGTCGGGCAGCGGATCCTGCAGACACGCGCGGTCGAGTGCGGTGTCGACCAGCTGATCGCGCAGTTCCTCCTGCGTGCCGCGCGGCATGAACTGCATGGCCATTTCGCGCAGGCCCGGCAGATTCTTCTCCAGATACTTGATCGGCTCCTTCAACTGCAGCGCGAAGAGCCGACGCAAGCCCGCCCGATGAATCCGCGCGGCTTCTTCCGGCGAATCGAACACCTCGACGTCGCAATGGGTGCCACGGTCCACGAGCGCCGGGTAGCCAAACAGCGTCTGACCACCACGGCGAATTTCGAGCAACTCGGGCAACTTGCCGAAATTCCACGTGGTCAGGTTTTCATAGAGCGCGGTGGCTGGTGCGCCTTCGGGTGTCGCGGGTTGCGGCGCGGCCGCGCCCTTGCCGCGCGACGCGCCACTCTGAGCCAAATCTGGAGAGCGTGCAGGTGCCGCAACACCGCCGCCGCCCGCGTCGGCCAAGGCGGCGCCCGCCGCGCCCGAAACGAGCTTCTGGAAATGCTGCTGCGCCTGAGCGCCGAGCTCGGCGCGCAGTTGCGACAAATTGCGCCCCATCGCGAGCTGCCGGCCATGTTCGTCGATGACCTTGAAGTTCATGAACAGATGCGCGGGCAGCGTCTCGAGCTTGAAGTCGGACTGCTTCATCGTGACCTGGGTCTGCTCGCGCAGGTCGGCGATCAGCGCCTCGAGCAAGCCTCCTCCTCCGAAGCGCTGTGCGCCGTGCCGTTCGGCGAAGCCCGCCGCGTACTCGGGGAGCGGCACGCAATGCCGACGCAGCTTTTGCGGCAGCGACTTCAGCAGCATCTGCGCCTTTTCTTTCAGCATCCCGGGCACGAGCCACTCACAGCGGCGCGCGTCGACCTGGTTCAGCGCGTACAGCGGCACTGCGAGCGTCACGCCGTCGCGCGGCGTGCCCGGCTCGAAGTGATAGGTCAGCGCCATCTCGATGCCCGCCATCGTCAGCCGCTTAGGGAACAGATCCGTCGTGACACCCGCCGCCTCGTGCCGCATCAGATCGTCTCGGGACAAATACAACAGCCGCAGCTTGTCCTCCGCCTGGCCGCTCTTTTCGACCTCGTCGCGATACCAGCGCTCGAACGCGGCGCCGGTATGGATGCCGTCCGGCAGCGCCTGATCGTAGAACGCGTAGATCAATTCGTCGTCGACCAGCACGTCCTGGCGGCGCGACTTGTGCTCGAGCTGCTCGATGTCGGCGAGCAACTTGCGGTTGTGCGCGAAGAACGCAAGCTTCGTGTCGAACTCCCCTTCAACAAGCGCACCGCGAATGAACAGCTCGCGCGCCCGCGCCGGGTCCTGCTTGCCGAATGCGACGCGCCGCCGGTGATAGATCGGCAGGCCGTACAGCATCGCGCGCTCGAACGCGGACACCTGCGCCGCGCGCTTTTCCCAATGCGGCTCGGACAACGACTTCTTGAGCAGATGCGCGCCGACCTTCTCGACCCACTCCGGCTCGATTTTCGCGATACAGCGCGCGTACAGACGGCTCGTTTCGACGAGCTCGGCGGCCATCACCCACTTGCCTGCCTTTTTCACGAGCGCCGAGCCGGGCCACAAATAGAACTTGATGCCGCGCGCGCCGAGGTAGTACGGCTCGTCGTCGGCTTTCAGGCCGATGTTGCCGAGCAGACCGGTCAGCAGCGCCAGATGGATCTGCTCGAATGTTGCCTCCGCTTCGTTCAGCCGCCAGCCGTGCTCGCGCACCACCGTCAGCAGCTGCGAGTGGACGTCGCGCCATTCGCGCAGCCGCAGTTGCGACAGGAAGTTCTTGCGGCAGTCGTCCTGCAGTTGCCGGTTCGATTTCTTGTGCGCGATCGCTTCGTCGAACCAGTTCCAGATCTTCAGCCACTGCAGGAATTCGGAGCGCTCGTCGGCGAACCGGCGATGCGCCTGGTCCGCCTGCTCCTGCGCTTCGATCGGGCGATCGCGCGGGTCCTGCACGGACAGCGCACTCGCGATGATCAGCACTTCCTTCAGCGCCTGCTGGTCGCGCGCGGCGAGGATCATGCGGCCGACGCGCGGATCGAGCGGCAGGCGCGCGAGTTCGCGGCCGAGCGGCGTCAGGTGGGTGTCGTCGTCGACGGCGCCGAGCTCGTTGAGCAACTGGTAGCCATCGGAAATCGCACGGCCCGGCGGCGGTTCAATAAACGGGAAGGTTTCGATCGCCGTCAGATGCAGCGACTTCATGCGCAGAATCACCGAAGCAAGCGACGAGCGCAGAATTTCCGGATCGGTGAAGCGCGCGCGGCCCTGGAAGTCGCTGTCCTCATACAGACGAATGCAGATGCCATCGGCGACCCGACCGCAACGCCCCGCGCGCTGGTTCGCGGCGGCTTGCGAAATCGACTCGACCTGCAATTGCTCAACCTTGTTGCGATACGAGTAGCGCTTCACGCGCGCAAGGCCGGTGTCGACCACGTAGCGGATGCCGGGTACCGTCAGCGAAGTTTCGGCGACGTTGGTCGCGAGCACGATGCGGCGCGCGTTCGACGCGCGGAACACGCGCTCCTGCTCGGCGGCCGAGAGCCGCGCGAACAGCGGCAGGATCTCCGTGTGGGGCGGATGATGTTTGCGCAGCGCCTCGGCGGCGTCGCGAATCTCGCGCTCGCCGGGCAGGAATACCAGTACGTCGCCGGGGCCTTCGCGGCACAGTTCGTCGACAGCGTCGACGATCGCCTCCATCAGATCACGATCAGTCTCGCGCTGCGTCTTCGGGCGCTCGCGGCCAGACGAGGTTGCACCCGAGGTCCCTTGCGCCGCCTTGACCGCCGGGCTGTCCTCGACGACCGGACGGTAACGTACCTCGACCGGATACATCCGGCCGCTCACTTCGATCACCGGCGCGGGTTTGTCGTCGCTGCCGAAATGACGCGCAAAACGGTCGGCGTCGATCGTCGCCGAGGTGACGATCAGCTTCAGGTCGGGACGCTTGGGAAGAATCTCCTTCAGGTAGCCGAGCAGAAAATCGATGTTGAGGCTGCGCTCGTGTGCTTCGTCGATGATCAGCGTGTCGTAGGCTTTCAGCAGCGGATCGGTCTGCGTTTCCGCAAGCAGAATGCCGTCGGTCATCAGCTTGACCGATGCGCCCGGCGCGAGGTTGTCGTTGAAGCGCACCTTATAGCCGACCACTTCGCCGAACCGCGTGCCGAGTTCCTCGGCGATACGGCGCCCGGTCGCCGACGCGGCGATCCGGCGCGGCTGCGTATGGCCGATCAGACCATTGCCGCCGGCACCGAGACCACGGCCAAGCGCGAGGCAGATTTTCGGCAACTGCGTGGTCTTGCCCGAGCCGGTTTCGCCCGACACGATCACGACCTGATTCTGCGCGATCGCCCGCGCGATCTCGTCGCGACGACCGGAGACAGGAAGCGCTTCGGGGAACGTGACCGGTGGAATCGGATTCGGCTCGACGACCCGCGGCGGCCGCGCTTCGCGCGGCGCGCGAGGTTCCTTGCGCGGCTCGCCCGATTGTTTGTCGCGCAATCCGTGACGTTGCTCGCCGCGGGTCGATCCGCGTTGCTCGCTACGTGGCCCGCGATCTCCCTGTTCGTTGCGAGACGCACGACGCTGTTCAACGCGAGGCGTGTCCGAGCGCGCGTCGCGGATTTCATTGCGCTGCTCGCTTTGCCGCGCATCACCTCCCTCGTCGAGAGCCTGCTGGCCATGATCACCGCGAGGCGCGGCCGAAGGCGTATTGCGGCGATCGCCTTGCGGCCCGCTTTGCGGCACATCGCTCTGCTGCTCACGGGCCGCGTTATGAAGTGCAGTACGGAATTGGCCAAGCTGCTCGCTCAACGAAGCGCCACGTTGCTCGTCACGAGCCCCACCGCCCCGCTTCGCACCAGACGCGTCATCCGATTCATCGCGGGATTCACCGCGCCGTTCGTCACGCGCGCCAGCGTGCTCTTCGCGACCTTTTCGACCTGCACCGCCCCCTTCAGGCGGCACCTTTCGCGCAGACGCGCCCGCCCCCCGACGCGCGTCACGCGCCTGATCGGGTTTCGCATCCTGCGCTGGGCGGCGCATCGTGTCGCCGGGGTTGGCCGGCTCGCCGGCCGACGCCGGTTTCTCGTTCGCCCCAGCGGGACTTTTGGGTACATTCGACATGGGGGCGCATTATAATCCCCGGCATGAATTCCCAAACCGACCTCGTCCCCGCGCCCGCGAGCGTCCTGGCCCCCGCCGACTCGCCGGAAACCCTCGCCCAGCACGCGCAATTCGTCGACTGGATGCGTTCCGTCGCCCCGTATATCCACGCGTTCCGAAACAAGACATTCGTCGTGGGTTTCGGCGGCGAAGTGGTGCATCAGGGGCTGCTGAATGCGCTCGTGTCCGACATCGCGCTGCTGCAGGCAATGGGCATCCAGATCGTGCTCGTGCATGGCTCGCGCCCGCAGGTCGAGGAGCAGATGAGCCTGCACGGCGTCGAATCGGAGTTTTCACACGGCATGCGCATCACCGACGCGCGCGCGCTCGAGTCCGCGAAGGAGGCGGCCGGCGAAGTGCGTCTCGACATCGAAGCCGCGATCAGCCAGGGTCTGCCGAACACGCCAATGGCGCACGCGCACATCAGCGTCGTATCGGGCAACTTCGTCACGGCGCGCCCCGTCGGCATTCTGGACGGCGTCGACTTCCAGCACACGGGCCTCGTGCGCAAGATCGACGCGGATTCGATCCGACACTCGCTTGCGAGCCGCAAGCTCGTGCTGCTGTCGCCGCTCGGCTTCTCGCCCACCGGTGAGGCATTCAATCTGTCGATGGAAGACGTGGCCTCGGCCGCGGCGATCGCGCTGCGCGCCGACAAGATCGTGTTCCTGACCGAAACGCCGGGCCTGATGGAAACCGGCGAAAGCGGCACCGAGCTGATCCGCGAACTGTCGCTCGACGACGCCTACAAGCTGCACGAAAGCGGCGAAGTGACCGGCGACGCCGCGTTCTACCTGAAGCATTCGATCCGCGGCTGCCGCGGCGGCGTGCCGCGTGCGCACATCATCCCGTACGCGCTCGACGGCAGCCTGCTGCTCGAACTGTTCCTGCACGATGGCGTCGGCACGATGATTTCGTACGAGAACCTCGAAAGCCTGCGCGAAGCAACGCCGGACGACGTCGGCGGCATTCTCGCGCTGATCGAGCCGCTCGAAACAGACGGCACGCTGGTACGGCGCGGCCGTCACCAGATCGAACGCGATATCGACCATTTCTCGGTGATCGAGCACGACGGCGTGCTGTTCGGCTGCGCGGCGCTGTATCCGTATCCGCAGGAGCGCATCGGCGAAATGGCGTGCCTGACCGTCGCGCCCGAAGCTCAAGGCACCGGCGACGGCGAGCGCCTGCTCAAGCGCATCGAACAGCGCGCGCGGGCACGCGGCCTCACGCGCATTTTCGTGCTCACCACGCGCACCGAACACTGGTTCCTGAAGCGCGGCTTCGTCAAGGTTACGGTCGACGACTTGCCCGAAGACCGCCGCCGACTCTATAACTGGCAGCGCAAATCGCTCGTGCTGATGAAACAGCTTTGAGTACTTCGTGATCGCCCCCATCTGATCCGAACCGGCGTCTGCCCGCCCCACATCGATTACAGGAGAAGCACAGCATGACTCGTATGGTTCAATGCGCGAAGCTCGGCAAGGAAGCCGAAGGCCTCGATTTCCCGCCGCTGCCGGGCGAACTCGGCAAGCGGATCTACGAAAGTATCTCGAAGGAAGCCTGGCAGAGCTGGTTGAAGCAGCAGACCATGTTGATCAACGAAAACCGCCTGAACATGGCCGATCCGCGCGCGCGGCAGTATCTGATGAAGCAGACCGAAAAGTTCTTCTTCGGCGAAGGCGCGGATACCGCGTCGGGCTACGTGCCGCCGTCAGCCTGAGCTTGCCTCGTCCGGGACGACACAACGTGTCGCCCGAACCGGATGAACGCACGCCCACAATCCGCGCCGCGAGCGCGGATTTTTTTCGCACCAACATCGGCCGCGCATCGCGCCCGCCGCTCGCATCGTCTTCGCCTCAAAAAGCGCTCGCCAATGTTCTAAGCGGTCCGTTTTTCAGGGCCGTTCCGACCCCGCCAAATCTCCCGTCCCGCAACGGATCGAGTCACATTGGCGGCCCTACCTCGCACCGCCGATTTGCATGATCCTCTGGCATCGTGCTAACATGTGCCCTCGTTTCAGCCGCAATTCACCTTCATTCGTGTTCTTTCAAGTTGGTTCATCGTGTGTTTTTCCGCGCACGCGCCATCCTGAATTGAACTGTTTTTAAACAAGAAGGCTCGTCGGTCGTTTCCCCGCCTAAAGCGGAAAATTCAAGACCGGCCTTTTTCGTTTCAAGCCTTCAGTGGCGCATGGGTCAGTTTCCCGCCAGCCCCGCGTCCCTCATGCATCTGCCCCCCTTCCACGGCCACGCAGGTGCAACAGTCAGCACAATCTAGTCGAGTGTTTTTTCGCGAACTTACCGCGAGGCACGGGCGTTTGCTTCTTTTCGCCATCCGTTGCGCCGCCGGATAACCGGTGCCGCGAATAGCCTCGCCTTGCTCACGAAATTACACTTCCCAGCAACCGTGGCGGAACGCATCACGAGTTTCGTCGCAGTCATTGGAGTTTCAACCTTGACCGCTTCCAGCAACGGCTTCTGGCGACATCACAAACCGGAACAGCGTCTTTCCCTCGACGACATCACCGTCGTCGATCACTCCCTCCTGAAACGGGCCGTCGGCGCCATGGCGCTCGGCAACGCGATGGAATGGTTCGATTTCGGCGTATACAGCTACATCGCGGTCACGCTCGGCAAGGTGTTCTTCCCCTCGTCGAGCCCATCGGCGCAACTCATTGCGACCTTCGGCACGTTTGCCGCGGCGTTTCTCGTGCGGCCGATCGGCGGCATGGTATTCGGGCCGCTCGGTGACCGCATCGGCCGTCAGCGCGTGCTGGCAATGACGATGATCATGATGGCCGCGGGCACCTTCGCGATCGGCCTGATCCCCAACTACGCGACGATCGGCATTCTCGCGCCGGCGCTGTTGCTGCTTGCGCGCCTCGTGCAGGGTTTCTCGACCGGCGGCGAATACGGCGGCGCCGCGACCTTCATCGCCGAATTCTCGACCGACAAGCGCCGCGGCTTCATGGGCAGCTTTCTCGAGTTCGGCACGCTGATCGGCTACGTGCTCGGCGCGGGCACGGTCGCGCTGCTGACGGCGACGCTGTCGAACGACGCGCTGCTGTCCTGGGGCTGGCGCGTACCGTTCCTGATCGCCGGACCGCTCGGCCTGGTGGGTCTCTACATCCGCATGAAGCTCGAGGAAACGCCCGCGTTCAAGAAACAGGCCGAAGAGCGCGAAGCCGAGGACCGCGCGCTGCCCAGCCAGTCGCTGCGCCAGCTGCTCGTGCAGCAGTGGAAGCCGCTGCTGCTGTGTGTCGGCCTCGTGCTGATTTTCAACGTGACCGACTATATGGCGCTGTCGTATCTGCCGAGCTACCTGTCCGCCACGCTGCACTTCAACGAAACGCACGGTCTGTTCCTCGTGCTGCTCGTGATGATCCTGATGATGCCGATGACGCTCGCCGCCGGCCGTCTGTCCGATGCGATCGGCCGCAAGCCCGTGATGCTGCTCGGCTGCGTCGGTCTGTTCGCGCTGTCGATTCCCGCGCTGCTGCTGATTCGGATGGGCACGGTGCTGCCCGTGTTCGGCGGTCTGATGATTCTCGGCGTGCTGCTGTCGTGCTTCACCGGGGTGATGCCGTCGGCGCTGCCGGCGCTGTTCCCGACCCGGATCCGCTACGGTGCGCTCGCGATCGGCTTCAATATCTCGGTGTCGCTGTTCGGCGGCACGACGCCGCTCGTGACCGCATGGCTCGTCGACCGGACCGGCAATCTGATGATGCCCGCGTACTACCTGATGGGCGCATCGCTGATCGGCATCGTGTCGGTACTCGCGCTGCGCGAAACCGCGCGCAAGCCGCTGCTCGGCTCGGGTCCGTGCGTCGCGACGCGCGCTGAAGCGCACGCGGTACTGCGCGGTGAGCGCGAGGCCGAGGAGATGGATGAACGGTTCGCGGCGGCCGCGACCGCGCGTGCCTGACCTGCGCAGTCATCACGTCAGGCGTAGTTTCTGAAGCGGGCCGGCGACATTCGCCGGCCCGCTTTTTTACGTCAGCAGCGAATCGAACGTCGCGCCAACCTGCGCGCCTTCGACGGTCAGCGTGCCCGCGCACACCGGCAGCCTGAAGCGCCGCGGCCCCGCGCTGCCAGGATTGACGTACAGCACGCCGTCGCGCTCGGCGATCGACGGCTTGTGCGAGTGGCCGCTCACCACGACGCGAATGCCATCGTGCTGCGGCACGCAGCCCAGCTCGGCGATGTCGTGCACGACCAGAATCGTCACCTGCTGGATCGTCAGCCGCGCATGCGTCGGTAGAGACGCGGCCCAGTCACCGGTATCGTTGTTGCCGCGCACCGCGGTCAGCGGCGCGATCCGCGCGAGCGCGTCGAGCACGTCCGGGTTGCAGATATCGCCCGCGTGAATGATCGCGTCGCAGCCGTCGAGATAGCGCAACGCTTCGGGACGCACGAGGTTGTGCGTATCCGAGATGAGCCCGATGCGGGTAGCGGTCGAAGGTGAGCGATGTGAAGCCATGCGCAGTCTCACTCGGTCTGCGGCTGCGCCAACTCTCGCGCCGCCGCCTGAGCACGGCGCTGCCCGGCCAGCATGCGCCGCGTCAACCCCTGCACGACGACCGACACCACCGCCGCGCACGCAAACCCCGTCGCCACACCGTACTGCGGCAGCAGCATCGCCGTCACCGCGAAGAACGCCGCGAACGAGCCGCGCCCGACCACCATGCCGCGCATCAAGAGCGCCACGAAGTCCGCGCCATGCGCACGCTGCGCCGACACCGCGAGCACGATGCCGAGCAGCGGAAACACCGACACCACGCCACTCCACGCGGCGCCCATCGATGCCGAGGCGGCCGTCACCGCGAGCGTCAGCAATGCGCCCGCGAGCATCCGCACAGCCAGATCCGCGCGCCCGACGCGCGCCGCCGGCACATGGCCCGTCGCGCGCGGCAAGCAGCTCTGCGACACCGCGACGGCCGCGCACGCCGCCGCCAGCGCCCACCCAAGCGAGCCGGGCATCCGCACGATCAGCAGTCCCGCGCCGAGCCAGCCGGCCATGCCCGCGACCAGTGCGAGCGGCCAGTCGAAGCGTAGGCAGCTCCATCCATAAGCAAGATTGAATGCCTCGGATGCGGCGATCGCCGCAACCGACGCCGCCGACGCCTGCGCCGCGAACGCCGGCCCGCGCTCGACTGCGAGCAGCAGCATGATCGGGCCGGCGACGACCGGCAGTCCCGCGAGCCATCCCGCGACCGACGGCCCCCAGACGCGCGCGGCCGCCGTCAGCGCGGCGAGAAAGGCCGGCACCAGCACGAGCTTCAGCGCGAGCAGCATGCTCAGGCCTCCAGCACGTGTTCGATGCGACGGTCCGGTACGAACCACCATGCGGCGGCGAGCGCGTACAGCACGGCCGACGCCCACGGCACGACGAACGCGAGCCCGATGCCGGTCAGGTAAATGACGACGGAGACCTTGCCCTTGAAGTCGTTGCCGAGCGCCTTGGCCAGCGTCGAGTCGTGTCCATGCTGCGAAATCAGCGTGCGCGTCAGGATGAAATACGCGATCGCCGCCATGAACAGCACGATGCCATACATCGCGGTCGGCCACGCGGCCAGATGGTTTTCGCCGACCCAGTGCGTCACGGCCGGCAAGAGGGATAGCCAGAACAGCAGATGCAGGTTCGCCCACAACACCTTGCCGTTGACCTTCTGCACCGCATGGAACATGTGATGGTGATTGTTCCAGTAAATGCCGACGTAGACGAAGCTCAGCACGTATGCGCAGAACACCGGTACGACCGGGCGCAGCGCCGCGAGATCGTGTCCTTCGGGCACCTTCAGCTCGAGCACCATGATCGTGATGATGATGGCGATTACGCCATCGCTGAAGGCTTCGACGCGTCCCTTGCCCATGCGAATCCCGAAGATCAATGCGGTGGGGCGCACAGCCCGCCTTCGCGTTGCGCGCGGGCCGCGCCGCTGCCGATTATCGGTGATGATGTGAGGATTTGTCGATGCGCGAGAGCCGGCCGCGCGGATGGCTCGATCCGCCGCGGCTCACGGGTAATGGACGGCGAGCCACACGCTCGGCTCGGTGTCGCTCGTCCATGCGACGCGGTGGCGGCAATGCGCCTCGATCAGCACGTGATCGCCGGGCTTCATCGGATGCGGCTGGGGGTCGTTGTCGAATTCGAGCATCGCCGCGCCGGTGAGCAGCACGACCCATTCGGCGCGCGGGCTGTCGTACCAGAAGCCGGGCGGACTCGCCTGCCCGGTCGAGACGATCCGCTCGATCGTCACGCCGCCCCGCTCGACGAGCGCGTCGACCTGCTCCTCGGGCGTCGTCCCCGACTGCGCGACGATGTCGAAAAGATTGCCGCTGTTACGTGCGGGTTTGAGCGGGCTTGTCATCAGCGTGTCGCGCCAGCGTCAAGGCAGTTCATTGCATCGGCTTGAGCCCATCGAGCAGCGTCGGCACCAGTTCGCTGATGGTCGGATGCACGTGCATCGCGTATTGCAAAGTCGGATACGGCGCGCCCGCGGTCATGATGTCGACGAACGTATGGATCGCCTCGTCGCCCTCGATGCCGTGAATTGCCGCGCCGAGTATCTGTTTGCTGTTCGCATCGACGAGCGCCTTCATGAAGCCGTCGGTTTCGCCACGCTCGCGCGCACGGCCCACGCGCGACATCGGCATCGTCGCGATCAGCGCTTCGCGGCCGCTGTTGCGCACCTCCTGCTCGGACATGCCGACGCGCGCGAGCGGCGGATCGACGAACACCGCATACGTCATGATCCGCGTGTCGACGCTGCGCGCGCCGCCGTCGAGCAGGTTCGCCGCGACGATCTGGTAGTCGTCGTAGGACGTATGCGTGAACGCGCCGCGGCCGTTCACGTCGCCGATCGCCCACACGCCCGGCACGCTGGTGCGCAACTGGCCGTCGACGATGATCGTGCCGTGCCGGTCGGTCTCGATGCCGGCGACGTCGAGGCCGAGGTCGTCGGTGTTCGGCCTGCGGCCGGTGGCCAACAGCAGATGCGACGCCTCCATGGCCGGGATGTTCTGCTCGAAGCCGATGCACACGTCGTTCGCGCGATGCGCATGCGGCTCGACGCGCGTCGGCTGCACGCCGAAATGAAACTCGACGCCCTCGCGCGCGAGCACCTTCTGCACCGACTCCGCGAAATCGGCATCCTCGCGGTTCAACACGCGCTCGCCGCGCACGAGCACGCTGACGCGGCTCCCGAAGCGGCGAAACACCTGCGCGAATTCGAGCGCGATATAACTGCCGCCGACGATCACCAGATGATCCGGCAACGCGGTCAGTTCGAGCAGCGTCGAGTTCGTGTAGTACGGAATCCGCTGGATGCCTTCGAGCGGCGGCACGACGGCGCGCGTGCCGGTGTTGATGAAGATTTCGAACGCGCTGAACTCGTTCAGCAATTCCCCGTCGCGCCCGCAGATAGCGAGCGTGCGCGCGCCGGTGAAGCGCGCGTGGCCGTTGAACACCGTGATGTTTTCCGTGCCGCGCAGCCATTTCTCGACGCCGCTGCGCGCCTCTCCGATGATCTGGTCCTTGCGCGCCTTCACGGCCGCCAGATCGACGCCGACCGAACCCACCTGCACGCCGAGCTCCGCCGCATGGCGCGCCACGTGCGCCGCGCGGGCGCTCGCCACATAGGATTTGGTCGGCGTGCAGCCGACGTTCACGCAAGTGCCGCCAAACTCCGCGCGTTCGATCACCGCGGTGCGGCGCCCGCTTTGAGCGAGGCGCACGGCGAGCGGCGAACCGCCTTGTCCGGTACCGATCACGACTGCGTCGAAGTGCTGTGGCATGGCAACTCTCCCCGGCTGGGTGCAGGTCGTAGCATCTTACGCTTAGTGCCACGCGCTGCCATGTCATGTCTGATTGTGCGGGCGCTTTGGCGACGGCCCGTCTTGCCAGGCGCCGCGCGCGAGGCGGCGCCAATCAGTTGGGATTACTGCGTATGCTGCGCGGGAAATCTCAGGCGTGGCAATGAACCGCGCAAATCAACTCGCGCGAACGTTGCAGTGCGGCCTGCGCGCCGCGCGCCGCGAACACCCAGCCGACCTGACCGAGATTGAAGTCCTGCGACACCATCACCTGCATCAGCGCGACCATCGGCAGTACGACCGCTGGCCGGTAAAACTGGTTTCTGATCAACTCTGACATGACGACCCCCAAACGCGGGGCGCCGCTTCGGCACCGCGCACCAATAATGTTTCGATGGGGGAATTTTAGGGAGTGCGTCGCCGCCGATAAATAGCGGCAACGCGAAGTCACTTGTTCGGCAATCTGAACAATCGCGTCAGGACGCCTTCGCCATGCCGATCAGCTGCGCGTCGTACAGCGTGCGCGCATACGCGCTCGCGCCGACCGGCCGGCTGTACAGGTAGCCCTGCTGCTTGTCGCAATCGATCGCGCGCAGGAACGCCGCCTGCTCGGCGGTCTCGACGCCCTCGGCGGTGACGTTCATGCCGAGCGAGTGCGCCATCGCGACGACCGCCTGGGTGATCGCGACCGAATCGCGATGATCGGGCAGCCCCGCGACGAACGACCGGTCGATTTTCAGGTTATGCAGCGGAAAGCGCTTCAGGTACGACAGCGACGAATAACCGGTGCCGAAATCGTCGACCGAGACGCGCACGCCCATTGCGTTCAGCGCGCTCAGCATCGGCAGCACGGTATCGCTGTCGCTCATCAGCAACCGCTCGGTGATCTCGAGTTCGAGCGCGGCCGGTTCGAGCCTGGACTGCGCAAGACAACGTTCGATGCGCTCGAGCAGCCCGTCGTTGAACTGCCGCGGCGACAGATTGACCGCGACGATCAGATGCGGCGCGAGCGAGCGCCGCCACTGCGCGACCTGCTGGCAGGCGTGCTCGAGCACCCAGTCGCCGATCTCGACGATCAGCCCGGCATCCTCGGCGACCGGAATGAATTCGCCCGGCGACACGTTGCCCAGTTCGCTGTTGTACCAGCGCAGCAGCGCTTCCGCACCGATCGTGCGGCCGCTCTGGCTATCGACGATCGGCTGGTACACGAGGCTCAGCTCGTTGGCCGCGAGCGCGCGCCGCAGCGACTGTTCGATCGTGAAACGCCGCTGCAGATGCTGGTTCAGCTCGGCGGTGAAGAACTGGAAGTTGTTGCGGCCGCGCTGCTTCGCGTGATACATCGCCGAGTCGGCGTTGCGCATCAGCGTCGCGACGTCCTGGCCGTCTTCGGGAAACAGGCTGATGCCGATAGACGCGCCCAGGTAGTACTCGTTGCCCGCCACCGCGAACGGCACCGCGATCATGTCCAGAATGCGGTGCGCGAGGCCGATCAGCTCGCCGGTGTTGCCGTACGCGCTGGCGACGATCACGAACTCGTCGCCGCCGACGCGCGCCAGCGTGTCGCCGCGCCCGACGCAGGCCGACAGCCGCTCGGCGACGCTGCACAGCAAGGCGTCGCCGGCTTCGTGACCGGCGGTGTCGTTGACCTTCTTGAAGCCGTCGAGATCGACGAACAGCACGGCGACGCTGGTGAGCTCGCCGTCATGGTCGCCGGCCGCGCGCGGCGCGAACAGGTCGCGCATCCGCTCGGTCAGGTAGGCGCGGTTGTAGAGGCCGGTCAGCGAATCGCGCGTGGCGAGGTACTTCAGCTGGCGCTGCGCCTCGCGCACCGGCCCGATGTCGGAAAACGAAATCAGCACGGAGTCCGGCTCGCTGTCGCCGGGCCGCAGGATCGGCACGACGTTCTGCGTGATCCACACGACTTCGCCGCCGATGAGTTCGAGGCCGACCGTCACGCCGAGCATCGGCTTGCCGGTCGCAAAGACCTCCGAGACCGGACGGTTGACTTCGCCGATGACCGAGCCGTCCTCGCCGAACGCGCGTGTCATCACGGTCCGCATGCTGCTGCCGACGACCTCCGGTGTCACGTGCAGCATGCGCTGCGCACTCGGATTGCAGGCGAGCACGATGCCGGTGCGCGACTGCACGACGATGCCCTCGCTGAGATGATCGACGACCAGCCGGTGACGCTCCTCGCTATGCGCGAGGCGCTGCGCCATCGCGTCCTGATGGACTGCGAGGCCGACGCTGCTGCCGATGTCGCGCAGCATCGCCTCTTCCTCGGGGGTCGGACAGCGGGTGGCGCGGTAGTAGACGGCGAACGCGCCGAGCACGATGCCCGCGTCGTTTTCGAAGGGCACGGACCAGCATGCGCGCAAGCCGTGCGGCAACGCGAAATCGCGGAAGTTTTCCCACAGCGGATCGGATTCGATGTCGTCGACGATCACCAGACGCCGCTCGAACATCGCCGTGCCGCACGAGCCGACGCGCGGACCGATCGCCGCGCCCTCGATTGCGGCGCTGTACGCGGGCGGCAGCGACGGCGCGCCGCCGACGCGCACATGCACGCCGTCCGGGTCGAGCAGCAGGATCGAGCAGCACGCGCCGTCGCCGAGCAGCGCCTCGGCGCGACGGCAGACTTCGTCGAGCAGTTCGGGCAGCGGCGTGTTGCGGGTGATCAGCCGCAACACGCTGCGCTCGGACGCGAGTACCTCCTCGGCCCGTTCCGGCCGATAGCGGGCGCCCTCCGGCGCGGCTGTCGTCGTGCCACGTGATGTTGCTTCGCAAATCATAGTTGCGCCCCCCAAACCCAACATCGGCAAGTTAGTGTACGCGGCACACCGGGGTTTACGCTAAGTCCAGCGTGAAAATCTGCCATGCATCGCGTGCGGACGACTCCGGTGTGGCGTGCCAGCATCGGTTGATGCCGGTACGACGGGCGACGGCAGTGCGGGCGCCGTCTGTTCGTGGCCCGCAGGCGCCGCAGCGGCTCGACGCTGGGCCGGCAGTTACGCGACGATCGGGCAGTCGGCCGCAGGGCCCGCGCGCACGTTGGACCCGCTGTTCGTATAGGCCTGTGACTGCGCACTGGCCGCGCCGGGTAAAGTCAGAAGGCCCGCTGCCATGCAAAGACCGATCACGAGTCGTCATTGCATTCGTTTTCCCTCTTTCGATGGCCGCCTTTGACCACGCCGGCCCAAGTGCCCCCACTTCCAATATATAGACGTTGCGCCTACTTCATGACACGCGAAGGTGCGCGAGCGCCGACCTGGGCCGGCAGCCCGCGCGGCAACATCTGGTAACGACCCGCCCGAATTCCCGCGTTGTTCGGACGTCCGCGAGGCGCGCGACCGGTCGATCATCGGCGGCATGATCAACCGATGCACCGCCCACACCCTGATGACCCCCTTCCGCCCCCTCCTGATCGCCGGACTGCTGCTCGCGCATCCGTACGCCAACGCTGCGAGCTTCGATTGCCAGCGCGGCCGCTCGCCGGCCGAGCGCATGATTTGCGGCGACGCCGCCCTGTCGACGCTCGACGACACGCTGGGCCAACTCTACTGGAAGGCACGTCGGCAAGTCGCCCAGCGCCGCGCGTTCATCGACGACAGCGACAGCAAGTGGGCCTGGCGCGAAGCGAACTGCCGCGACGCCGCGTGTCTGCGGACGTGGTACGCGACGCGTATCGACGAATTGCAGCGACTGCTGGCGAGCCTGCCGAGCGGCGCGCGGCACGCGGCGTCCGTGGATGCGGATGCGCACTCCGACCCGTCGACGCTGCAATGTACGGCCGCGCAGCCCGGCCTTGTGGTGAACGAGCAGTGTGCGAGCGTGATCGGGCAGTCCAGCAAGCGGTGGAAGTATCAGCCGCGCGATGCCGACTGGTTCTGCGGCGTGGCCACGCTCGAGGCGGCGGACATGGCGCCATCGCAATCACAACCGCAGGTGCAGGCGAGCGTCGGGCCATGAGACGGCGGAACGCGCTGACTACGACAACAATCAACCCGTGCGCCGGATCAATTGCGCGCCGGCGGCAGTTGCGCCGGGACGCTCAGCCGGCGGCCGACGGCTCGCCGCCCTCGCTCGTGCCGAACAGCTCCGCGCAAAGCTGCGCGCCGATTTCGCTCAGCGACGCGGCTCCGGTGCCATCGTCGTGGATCATCGTATCAACGAGACCGCTTCCCGAGAGTGCCGTCAATTGCCGCCGCAAGCTGCTCATCGGCACGCCGGCCTGCTTCGACAGCTTCGCGAGCGACCACGCGCGCCAGGGTGTCTCGCGATGCGCGCGCCATAGCTGCGCGAGTATCGCGGCGAGTTGCGGGTCGATGTCGTCGTCATCCATGTCGGTCTACCTGTCGTGATGTGTCGTTTTGCATCGCCGTAGCGCCTGTCACGCCATCGCCGTAGCCAGCTCACCGAGCGTCTTCAACGCCGCTTCAGCCTGCGCGGTCCACGGATAGCTGTAGTTGAGGCGGATGAAGTGCCGATAATCGTTGCGCGTCGAAAACATCATCCCCGGCCCGACCGTGATCCCGCGTTCGAGCGCCGCCTGATAAAGCCGCATCGAATCGATCGCAACGGGCAACTCGACCCACAGTACGTAGCCGCCCCGCGGCGTCGACACGCGCGTGCCGACCGGGAAAAAGCGCAGCACCAGCGCGCTCATGATGCTCGCCTGCTGCCGGTACACGCGGCGCAGGTGCCGCAGATGGCGGTCGTAGCCGTCCTGACGCAAATAATCGGCGACCGCGATCTGGGGCACCGACGGCGTCGTCAGCGTATTCAGGAACTTGAGCTTCTCGACCTGCGCGCGATAGCGCCCCGGCAGCGCCCAGCCGATCCGGTACGACGCCGTCAGGCTTTTCGAAAACGACGCACAGTGCAGCACGAGCCCCTGGGTGTCGAAGGTCTTCAGCGTCGACGGCCGCGTGTCGCCGAAATACAGCTCCTGGTAGACATCGTTCTCGATCGCCGGAATCTCGTGCGCGGCCAGCAGTTCGACCAGTTGCCGCTTGCGCTCGTCGGACATGCAGAAACCGAGGGGATTCTGGAAATTCGGCATCACCATGCACGCGGCGATCTTCTGCCGCGCGATCGCCTTCGCGAGCGCGTCGATGTCGATGCCGTCGACCGGATGCGTCGCCACCTCGATCGCGCGCATGCCCAGGCGCTCGATGGCGTGCAGCATCGCGTAGTAGGTCGGCGACTCGACCGCGACGGTGTCGCCCGGCTTGGCGACCGCCTGCAGGCTCAGGTTGATCGCCTCGGTCGCGCCGAGCGTGATCACGATTTCGCCCGGATCGACCGGCAGACCGTTTTCCGCATAGCGCCGCGCGATCTGTCGGATCAGCTCGGGGTTGCCCGGCGGCAGATCGTCGATCAGATTCCAGCTCGCGTGCCGCCGCGCGATCGCGTTGGCGTACTGGTTGATGCGCCGCCACGGGAACAGCGACGGATCGGGATACGGCGAGCCGAACGGCACGGCGTCGTGCGCGCGGATGCTGCGTAGCGTCGACAGCACGAGCCGGCTCACATCGACCGTCGCGGGCACTGGCGGCGGCGCGGACTCGCGGCCCGCGCGGGCCGCGGCGGGCGCCGGCGCGAGCGCCCGCGCGGCCGCGTCGCGCACGAAATAGCCAGACTGCGGCCGGCTCTCGACGATGCCGCGGCTCTCCAGCAGCGCATACGCGTGCAGCACCGTCTTGATGCTGACGCCGTGCTGCTGGCTCGCCTGACGCACCGACGCAATCCGCTCGCCGGCCGCGAACACGCCGCGGCGCACGGCTTCGGTGATTTCGTCGGCGAGTTTTTCGTAGAGCTTCATGCGATTCGGGTGGATTCGGGCGGCTTCAGGCATCGTCGCGCAACTGTACGCCTATTCTTTCCGATTTTCTGTATCCAACGTGGTTGGTGGAACACAGTACGCTCTCCAGCATTGGGCTGCAAAGCCTGTCGAATCTGTCCACCGCCACGTCATGAAGAACGAAACACAAGCCGAAGCCCGCATCGAGCCGTACAAGCACCCCGCCGCTGGCTGGGGCGCGCTGAAGTATGTCGCCATCAACCTGCTCAAGGAAAAGGTCGCGGGCGGCAACTACCGCACGCTGCTCAGGCAGAACCAGCCTGACGGCTTCGACTGCCCCGGCTGCGCGTGGCCGGATCGCGAGCACGCGTCGACATTCGAGTTCTGCGAAAACGGCGTGAAGGCCGTGGCCGCCGAGGCCACCGGCAAGCGCGTGACGCCCGCGTTCTTCGAGCGGCACAGCGTCACGGAGCTGATGACGCAATCCGACTTCGAACTCGAGCAGCACGGCCGCCTGACCGATCCGCTCGTCTACGACGCCGCGCGCGACCGCTATGTGCCGATCGGCTGGGACGACGCATTCGCGCTGATCGCGAGCCATCTGAAGCGTCTCGACGATCCTGACCGCGCCGCGTTCTATACCTCGGGCCGCGCGAGCAACGAAGCCGCGTTCCTGTACCAGCTGTTCGTGCGCATGTACGGCACCAACAATTTTCCCGATTGCTCGAACATGTGCCACGAGGCGACGAGCCGTGGCCTGCCGCACACGGTCGGCATCGGCAAGGGCACGGTCACGCTCGATGACTTCGAACACGCGGATACGCTGCTGATCTTCGGCCAGAATCCGGCCACCAACCATCCGCGCATGCTCGGCGAGCTGCGCGAATGCGCGAAGCGCGGCGCCACGATCGTGTCGATCAATCCGCTGAAGGAGCGCGGCCTCGAACGCTTCGCCAGCCCGCAGCATCCGGTCGAAATGCTGACGATGGGCAGCACGAAAATCAGCTCGGTATTCATCCGTCCGAAGGTCGGCGGCGATTTCGCGCTGATCAAGGGCGTCGCCAAACGCGTGCTCGAACTGGATGACGAAGCGCTCGTGTCGGGCCTCGAGCGCGTGCTCGACTTCGGCTTCATCGCCCAGCACACAGTCGGCTTCGCTGCCTTCGCCGACGATCTGCGCGCCGAGCGCTGGGACACGATCGTCGCCGAGGCAGGCGTGCCGCTCGATGAGGTGCTGAAGCTCGCCGATATCTACGTGAAGGGCCGCGCGGTGATTTCGACCTGGGGCATGGGTCTCACGCAGCACAAGAACTCGGTCGCGACGGTACAGCTGCTGTCGAATCTGATGATGATGCGCGGCAATATCGGCCGGCGCGGCGCGGGGCTGTGCCCGGTGCGCGGCCACTCGAACGTGCAGGGCGACCGCACGGTCGGTATCGAGGAAAAGCCTACTGAAGCGTTTCTCGACAAGCTCGGCGCAGCCTACGACTTCGCGCCGCCGCGCGAGCACGGACTCGACGTCGTCAACACGATTCAGGCGATGCTCGACGGCAAGGTGAAGGTATTCATCGGGCTGGGCGGCAATTTCTCGATCGCGACGCCGGACACGCCGCGCACGTGGGACGCGATGCGCGCATGCGATCTGACCGTGCACGTGACGACGAAGCTCAATCGCAGCCACCTCGTGCATGGCCGCGACGCGCTGATCCTGCCGACGCTCGGACGCACCGAGATCGATGTTCAGAACGGCGTGGCGCAAGGCGTCAGCGTCGAGGATTCGATGAGCATGGTGCACATCTCGTATGGGATGAACAAGCCGGCGTCGGACAATCTGCTTTCCGAAGTGGCGATCGTCGCGCGCATGGCGCATGCGACTTTGGGCAGCGGCAAGGTGGACTGGCTCGCCCATGCGGGCGACTACGCGCTGATTCGCGACGGCATCGCGAAGGTGATCGACGGTTTCGACGACTACAACGAGCGTCTGAAGAAGCCGGGCGGCTTCCATCTCGGCGTCGCATCGCGCGATCGCATCTGGAAAACGCCGAGCGGCAAGGCACAGTTCATCGTCCACGCGATCGCGCTCGACACGCCGATTCATCAGGCGAAGAAGCAACATGGCGAACGCCTGATGACGCTGATGACCACCCGCTCACATGATCAGTACAACACGACGATTTACGGTCTCGACGATCGCTATCGCGGCGTGTACGGACAGCGGCGCGTGCTGTTCGCCAACCAGGACGATCTCGCGATGCTCGGGTTCGCGGCTGGTCAGCGCGTCGATATCACGAGCGTGTGGGCCGATGGCATCGAGCGACGCGTGGACGGTTTTCTGCTCGTCGAGTACGACATTCCGCGCGGCTGCCTCGGCGCTTATTATCCGGAGACGAATCCGCTGGTGCCGCTCTCCTCGGTCGCGGATGGCGCGGGTACGCCGACGTCGAAGTCGATTCCGGTGTTGTTAACGGCGTCCATAGTGGAGGATGCCTCGGACCTGGCGGCTTGAAGTCAGCTCCGTTTGTCGCGCCTGCCGCGCCCGCCGCGCGGCGTACCTCACACGGTCTTCTTCGCCAGATCGCGATGCGTCAGATACAGACGTAGATCGAATTCGATCTGGTGATAACCCGGCTGCATGAACTCGCACAGACGATAGAACGCTTTGTTGTGATCGCTCTCCTTCAGATGAGCGAGTTCGTGCACGACGATCATCTTCAGAAACTCCGGCGCCGCGGCCTTGAATAACGACGCGATGCGGATTTCCTTCTTCGCTTTCAGCTTGCTGCCCTGCACCCGCGAAACGCTCGTGTGCAGGCCGAGCGCGTGACGCATCACGTCGAGTTTGCTGTCGTAAGTGACCTTGTCGATCTGCTCGGCGTTGCGCAGGTGTTCGCGTTTGAGTTCCGCGCAGTACTCGTAGAGCGCGCGGTCGGTTTGCACCTCGTGCGTGCTCGGGTACTTCTGCGCGACGTAGGAGCCGAGCTGATCGGCGGCGATCAGCTTTCTCACCTTGTCTTGCAACGGTGCGGGGTAGCCGGCGAGGTATTTGAGGGGGGACATGAAGGCGGAGTGAGGTTGGCGGGGGTGATGTTACGCATGGTCGCGCTGATGGACAAGGTTGGGCATTTTCCGGATGCCGCTCCGTTCGAAGTACCGAAGATTCGTGAAGCGCTTTTTCTGTTTCATCGAAAGCCGCGGAGATTTTGGGCTGTCGCCCATGTACGGACTGCCTGTCACAAGGTAATCATCTTACTGCTGTCAACCCCAGCAGCGACTTCAGATAGATCATCGACACACCTATGTCCCAGTCCGTATTTGAGATGCGCTCCGTGGAGCTGTTCTGCCAGCGGCCACCGGGTGCCCGTTATGTCATCTGCGACGAATGGCACTACAAGGCGTGCCTCGGCAAGGCCGCAGACCTTCAGAGGGCCAAGGCAGAGACCAGGGAATTTCTTGACATTGCCCAATTGAATGGTAGGACGTGGCAGGAGGACCGGAAGCTGGTCAAGGATCTCATTGGCTGTCACTGGCTGTTTTTTCATGGTGTACGGGACCGAAACCCTGACACCGATGGCTGGTGGGTCATTCTTGCTCTTCTCGAAGAGGTTCGCCGGGGCAACTTGCTTGCCATTAAAGGCCCGCGTAATGGCCTGTTTCCGTCACCCGACAGCAGCACGCCGTTGAGGAATGCCGTAGCGAGGACAGGCAGTCACCCGGACGGTGAACGCATTCTGTCCGTCCAGTATGATCCGGCCACCTCGCAAGCCCGGTTGGCCGCTGCGCGCGCAACCAGGGCTGGCGATGGAGGCGCATCAACGCTGCCTGGCGATGCGCAGCCGTTCGACTATCAGCCGGACATGCCTAATGTGGACGCCATGCAGGTCGCGGGTAGTGAGGGAACACCTCGCAACAATCAGGCGTAAAACAAGCAGTTCAAGGCTGTTGTAAAGGCGCTGGGGCTGAATAAAAATCAGGCTAGGCAACTCCATGACGATATCAGTAAGCAAGGCCTCGGGTATCACGAAATGTTGGAGCGGGGGCAGCACATGTTTGGAGGTGGTGATGATTGATACAAGGACAGAAATTGCGGGGCGGCTTGCTGTGCTCGTCGGGATTGATGTGAGCTGGGTTAGCCATGCGGGAGACATGGTCACTATGCAATTTGGCCCACAGCGACGGTACACGCTTAGGGGAAGAAGTCGGGAGGATGGAGCGTGGGCGCTCCATGTGCAATGTGCCTGGCAGCTCGAACGAGAGGGCTTCACCGTAGCGACGAGAGAGGATCTGCGGGGCTCGGATGAAAAGGCGCACGCCACGGCCCGGCGCTTGCATGAAATACTCGTAGGGCAAGGGCCTATCAGGGTCGAGGATGCATCGGCAGACGACGCAGGCGGCATCGTCGTTTCGTTCTCGCGAGGGTATCGCCTTGTGGTGGTCCCGGACGGCGTTGAAGATGACGAGGACTGGCGCTTCTTCGCGCCGGGCAACGATGCCGCACATCTGGTAATTGAGGGGGGCGCGGTCGCCCCTGAGTGAGTGTTATGGGCCGCACTTTATCGCGATCGAGGCGGATGCACAGCCATTCCCGATAACGGCCCGATCCCGGCCGGGAAATACTGGATCGTGGACCGCCCTACAGGCGGCGTCCGCACCCAGCTATTGCTGCCGCGAAAGACGTGTGGAATACGGCTAATGGTCGCCCATCTCATCACAATGAATGGTTCGCGCTCTATCGTGACGATGGAAACATTGATGACTTTGCATGGGTCAACGGCATCAAGCGCGGACAGTTCAGGCTGCATCCGATCGGCGGTAGTGGACTTTCACTCGGCTGTATTACCCTGCCGAGCTATAGTGACTTCGAAATAATCCGCCGCGCTCTTCTGCACACCGTCACTGTCCCGGTCCGCACTTCGGGGCTTCGCGCTTATGGAACGCTGGAGGTCGTCGCGTATGGCAACACTTGCCCGTAGGCTCTGCAAGGTCGCCCTGTTTATCGGCCTCTTCCTCGTTTCAGCTCGCTATGTCCATACGTATCCGTGGCCTATGCCCGAAAGCCAGGCGCTTGCCTGGCTTTCCATCGCGAACGGGTTTGGTCTGCACGATCCTGACGATATTTATATCCCGGCAATGGTAGTTATCGAACTGCTCGTTACAGTTCTTGCCTATATGGGAATCGTGAGACTATGGCGCAAATATCGGAGGAGAAGTAAGCGCGTAGATTGATGACGCGACGTAGGCTGCGCATGTCGTGCCCGAACTTGATGTGTTCGCACTTCCATCGTGACGCGGATGCCTGATCCAGGGAATCGGCTCGCTCGCACGCGGGCATCTCATTTGTGTGGAACCGTCCACGCCCGTAATCCAATCAGAGCGCCGGGTTTGTCCTCACACTCGAGGCGGCGCAATAGCGCCGGCTAAACCCGTGTGAACTCTAGTGGTGCCGGGGACCGGACTTGAACCGGCAAGCCCGAAGGCGGCGGATTTTAAGTCCGCTATGTTTACCAATTTCATCACCCCGGCAGAGGTGGCAATCGCGCGTGGTCGCGAATTCTACCATCGCCTCGCGGCAGCCCCAAAAAAGCGCCCGACACCCGCATTCATCCCAAAGTCACAAACGTTGCCGATAATCCGCTCACGAAAACGATTACAGCGGGCCGAAAACCGATGACGCCGACGATCAAGGATGTCGCCGCCCACGCGGGCTTTTCCATCGCCACGGTATCGCGCGCGATCAACGCGCCGCACACCGTGAACCCCGTCACGCTCGACAAGGTACGTCAGTCGATCGACGCGCTGAACTTCCGCCCGAGCCCGCTCGGCCGGCAATTGCGCGGCGAGCGCACGCGCCTCGTCGGTGTCGTTCTGCCGACGCTCGCGAACCCGGTGTTCGCCGAATGCCTGCAAGGCATCGACGATCTCGCGTCAGCGCAAGGCTATCGGCTGATGCTGATGACCACGCAGTACGACGTGGACCGTGAACGTCACGCAATCGAAACGCTGCGCGAGCATCGCGTCGAAGGACTGATCCTGACCGTCGCCGATGCCGACACCCATCCGCTGCTCGACGAACTCGACCGCGACGGCCTGCTATACGTGCTGATGCACAACGACACGGTGCGCCGCCCGTCGGTGTCGGTCGACAATCGCCTCGCCGCCTACGACGGCGTGCGCCGGCTCATCGCGCACGGCCATCGTCGCATCCTGATGCTGGCCGGCTCGTTCGCGGCCTCGGATCGCGCGCGTCAGCGTCATCTCGGCTACACGCAGGCGATGCAGCAGGCCGGCCTCACGGCCGCGCCCGCGCTCGAAGTCGATTTCAACGCCGACGAACTCGCGCCATCCGTGCTCGCGCACCTGACGCACGGCGCAAACCGTCCGACCGCCCTCTTCTGCAGCAACGATCTGCTCGCGATGGTCGTGATGCGCGGCCTGCGCCGCGCGCGTCTGAGGATTCCGCAGGACATGTCGATTCTCGGCTTCGACGGCCTCGCAATGGGCGAACTGCTGTCGCCGGCGCTCGCGAGCATCTGCGCGCCGAATCGCGAAATCGGCTGTGCGGCGTGGCAGCGCCTGCTCGCACGCATCGGCGGCGCGCGCGACGAGCGCGCGTTCTGCCCAACCTCGCGCGCGTTGACGCTGCCGCACAGCTTGCGCGAAGGCGCGACGATCGCAGCGCTCGGCTCGCACGCGAATCTCGACGAAGCGTCGCCGACCCACGTCCCGAGCGCTGCGGCCACCACCGAAAAGCCGCTCGCATAAGAAGCCCAATGAAGGCACGCGCATACGCGCGCCCTGGCTGTCATTCCCAACCCTCGCAACCCATCCGACACAGGGAGACCCGCAGTGCCCCGCTCAACCTCACGCTTCGCATCCTCGCTCATACCGCTGTGGCAGAAACTCTCGCGCGCCGCCGCGACCGCACTGCCGGCGAGCCTGCTCGTCGCCGGCGCGGCGCTCGTCGCGCTCGCGCCGCAAGCCGCGCGCGCCGACGAAACCGCGATCTGCTACAACTGCCCGCCCGAATGGGCCGACTGGGCGAGCCAGATCAAGGCGATCCAGCAAAAGACCGGCATTCGCGTGCCGTTCGACAACAAGAACTCGGGACAATCGATCGCGCAGCTGATGGCCGAGCAGAAAAGTCCGGTCGCCGACGTCGTGTATCTCGGCGTATCGTCGGCGTTCCAGGCCAAGGACAAGGGCGTGATCCAGCCGTACAAGCCCGCGCACTGGGACGACATTCCCGCCGGCCTGAAAGACCCGCAAGGCTACTGGTTCACGATCCACTCGGGCACGCTCGGCTTCTTCGTCAACAAGGACGCGCTCGAAGGCAAGCCGGTGCCGCGCTCGTGGGCCGATCTGCTGAAGCCCGAATACAAAGGCATGATCGGTTATCTCGATCCGTCGAGCGCGTTCGTCGGCTATGCGGGCGCGGTCGCGGTGAACCAGGCGCTCGGCGGCACGCTCGACAACTTCGAGCCGGGTCTCGACTGGTTCAGAAAGCTCAAGGCGAACGCGCCGATCGTGCCGAAGCAAACCGCGTACGCGCGCGTGCTGTCCGGCGAAATTCCGATCCTGCTCGACTACGACTTCGACGCGTACCGCGCGAAGTATAAGGATCACGCGAACGTCGAGTTCGTGATTCCGCAGGAAGGCACGATCTCGGTGCCGTACGTGATGAGCCTCGTGAAGGGCGCGCCGCACGAAGCGAACGGCAAGAAGGTGCTCGATTTCGTACTGTCCGACGAAGGCCAGAAGCTGTGGGCGCAGGCGTATCTGCGGCCGGTGCGCGCGAGCACGATGAGCGCCGAGACGGCTGCGCAGTTCCTGCCCGCGAGCGAATACGCGCGCGCGAAGCCGGTCGACTTCGCGAAGATGGCCGACAAGCAGTCGAGCTTCGGCGAGCGCTATCTACAGGTGATGCATTGAACGACGTCACGTTCCCGCTGCGCTGGCGCATCACGTTGCTCGCGCCCGCGCTCGCGGTCTTCATCGCGTTCTGGCTGCTGCCGATGGTCGCGCTCGCGCAGCTCTCCGGCGGCGGCCATGCGTTCGCGACGTATCGCGCAATGCTGACGAATGCGCGTTACATGTCGAGCCTTGGTGCGACCGTCGTGCTGGCGGCGGGGGTCACGGCGGCCACGCTGGTGCTGTCGGTGATCGCGGGGCTGCTGCTCGCGCGTCGAGAGTTCGCCGGCAAGCGCACGCTGCTCGCGCTGCTGACGTTTCCGCTCGCGTTTCCGGGTGTCGTCGTGGGCTTCATGGTCATCATGCTCGCGGGACGTCAAGGGTTGATCGGCGCGCTGTCGCTGAAACTCGCGGGCGATCGCTGGGTGTTCGCGTATTCGATGAGCGGCCTGTTTCTGGGCTATCTGTACTTCTCGATTCCGCGCGTGATCGTCACCGTGATGGCTTCGGCGACCAAGCTCGATGCATCGCTCGAAGAGGCCGCGCGCTCGCTCGGCGCATCGCCGTGGCGCATCATGCGCGACATCGTGTTGCCGGCGCTGTCGCCCGGACTGATCGCGGCGGGCGCCGTGTGCTTCGCGACCGCGATGGGCGCGTTCGGCACGGCGTTCACGCTCGCCACCGACATCGACGTGCTGCCGATGACCATCTATACCGAGTTCACGCTGAACGCGAACATGGTGACGGCCGCGGGCCTGTCGATCGTGCTGGGCATCGTCACGTGGGCAGTGCTGGCGATCGCGCGCAGCGCGAGCGGTTCGGGCGTGGCGGCGAGCGCGTGAACGGCGCGTCGCCGGAGCCGCGCGTTCGCGAACGCAACGACTACCTACCTATGAACTCAATCACCGCCCCTTCGCCGTCTTCGCAACCGGCAGCGGGACCGCGCGCGCGACGCGCGTGGCCTTCCACGCGAACATGGCTCGCCGCGGGTCAATGGTTCGTCACACTACTGCTGTGCGCGTTCCTGATCGTGCCGGTCGTCATGTCGATCGTCGCCGGGCTGACGGTCAACTACTTCAAGGGCGTGTCGAGCGGGCTCACGCTGCGCTGGCTCGTCGAAGTGTGGACCCAGTATCACGACTCGGTGTGGCTATCGCTCGAAGTGGCCGCGGCGACGCTCGTCGTCACGCTGCTGACCGGCGTGCCCGCGGGCTATGTGCTCGCGCGCAGCAAGACGCGCTTCGCACGCATCGTCGAGGAGTTTCTGGTGCTGCCGATCGCGCTGCCCGGCCTCGCATCGGCACTCGCGCTGCTGGTGATCTACGGCGGCTTCACGGCGTTTCGGATGAGCGCCGCATTCATCGTCGTCGGGCATGTGGTGTTCACGCTGCCGTTCATGGTGCGCGCAGTCGCGGCGGTCTGCGCGAGCAGCGATCTGCGCACGCTCGAAGAAGGCGCGGCGAGCCTCGGCGCGAGCTTCTTCACGCGCTTCGTCACGATCGTGCTGCCGAACGCGCGGCCAGGCATCGTCGCGGGCGCGCTCGCGGTGCTCACGCTGTCGATCGGCGAATTCAACCTCACGTGGATGCTGCACACGCCCGACACGAAGACGCTGCCGGTCGGCCTGGCCGACACCTACGCGTCGATGCGCATCGAGATCGGCAGCGCGTACACGATCCTGTTCTTCATCATGACGATGCCGCTGCTCGTCGCGATGCAATGGCTCGGCGTCGATGCGACCGGCCAGCGCAGCGCGTCGAAGAAGCGCGGCGCCGCCTCTTCCGCGAAGCCCATCGACACACCATGAAACTGACCTCGGTTCCCATCACGCTCACGCAGTGCGCCAAAACGTTTCGCGGCACGCGCGTGCTCGAACCGCTCGACCTGACGATCGGCGCGGGCGAAACCCTCGTGCTGCTCGGACCGTCGGGCTGCGGCAAGACGACGACGCTGCGCCTGATCGCGGGCCTCGAAACACCTGACGCGGGCGGCCGCATCGCATTCGGCGACGACGACGTGACCACGCTGCCGATCGAAAAACGCGCGGTCGGCATGGTGTTCCAGAGCTACGCGCTGTTTCCGAACCTGACCGTGCGCGGCAACATCGGCTACGGCCTGAAGATCAAACGCGTGCCGGCCGCAGTCGCGCGACAACGCGTCGACGAACTGCTCGGCATGATGCGGCTCATCGCGCACGCCGACAAACCGATCGATCAACTGTCGGGCGGCCAGCGTCAACGTGTGGCGCTCGCCCGCGCACTCGCGGTGCAGCCGCGCGTGCTGCTGCTCGACGAACCGCTGACCGCGCTCGACGCGCGTCTGCGCGACGCATTGCGCAGCGAGATGAACGCGCTGTTGCGCGAACTCGGCATCACGACCGTCTACGTGACGCACGATCAGGCCGAAGCGATGGAGCTCGGCGATCGCATCGTCGTGATGAGCGCGGGACGCATCGAGCAGATCGGTTCGCCGCGCGACATCTACTATCGTCCGGCCAATCGCACGGTCGCGCAGTTCGTCGGCACGATCAACCGTGTCGCAGGCGAGCCCCGCGACGGCATGCTCGCGACGAGCGGCGGCGCCGTGCCGTTGCCCGCGCATGCGTCGAACGCACGCGGCGCGCACGAAATCTTCTTTCGCCCCGAGGATGCCCGGCTCACCGACCCCGCGCTCGCGCAGCTGCGCGGCCAGATCGAAAGCACCGCGTTCCTCGGCGAACGCACGCGGCTGACGATTGGCGGTGCCGCGCCCGAGCCGCTCTTCGTCGACGTCGCGGGCCGCATCGAGCTCGCGCGCGGCACGCCGGTCGGCATCTCGATCGAGCCGGACGCACTGATTGCGCTATCGTAGGTAAAAACAGCGCCGCATCCTGGCGCCCGACATGAAGCAACCCGAAGGACCTCTGTCATGCTGCTGGCTCAAATTAGCGACCTGCATATCAAGCAACCCGGCGCACTCGCGTATCGCCGCGTCGATACCGCCCCCTACCTCGCGCGCTGCGTCGACGCGCTCAACGCGCTCACCCCGCGCCCCGACGCGGTGCTGATCACCGGCGACCTCGTCGATCAGGGCGACCCCCAGCAGTACGCACGCCTGAAAACACTGCTCGCGCCGCTCGCGATCCCCTACTTCCTGATGGTCGGCAATCACGACGAACGCGACGCGCTGCGCGCGGCGTTTCCCGAGCGCGAGGAATTGCTGAGCGGCGGCGAGTTCGTGCAGTACGCGCTCGACGTCGGCCCGCTGCGCGTGATCGCGCTCGATTCGCTGGTGCCCGGTTCGAGCGCCGGCATGCTGTGCGACACGCGGCTCGCGTGGCTCGAGCGGCAGCTCGATGCGGCGCGCGGCAAGCCGGTCGTGGTCGCGCTGCATCACCCGCCGTTCGCGTGCGGCATCGGGCATATGGACGAGATCCGGCTCGACCGGGCGGCGTCGCACAAGCTCGCGGCGTTGATCGCACAGCATCCCAACGTCGAGCGCGTGCTCTGCGGGCACGTGCATCGGTCGATGTTCGTGCGCTTCGGCGGCACGATCGCGAGCGCGATTCCAGCGCCCGCGCACCAGGTGGCGCTCGATTTTCGCGAGGACGGACCATCGGCGTTCGTGATGGAGCCGCCCGCGTATGCGCTCCATTACTACGATCCGGCGACGGGCATCGTCACGCATCATGCGTATGTCGACGCGGCCGACGGCCCGTATCCGTTCTACGACGCTGGCGCGTTGATCGACTGAACCACCGGACACACTTTGCAACCGCCTGATACCGGCTGCGCGGGCGAGCCTCGCGCGGCCGTCAGCACGAACCCCGCCGCTCCGGTATGATCGGCACGCTTGAGGACCGCGCATGGGCCGGTCCGTCGATCCGCCCCTGTCATGTCCACTTCCGACGCTTCCACTTCCGCTTCCTCCGCCCGGTCGTTGCGCGGCGTGTTGCTGCTGCTCGCGACGATCGCCGGTGTCTCGGTCGCAAACATCTATTTCAACCAGCCGCTGCTCGATAACTTCCGCCAGTCGTTTCCGGGCAGCGCGTCATGGGTCGGCGCGGTGCCGGCCGTCACGCAGCTCGGCTACGCCGCCGGCATGCTGTTGCTCGCGCCGCTCGGCGATCGCTTCGACCGGCGTCTGCTGATCCTGCTGCAGATCGCCGGCATGTGCGTCGCGCTCGTCATTGCGGCGTCGGCACCGACGCTCGCGGTGCTGATCGTCACGAGTCTCGCGATCGGCGTGCTCGCGACGATCGCGCAACAGGCGGTGCCGTTCGCGGCCGAACTCGCGCCGCCGTCCGAGCGCGGCCACGCGGTCGGCACCGTGATGAGCGGCCTGCTGCTCGGCATCCTGCTCGCCCGGACCGCGGCGGGCATCGTCGCCGAATACTTCGGCTGGCGCGCGGTGTTTGGCGTATCCGTCGTCGCGCTGCTCGCACTCGCGGTCGTCATCATTTTGCGTTTGCCGAAGAGTCAGCCGACCTCGACGTTGCCGTACGGCAAGCTGCTCGTGTCGATGTGGCACCTGGTAACCGAGCATCGCGCGCTGCGCGAGGCATCGCTGACCGGTGCGGCGTTGTTCGGCGCGTTCAGCATTTTCTGGTCGGTGCTCGCGCTGCTGCTCGCGGGCGCGCCGTTTCATCTCGGGCCGCAAGCGGCAGGGCTGTTCGGTATCGTCGGCGCGGCCGGCGCGCTGGCCGCGCCGCTCGCCGGCAAGTTCGCCGACCGGCGTGGGCCGCGCGCGATCATCACCGTGTCGCTCGTGCTGGTCGTGATCGCGTTCGTGATCTTCGGTGCGTCGGCGAAGAGCATCGCGGGACTCGTGGTCGGCGTGATCATTCTCGACATCGGCGTGCAGGCCGCGCAGATTTCGAATCAGTCGCGCATCTACGCCTTGAAGCCCGATGCGCGCAGCCGCGTGAATACCGTGTACATGGTCGCGTATTTCATCGGCGGGGCGCTGGGCTCGGGTGTCGGCGCGATCGTGTGGCCGGTGTTCGGGTGGGTCGGCGTGACTATCGCGGGGATCGCGTTTGCCGGGCTCGGCGCGTGGAATCATTTGCGGTTGCCGGCGCGGGCTGGGCATTGATATCAGCCGGAGGATCGTCTGTAATGAACGACACGTGGCTCGATCTCGCTCGGTTCATCCGCGAAATGCGCACTCCCGCCGGGCTGCCTCTCGACGACAAGCTGACCCGTGACATGGATCTGTATCACGATCTGGATTGGGAGCCGGCGAAAATCGTCGAGGTGATGCAGGCATGGGCTGACCGCTTCCACGTGGACCTGCGCGATTTCGACGTCGCTTACCACGTTCCATCCGCCAACATGCGAAAGCGCGACATCGTTGTGGCCGCGTTGAAGTCCCCGTTCAGTTCCAGCGCGCGAGAATTGCTCGGCGGACGTTCGCTTACCCTTGGGATGCTCGAAGAAGCGATGAAGCGCGGAGTGTGGAAACAGGACTAGAAACGCCAACCACGGTCGAGTCGTTACACCCCGCCACCCCTCCCCAACGCATACTCATGCAGCGCATCGAGCACGCGATCGAACTCGAACGATTTGTCGTAAAAGTGCCGCACGCCATACTGCTCGCAGCGCTCGCGGTACGCGGGCAACGCGTGATTGGTCAGCACCGCCGCGAACATCGAATCGATCAACCCCTCGCGCTGCAGATACGCGAGCACCGGCACGCCCGAGCCCAGCTTCAGTTGCAAATCGACGATCACCGCGTCGAACGCTTCGTCGCCGAGCAGCGCGATCGCCTGATCGGCGGAATCGGCATAAGCGGCCACGCGCAGCAGGCCCGACGCATCGATCGCCTCCACGAGGCTGCGGCGGATCAGCGGCGAATCCTCGATCAGCAGCACGCGCAACGGCGCGCGGCTGGCTGACTCGGTAGCGGGGTTCGATTCGCTGTTCATCGGGATATCTCGATCGTCCGTCATTCGATCAGGCCATTCTTGATCGCGTAATACGTGAGGTCCGCGTTGTTCGCGAGACGCATCTTCTCGAGCACCCGCGCGCGATACGTGCTCACCGTTTTGACCGACAGATGCAGCTCTTCGGCAATCTCGGTCGGCAACTGGCCGGCCGCGAGCTTGCAGAAGATCTGGAATTCGCGCTCCGACAGCGCTTCATGCGGACGCCCGGCGGCAGGCTTGTCGAGATTGTCGGCAAGCGTATCGGCGACCGCCTCCGACAGATAGCGATGCCCGCGCGCGACCGAGCGGATCGCGCGCACGATTTCTTCCGGCTCGCAGTCCTTGTTCAGATAGCCGTTCGCGCCCGCGCGCAGCAGATTGATCGCGTACTGGCTCTCGGGATAGCCCGATAGAATCAGCACGCCCTGCTCGGGACGCACCTGCTTGATCACACGCAACGTATCGATGCCGTTCTTGTCCGGCATCGCGATGTCGAGCAGCACGACGTCGAATGCCTGCTCGCGCACGAGGCCGATCGCTTCCTCGCCGGTGGCGGCCTCCGCGGCGACGCACATGTCCGGCTCGTCGGCGACGAACTGTCTGAATCCACCTCGAACGATCGCATGATCGTCAGCTATCAGCACTCGAATCATCGGTTGGGTTCCGTGCAAAGGGAGTCGCTCCGATGCGGACATTGTAATGATCCGGGGCCACGGCCGGACGCGGAATGCCAAGGCGGCTTCGCACCGCAGCTGCCGGCATTCCCGAGTTCGCCCGCGACCCGGTCCTCGACGCTTCCCTGTCGCCTGGTGCGCTACTCGCGCCCCGCGAGCAGATCCGCCATATCGTCGGCATGCTCTTCTTCGACCGCGAGAATCTCCTCGAACAGCCGGCGCGTGGTCACGTCCTTCTCGCCGAGATACCGTACGATCTCGCGGTACGTGTCGATCGCGATGCGCTCCGCGATCAGGTTCTCGCGAATCATGTCGGTCAGATCGGTGCCTTCCTTGTATTCCGAATGCGCGCGCGCCTTGATGCCGTCCGGCGCGAAATCCGGTTCGCCGCCAAGCTGCACGATGCGCTCGGCGATGCGATCGGCGTGCTCCTGCTCCTCGGTTGCGTGCTGGGCAAATTCCGTCGCGACCGCTTCGGAATTGATGCCCTTCGCCATGAAGTAATGGCGCTTGTAGCGCAGCGTGCAGACGATCTCGGTGGCGAGCGCGTCATTGAGCAGCTTGAGCACCGTCTCGCGATTCGCGCCATAGCTCTGCGTGACCGGACCATCCGACATATGCTTGCGCGCGTCCTCGCGGATCTTCTTGATGTCCATCACGAACGTCTCGCCAGATTGCTTCGCCATCGAACTTCTCCTTTATCCGGTATTTGGGGGAATCGCGCATCGGCACGAATCGCGCCTGATGCGCCCAGGGTGGAATGACGGCGCGCTTCGAACGCGGGCGCCTCAATCGGGGATTCAAACGCCGCGCGTTCACGCGCCTTGTTGACTACCTGTTTCTACATTGCGTACTTCGCTGCCTACCTCATGTTGCGTTCATCCGGCTCGCGCGGCTAGGTTCGAAACACGCCGAGCAGCAACGTGACCACGAACACGACGAGGAAGATGTAGAACAGGATCTTCGCGATTTCGGCCGCGCCGGCCGCGATGCCGGTAAAGCCGAACACGGCTGCGATGATCGCAATCACGAAGAAGACGATGGCATAGTGAAGCATGGCATTTCTCCCTTTTGTTGGCCTTCCAATCGACTACCAGCAAATCGCTCGCCTGCTGTGAGGGCGCGGCTTGCCGCCACCGCGATGGCCGCGCTAATCGATCATTTTCTTCGTCACGACGAAGCCCAGCACGAGGAACACCACGCACAGCACGACAAAGACGAAGAACAGGAACTTCGCGATCGCCGCCGCGCCGGCCGCGATGCCGGTGAAGCCGAGAAGACCGGCGATCACCGCGACGATCGCGAAGAACAGTGCCCACTTCAACATGATGGCTTCCTCCCGAAACATTGCATGAACGATCGGGTCCATGCTATCGATGCGCGGCGCCGCGCGCATTCCGACGCTCGCCGTTTTTCGTGTGAGAATCCGCTTACATTGGATTACGACGACATTACGCGCGCGGCTTCGCGCGATGCCGGAGTCGATGCCGGAGTCGATGCCCTCTTTCTGGAGCCGAAAGTGTCGAATCTGCAGAACCCGCCGGAACAACCTGGCGCGCGCGCCACGGCGCGGCTCGCCGAGTGGATGCGCAATCGCAGCTGGGCGATCGCGATGACGGTGGCGATCGTGATCACGGTGGGAGGCCTCGTGATTCTGGAGACCGCGCGTCAGCGCATCACCGCCGAGTATGAGACCGCGCTTGAAGCGCGCGACGTCACCGTGCGACTGAGCACACTCGCGAGCGAGCTGTCGCGCCTCACCGCGCAACAAAACCAGTTTCTTCTGACGAAGGACGACGCCTCCGCCCACGCGTTCTGCGCGAGCGCCGCGCGCATCCGCGACACCACCCAGCAGTTGGACCACTTCTATCGCGGCGGCCGCGCGGACAGCGCGGAACTCGCGAGCTTCACGCAGATTCTCGCGCTGATCGACGCGCGCATCGGCGCGGGCGCCGCTGCGATGCAGCACGCCGCGCCGCATCCGCTCGATCTCGGCGCATGCGGAAGCGCGAGCGACGTCAACCCGGCGGACGCGTCGCTGATCGACAGTACGCTCGCGCTGCTGCGCGACAACGAGGAGCGCCGCGCTCAGCACGCGCTGGCCGCGAGCCGCGCCGACCAGCGGCTGTCGACGCTGTGCGCGGCGGGTCTGTCGGCGCTGAACATCGTGCTGTTCATTCTGCTGTTTCGCAATCTCGGCATCCAGATCGACCGGCAGGCGCGCGCGCAGCGTCAGTTGATCACGCAGCAGGAGGAACTCGACCAGCTCGTCAACGAGCGCACGCGGCAGCTCGAAGCGCTCGGCTGGCATCTGCAGGCGGTCAGCGAAAACGAAAAGACCCAGCTCGCGCGCGAGTTGCACGACGAACTCGGCGCGATTCTGACCGCATGCCGGATGGACGTCGCATGGGCGCGCCGCAAGCTGAAGGACAGCGAGCCGGACATCGCCGACAAGCTGCAGCGCGCGCTCGCCAATCTCGACCAGGGCATCGCGTTGAAGCGGCGCATCATCGAGGACATGCGGCCGACCGTGCTGGCCAATTTCGGGCTCGTTACCGCGCTGCGCACGCTCGCCGACGAAGCCGCGCAGCGCAACAACTGGACGCTCGAGCTGCACCTGCCCGCCGACGATATCCAGCTCGACGAGCAGACCGAAATCGCGCTGTTTCGGGTCGCGCAGGAATCGCTGACGAACGCCGCCAAGTACGCGCGGGCCTCGAAGGTCGCAATCGCATTGCGGGTCGGCGACGGCGAGGTCGCGCTGCATATCGCGGACAACGGCGTCGGCATCATGCCGGCCGACCTGAAGCGCACACATACGCACGGCCTGCTCGGCATGCGTCAGCGCGTGGCCGCGCATGGCGGGCGCTTCGACATCCGCCGTGGCGCGCAATACGGCACCGACATCGACGTCGTGATGCCGAGCGCAAGCGCCGCGACGCCTTCGGTCGATCAGCCGCTGACCTCGCCGGCCACGCCGCCCACTTCGTCGCAAAGCCCCGTCTGACAGATGCTCGCCGCAGCGCCCCCAAGCCGTTGTAGGAGTGCGCCGACGCCAACACCGGAGCACGCCTACGACAAAATCGCGGCACGGCCGACAGCGCCGCCCCCGCCCTTTTTTTACCATGCAATCAGACCGGTTCGAAACCGGATCGAGACCTGATCGACTGGCATGGCCCCGGTCGGACGACATCAACCGATGCATTCTCGACAAGGAGAAGTTTCATGACTCGACTGATCGCTTTGCTTGTGCTCGCAGGAACCGCCATGCTTGTCACCGGCTGCAACACGATGGCGGGCGCCGGCGAAGATATTTCGAAGGGCGGCCACGCCATCACGAACGAGGCGGATAAGGCGAAATAAGCCGGCACATGGCAGCGGGATTTGCAAAGCCCGTCGCGGGATTCCGCTGCGGGCTTTTTTTTCGTGAATGATTGCGTGCTGGCTGGCACTCGACGCGACGCGTTTTCAGAACGCGATGAAACGGCACGGCGACCGAGCTCGATGCGAAGCGCGCGATCCGCGAGGGCGCGGAGCTGGCGGCAAGGCTTTGACAGCGGGCGCGCGGTTCGACGAGAACCGCGCCGCTATCAGGCGCTGCGCTTGTTCCGGTAATCGAACCAGAAAGACAGGCCGACGCTGATCAGAATCACGATCGTCGCGATTACCGTCGAGCGGGTGACCGGCTCGCCGAGCAGCAGCGCGCCCAGCGCGACCGCGACGACCGGATTCACATACATGCAGCTGCTCGCGATGATCGGGCTCGTGTGGCGAATCAGATAACCGTAGGCGACGTACGCCGCCATCGTCCCAATCAACATCAGATACAGGAACGCGACGAGAGGCAGAAAATGCAGCTCGAGCATCCGCTCGCCCGACGCCCACGCGACCAGCGTCGACATCGCGCCGCCGAGGCCGATCTGCAGCGAGGTCGACAGAAACAGGTCCGACGGCAGCTTCAGCTGCCCGGCCAGATGCGCGCCGCCGGCCCAGAACAGCGCGCCGCACAGAATCGCGAGACTGCCGCCCGTCGAGCCCGGCGTGCTGTCGCCGTGACTCAGAATCACGATGCCGGCGAGCCCCAGCCCGACCGCGAACCATTCGCCGCGGCCGATCTTGCGTCCGGCGACGGCCGCGATCACGGTCGCGAACAGCGGCACGGTCGCGACCATCACGGCCGCGGTGCCGGTGCCGACCGTGCGCATGCCGTAGGCGAGCATGCCGCTCGACAGCCCCACCAGCATCGTGCCGACGAGGCCCGCGTTGCGGATTTCGGCGAAGCTCGGCCAGATCGGCTTGCGGCGCGCGGCGAACACGAACAGACCGATGCCGGCGAACAGGTTGCGCAAGCCCGACATCAGCAGCGGCGGGAACGAGCCGAGCGCGACGTGCACGCCGAGGTACGTCGAGCCCCACACCAGATAAACGACGGCAAGCGCGAGCGCGATCCGCCCGTTGCGCGACTGCGGCAGACGCAGCGGCCAGCCGCGCGGAGAAAAAGCTGAACGTTGCAGCGACATGCTTCAGTCCGCCGTCGCCACTCGACCCGCGCGATGCGCTCGATGCCCGCGAGGCGCCGAGCCTGCGTCGATACCTTTCGGGCGGGATGGCGGGCACCGCATCGGCGATGCGGTCGGACGGGCGAGGCTGGCGGACATGTCGGGTGGAACGGTAAGACGATGGGCGGCGCCGGAAGCGCCAGAAACGGCGGTGGCGGCCGCGCCGGTCAGAACGACACGATGCAACGCGGCCGCGCTGCGCGGCGGCAAGGTTGGCAAGGCCGCGGCGCGCACCGCATTATGCAGTAAGCGCCGAGAACGCCACGCGACAGAATCGTAACTTTTTGGTTTCCCGCAACAGAAAAGCCGGGGACGCATCCCCGGCTTGCGGTCAGTGTCGGATCCTTTCGATGCGCGGCCATACATCGAAAGGATCGCTAGGCACGCTCGACGCCGACTCAGTTGCCCATCGCGCCCGACGCCTCGTGCTTCATCGCGTCGCCGCCCTTTTTCATCGAGTCGTGCTTCATCGTGTCCTTTTTCGTGCCGTCCTTCGACATGCTGTCTTTGGACATCGAATCTTTCGACATCGCATTCTTCGACATCTCATCGTTCGACATCGCGCCGCTCGCCTGCGCGAAGGCCGTGCCGCCGCTTGCCAGCATCAACAACGCGATCGTGGTAACTGCAATCTTCTTCATGGGATGACTCCTTGGTGGTGGATGAATCGAAGCCGGCGAGAGCCGGCGTGCTTCCGAAGCCGCTGCCGCAAGCGCGCGTGCGCCCGCATGCGTCAGGAGCCTCCGAACCAGTTGTAGCCCTGGTCGACCCAATAGCCGCCGGGATACGTGTTGGTGACGAATATTTCGACGATGTGCTTCGGATTCTTGTAGCCGAGCTTGGTCGGCATGCGCAGCTTCATCGGGTAGCCGTATTTCGCGGGCAGCCGTTCGCCGTCGTAGGAAAACGTCAGCAGCGTTTGCGGATGCAAAGCGGTCGGCATGTCGATGCTTTCGTAGTAGTCGTCCGCGCATTTGAAGCCGACGTACTTCGCCGTCGTGTCCGCGCCGACGCGCCGCAGAAAATCGCCGAATGGCGTGCCGCCCCAGCGGCCGATCGCGCTCCAGCCTTCGACGCAGATATGTCGCGTGATCTGCTCGGCATGTGGCAGCGCGTACAGCTCGGGCAGCGTCCACACGCGCTGGCCGGTTACGAGACCGCTCAGCTTCAATTGATAATCTGAGCCGTCGACGTGCGGCACGTCGTCGATGCCGTAGTACGCGTTGAATGGAAACGGCCGCGTGATCTGCGCTTCGGTGTAGGTCGGCGCGAGCTGCTTCGGATCGAACAGCGCGGCCTGCGCGCGATCGTTCAGCCGCGACACGGCGGTGAGAAAATGGTTCACGGAAGCGTCGTCGGTCAGCGAGCAGCCGGTCAGCATCGACAGGCCGCCGAGCGTCAGGAGCTGCTTGCCGAACAGGCGCCGCGACGGCATCGCCAGTTCGCGCTTCGCATCGAGCAGGATCGACGCGCGGTCGAGCTTGTGGCTCACACGATGTGTGGATGGGTCCGCTGGTTTCTCTATCGGCTTGTTCATGATTCGGTATCCGTTTGGAATTCGCGTTGCGATTTCATGAGCGTGAGCATGCGCGTGGGCAGCCGCGGGCTCAACGTCCGCGCAACATCGCGAGCAACGAGCGCGGCACGAGCGCGACCATCGCCAGATGCACGGCGAGAAACGCGGCCAGCAGCGACATCGCGCTGAAGTGCACGATGCGCGCGTTGTCGTAGCCGCCCATCAGTTCGCGCAGCAGCGGAAACTGCACCGACTTCCAGATCGCGAGCCCCGATAGCACGAGCACGATCAGATCGGCGATCGCGAACAGGTAGGCGAATTTCTGCACCGCGTTGTAGACGCGCAGATCGCCATGCGACAGCTTCCCGCGCAACGCGGCGACGAAATCGCGCAGTACCGCGCGCGGCGTCAGCGGCAGGTACTTGCGCACGAAGCGCCCGCTCGCGAGATTCAGCGCGACATACACGAGGCCGTTGAACACCAGCAGCCACATCGCCGCGAAGTGCCATTGCAGCGCGCCGCCGAGCCAGCCGCCCAGTGTGATCGCGGTCGGAAAGCTGAACGCCGGGAAGATCGGCGACGCGTCGTAGATGCGCCAGCCAGACAGCATCATCACGATCGCCGCGAGCGCATTCAGCCAATGCGTGATGCGCAGCCACAGCGGATGAATGACGCCGCGCTTCGGCGCGGCGGGCGCGGCGGGTGCGCTGGGGCGCAGGGCGTGGGGTGTGGACATGGGGCTCTCCTCGAGCAGCGGTAGTGAATGCGGCGCGCGCGAGGTCGATCAACGGCACGCGGGAAGGTCGGTCGCTTGCAGCACGTCGCCGCTCGCGTCGCTTTCGACGAACGCGACCACGCCGAAGCGGTCGGCGGCGTTGGCGCTCGGATCGGCTTGCGCATCGACGCTCGCAGCGTGTACATCGATGTCCTGATGAATCCGCGCGTGACCGGAGACGAGGGGCACCGGCCCGAACCAGGCGCGCACGACGCGCTCGTGATGCAGCGTCGCGCCGCGGTTTTCGCCCGCGCCGACCTGCGTCGTCAGCGCGTTCTCATAGATCGCGAGATAGGCGCTCAACGCACCCGTGGCGGCGGCTGCCGTCGTGCTGAACTGCGCATCGACATCGAACGCGCCGGGCGCACGCGGGCTCAGCGCAAGTGCGACGCTCGCCTGGGCGGGTTCGGCGACGAGCTCGTCGATGCGGCGCTCGAAACTGTCGCGTTGCGACCAGTCGCGCAGCTCGCGGCCGGCGACGAACACTTCCGGCGTATAGAGCGTGTGCGCGCCCGCGAGACGCGTCAGCGTTTGCTGACGTTCGGTGAAGCGATGCTGGGAAAAGCGGTCGGTCCAGCCGAGGCTGTTCCAGTAGTCGACGTGCAGCGCGAGCGGCACGATGCCGTGCGCGGTGCCGTCGCTTTTCCATTGACTGAGCCAGCGGTCGGCGGGCGGGCAGCTATCGCAGCCCTCGCTGCTGTACAGCTCGACGAGCGCGACGCGGTGCGCGGGGCTGTGCGTGGCGCATAGGGGCCCGGCCGCGTCGGCCGCACTGATGCCAGAACCGCTCAGCAGAAAAAGCGCGAGGCCGACGGCGGGCGTCGAAAAAGTCGTAAAGCGCTGAAGTATCGAGCGATTGTGCGCGGTCGACATGACGTGCTCCGATTGTAATCTGCACGTTTGTCGAGCCGCGCGGCCGGTTATGACAAGCCTCTTTTAATTTTTTTCCGGCGCGGGATGAGCCAGCCAAAGCTCGCCCGCGACTCAGTCGTAACTGACCACCACCGTCACGCGCGTGTCCGTATCGGTGCGCTTCGCGTTCAGCGACAGCACGCCGCCCGCGCGATCGACCGCGTAGTGGCCGTCGCGGGCCGTCGCGACGCGCCCTGTGCCATCGACGAAACGCGCCGCCACCAGATCGCGCGACTGCGTGCCGCCGTTCACTTCGAGCGCGACATCGGCCCCGCTGACGACGCCCGGCGGCGCGCTGAACGTCACCGTGCGCGAGAAGCGCTGACCCGCCACGCTCGCGCTACCGACGGCGACGCCAGGGGGCGCCGTATCCACGCTGATCTGCATCGGCGGCGCAACGATCATCCCCACGAACCGGATCACGCCGCCCGTCACCGTCGATGCCGCCGGCGCCGCCAGCGGCGCGGCAAGCAATGCCACCCCCGCGACTGTGCGACCGAACGTTCGCCACCGCCTGCTTTCCGCTTTCATGTGCACCTCTTTGTCAATCGGCGCGAGTCGCCTCGCGCCATTCACGCGCCATCCCGCGAATCGCTTCGCCGGAGTGCGGCCTTCGCTGCACTTTGTTTAACGGCAATCCTCTGACTGGCTTGAACGCAATGCGGACCACACCGCTTTCTTCTCGCACCGCACAAAAACGGCCAATCGACGGGCGCGACGTCGCAAACGGAGCTGCGTGAGACAGCGTGCTAACATCAAACTTTCGTCTCGCTGCTGCCGCGCGGCCTCACGCTCTGTCGCCCGGCACCTCTCGATCGCTGTTCCCCAACACCTGGTCGTTTTGCCCGTGACTGCTCTGCGTCGTCCGACTTTCCGTGCTCTCGCCCGCTTGCGCCCATGCCGCGCAGGCGAGTGCGCGCGCGCGGGCGTCGCGTCGCACGGCCCCGGCGAGACGTCCCGAACGGTCCCGCTTCACGCCGCCCGGCGCCCTCGCTGACGCAGCCCGCCAATACCCAGGGCCGCGTCGCCGGGCACCGGGCTCTCCCATTCGTCCACTCATCCGCCGACCACCCCATGGGTCGTTGCACGCGGCCATCCATGACCGCCTTATCCGGAGTCCTGATGATGAAGAAGATCAAAACCTGCTACCTGACCGAACTCGACGTGATGCGCCTCGAGAAATACGCGGCCACCGACGCCAAGTTGCAGCACATGCTCGACGATGTGCTCGAACGCGCGGTGATCGTCGACTCGCACGACATCCCCGCCGACGTCGTCACGATGAACTCGCAAGCCACGCTGAGCGACACGGCGAGCGGCGAACAGATGACGTGGACCGTCGTCTATCCGCCCAACGCCGATTTCGCGCAAGGGCGCCTGAACGTGTTCTCGCCGGCAGGCCTCGCGCTGCTCGGCGCGCGCCGCGGCGAGAGCATCCGCTTCACGCCACCCAGCGGCGATCAGAAAGTGCTCAAGCTCGACAAAATCCTGTATCAGCCTGAAGCCGCCGACGATTTTTCACTGTAAGGCGGCCGTTCCCTCGCTGTAAGTTGCCCTGTCTGATGCGGTCTCGAATCAAGCATAGGAGATGTCTGGTTTCATCCGGACCAGTTTTTTTTGAGTCATTCAGACAGGTTGCCAAACCGCGGGCGGCCGGTGTATCGTGTGCGCTGCTAACGCGGGGGTCCTGCGTAGCGCGGAGCTGGAGGTCCGTGTTGCGTGGGTGAGAAATACCCTTTGAACCTGATCTGGATAATGCCAGCGCAGGGAAGCGTACGGATTTCGCTCCAGCCTCAAGGGCCTCACCTCTCCGCGATTTCCGACTACTTCCATCTCGGTCTCCTGCTTAGCCGCCCCACTTTGTACGGAGACTTACATGAACGCCAACCCGAAGTTTATTTCCGCCGAAGCCCACGTGGACGAGGCCGCCGTCGCGCCGTTGCCGAATTCGCGCAAGGTCTACGTGACCGGCTCGCGCCCCGACATCCGCGTGCCGATGCGCGAAATCTCGCAGGCCGACACGCCCGACAGCTTCGGCGGCGAAAAGAATCCGCCGATCTACGTGTACGACACGTCGGGCGCCTACTCCGACCCGGACGCCAGGATCGACATCCGCGCGGGTCTGCCCGCGCTGCGCGAGGCGTGGATCGAGGAGCGCGGCGACACCGAGCCGCTGACCGGTCTGTCGAGCAGCTTCAGCCGCGAGCGCGCCGCCGATCCGGCCACCGCGCAGCTGCGTTTTCCGGGACTGCATCGCACGCCGCGCCGTGCAATTGCCGGCAGGAACGTGACGCAGATGCACTACGCGAAGCAAGGCATCATCACGCCGGAAATGGAATACATCGCGATTCGCGAAAACCAGCGCCGTGCCGAGTACCTCGAGACCTTGAAGACGAGCGGCCCGAACGGCGCGAAGCTCGCCGCGATGATGGGCCGTCAGCACCCCGGCCAGGCATTCGGCGCGAGCGCGTTCGGTCCGAACGGCCTCACCGAAATCACCGCGGAATTCGTGCGCGAGGAAATCGCGCGCGGCCGCGCGATCATCCCGAACAACATCAATCACCCGGAAAGCGAGCCGATGATCATCGGCCGCAACTTCCTCGTGAAGGTCAATGCGAACATCGGCAACTCGGCGGTGACATCGTCGATCGGCGAGGAAGTCGACAAGATGACGTGGGCGATCCGCTGGGGCGGCGACACGGTGATGGATCTGTCGACCGGCAAGCACATTCATGAAACGCGCGAATGGATCATCCGCAACAGCCCGGTGCCGATCGGCACGGTGCCGATCTATCAGGCGCTCGAAAAGGTCAACGGCAAGGCTGAAGACCTCACCTGGGAAATCTTCCGCGACACGCTGATCGAGCAGGCCGAGCAAGGCGTCGACTACTTCACGATCCACGCGGGCGTGCGTCTGCAATATGTGCCGCTCACGGCGAACCGGATGACCGGCATCGTGTCGCGCGGCGGCTCGATCATGGCGAAGTGGTGTCTCGCGCATCACAAGGAAAGCTTCCTGTACGAGCATTTCGAAGATATCTGCGAAATCATGAAGGCCTACGACGTGGCCTTCTCGCTCGGCGACGGCCTGCGTCCCGGCTCGATCTACGACGCGAACGACGAAGCGCAACTGGGCGAGCTGAAGACGCTCGGCGAACTCACGCAGATCGCGTGGAAGCACGACGTGCAGGTGATGATCGAAGGTCCGGGCCATGTGCCGATGCAGCTGATCAAGGAGAACATGGACCTGCAGCTCGACTGGTGCGACGAAGCGCCGTTCTACACGCTCGGGCCGCTGACCACCGACATCGCGCCGGGCTACGACCACATCACGTCGGGCATTGGCGCCGCGATGATCGGCTGGTTCGGCACCGCGATGCTGTGCTACGTGACGCCGAAGGAACACCTCGGTCTGCCGAACAAGGACGACGTGAAGACCGGCATCATCACGTACAAGCTCGCCGCGCATGCCGCCGATCTCGCGAAGGGTCATCCGGGTGCGCAGGTGCGCGACAACGCGCTGTCGAAGGCGCGCTTCGAATTCCGCTGGGAAGACCAGTTCAATCTCGGTCTCGACCCGGACAAGGCGCGCGAATTCCACGACGAAACGCTGCCGAAGGATTCGGCCAAGGTCGCGCATTTCTGCTCGATGTGCGGCCCGCACTTCTGCTCGATGAAGATCACCCAGGACGTACGCGAGTTCGCCGCGCAACAAGGCGTCACCGACGACGAAGCGCTGAAGAAAGGCATGGAGGTAAAGTCGATCGAGTTCATGAAGCAAGGCGCGGAGATTTATCAGCGGCAATAAGCGGGTTGCGCGATTCGCGCGAACCAGCAGTGCAGTATCGAAGCCCGCCGGCATGGCGGGCTTTTCTTTTCCACCGCATCGAGCAGGCACGTTGTGTGCTGAGAGAAGGAAACATCTGTTTCCAACAACGAGCGGAGTCAGCATCATGAAATCGATCCGTCATCTCGGTACTCGTCTTGGTACGGTCGCAGCCGCCCTTTCACTTGTCGCGGGTCTCGCGGCATGCGGCGACATGTCCCCACGCACACGCGATACCGCGATCGGCGCGGGTGTCGGCGGCGCCGCTGGCGCGGCGATCGGTGGCAGCGGCTTGTCGACGTTGGGCGGCGCGGCGGTAGGCGGCGTCATCGGTAACCAGGTCGGCAAGTGAGCGGCAAGTGAGCGTTGCGTCCGATGACGCGTCTAACGATTCATACAGGACAGCAAACCATTTTTTCGGACCACGATCCGGACTGCCGAGGGCGGCGGATGCGGTGCGCCCTCGTCCCGACAACGCACGTGGGAATAGGCTGAAATATGCGGTTGCGGTTTTGCCACAGCGCTGCCGCGGCAAGAGCGTAAGCTCCTCATAACGACGTCGCGCAAGGCGGCATCGGTTCATCGAGGAGCGCGCCATGAAGTCCCGCGTCGTCACCCATCGTTGCGTGGTGCGCCTCTCGACGCCACGCGATTCGTCCGGTTTTTCCGCGAGATTCGCGCGTCCCGCCACCGCGATTTGCGTGCTCGCCTCGAGTCTCTTTTTTGCAGGCTGCTATTACCCCGCCGGCTACTATCCCGCCGGCTATTACCCGTCGTACTATTCGACCGCGCCCGCGACCACAGCCGACCAAACCGCGCCGGCGACCGATCAACAGCAGCCGCCTCAAGCCCAGGCGCAAATGCAGGTCGCACCGCAAGACATGCCGCCCGGTTATGCGGTCCCCGCGCCCGTGTATGCGGCGCCGCCGGTTTATCCCGCCTACTATCCGCCGCCGGCTTATCCTTATCCCGCTTATTACGGCTACCCCGCCTACTACGGACCGTCGATTGCGATCGGCATTGGCGGTTATTGGGGCGGCCATTGGGGCGGTCATGGGGGCGGTCATGGGGGCGGCCACTCGCATTGACCTGTCCTCTTTCGTCGCGGAGCGTGCACGCGCCGGCACTTCAACTGCCGGCGCGCGCGCTTCTTCATGAGTCGTTTTTCCGCGCGTATCGCCCTCCACCGCGCATACCCCGCCCGTACTTTCCCGGCTTGACGCGCCGGTAAGGCGCTCTATCCTTGGAAGGTTTCATGCAGCACCCGCTTAAATCGGGCGACGCCGCTTTGTCGAGGCCACTTGCGAGCGTCCGCCGAATCAGAGCGACGCGCCGTCATGCGCAATCCCCCGCGTCGAATTACACAACAACGAAGGAGACGTGATGTTTCATCAACTACTCACTCCGGTTGGCAATTCGCTTTTTCCGTCGTTCATCGTCGCCGCGCTGCCGATCATCGCCGTGCTCGCGCTGCTCGGCTGGGCGCGCAGGCCCGCGTGGCAAGCGTCGCTCGCGGGACTGATCATCGGTTTGATCGTGGCGATTTTCGTCTGGCAGTTTCCGGTCGGGCTCGCGTTCAACTCGGTCGCGGCTGGCGTCGTGTTCGCGATCTGGCCAGTGATGTGGATCGTGTTCACCGCGATCCTGCTGTACAACATCGCGCAGCGCTCGGGACGCTTCGAGGCCTTCCGCCTGTGGATGATCGACAACCTGCCGAACGACCGGCGCATCGTGCTCGTCGTGGTCGGCTTTTCGTTCGGCGCGCTGCTCGAGGGCATTTCGGGTTTCGGCACGCCGGTCGCGATCACGAGCTCGCTGCTGATCATGCTCGGCTTTCCGACGCTCGAAGCGCTGACCTTCACGCTGATCTTCAACACCGCGCCGGTCGCGTTCGGCGCGCTCGGCGTGCCGATCACGGTGCTCGGCGCGGTCACGCATCTGCCGTCCGATGTGCTCGGCAAGATGGTCGGGCGGCAATTGCCTTTCTTCGCGGTCCTGCTGCCCTTCTATGTGATCGCCGTGTACGCGGGCTTTCGCAACATGCTGCGGATCTGGCCGGTGCTGCTGGTCTCGGGCCTGAGCTTCGCGCTGACCCAGTTCGTCGTCTCGAACTTCATCAACTACAGCCTGACCGACGTGCTGTCGTCGCTGGTTTCGCTGATCCTCACCGTTGCGTTCCTGCGCGTCTGGAAGCCCGCCGTCGATCCGAAATTCGCGGTCAACGTCGATCGCATCAGCGAGGTGCGTGGCAAGATCGGCGGCGCACAGGGCTGGTATCCGTGGATCATCGTGTCGGTCGTCGTGATCATCTGGACGATCGCGAGGATCTTCACGATCGGCGACATCAAGGTGTCGTGGCCCGGTCTCGACAAGGCCGTGTTCATCACGCTCTACAACACGCCGTACGGCGCGATCTGGGACTTCCAGCCGCTCGCGACCGGTACCGCGATCCTCGTCGCCGCGCTCATCACGGCGTTCGTCGTACGGCTCTCGCCCGCCGAGTTCGGCAAGGCGATCTCCGATACGTGGGTGCAAACGCGCATCGCGATCCTGACCGTGGCAACGATCGTCGGCCTCGCTTACCTGATGAACTTCTCGGGACTCACCTACACGCTCGGTCTCGGCGTTGCGTCGGTCGGGCCGCTGTTTCCGCTCGTGTCGGCGTTTCTCGGCTGGGTGGCGGTGTTCCTGTCGGGCAGCGATACGTCGGGCAATGCGCTGTTCGGCAATCTGCAGGTAGTCGCGGCCAACCAGCTCAATCTGAATCCGGTGCTGATGGCGGCGACCAACTCGTCGGGCGGCGTGATGGGCAAGATGATCTCGCCGCAGAACATCGCGACCGGCGTCGCGACCACCGAGTTGAAGGGCAAGGAAGGCGTCGTGTTCGCCAAGACCTTCAAACATTCGATTCTGCTAACGGTGCTGCTTGGCGTGCTCGTCTGGGCGCAGCAGAACGTCCTGCAATGGATGATTCCGCATTGAGGTCGCGCCAGTAACGGTGCAATGCAATTCACATCTTTTCGGACGGCCGCCCGCGCATCGCGGGCGCCGTTTCCGATCCCATCCCCACTGCCGTTCCGTCGATCGCAATTTTTCTCACATATCGGCGAGAATTGCTCGTTTGGCGCGCGCCCTCGCAGCGCTTACCATCGACCTCACCGGACGCGGCCGTCTCCCGGATCTTGCCGTTTCATCCTGTACTGAAACGATTCGCGCGATCGCACTGTTACGATGAGCTGTCGTCCCGACTCAACTGCGCGCGGCGCCATTCCAATGAAAACCAGAAACCTGCTGCAACTGCTGATCCTCGCTGCCCTGTGGGGCGCATCGTTCCTGTTCATCCGCGTCGGCGTGACCGACTTCGGCGTCGCGCCGCTGATGGCGCTGCGCGTCGGCATCGGCGCCCTCTTTCTCGCGATCGTGCTGATCGCGCGACGGCCGCTGCAACAGTCCGCCACCGTGTTGCGCACGCGCGCAGTGCCGCTGCTCGTGGTCGGTATCGTCAATTCGGCGGCACCATTCTGCCTGTTCGCGTATGCCGAGCTGACACTGTCGGCGGGCGTCACGTCGGTGATCAATGCGTGCGCGCCGCTGTGGGGCGCGCTGGTCGGCTTCCTGTGGCTGCGCGACCGGCTCAGCGCACTGCGCACGCTCGGTCTCGTGGTCGGCTTTCTCGGCGTGCTGATGCTCGTGTGGGATCAGATCGCGGCGCCGGCCGGCTCGGCCGCCTCGCCGCTGAGCGTCGCGCTCGCGGCCGGCGCCGCGCTCGGCGCCACGCTGCTCTACGGCATCGCCGCCAACTACACGAAGCGTCACCTGACTGGCGTCGACGCGCTGACCGTCGCGACCGGCACGATGATCGGCGCGACGATCGTGCTGCTGCCGCTCGCGGTCATCTACTGGCCCGCCGCGCCGATCTCGCTGCGCGCGTGGGGCGCGGTGATCGCGCTCGGCGTCGCCTGTACCGGCATCGCGTACATGCTGTTCTTCCATCTGATCGCGGTCGCCGGGCCGACGCGCGCGATCACCGTGACCTTCGTGATTCCGATCTTCGGCATTCTGTGGGGCGCGTTGTTTCTCGGCGAGACGGTGTCGCCCGGCATGCTCGAAGGGTGCGCTGTGATTCTGGTCGGCACCGCGTTGGCGACCGGCGTAGTCAAGCGCTTGCCGTGGATGGGGACGCGGCGCGCGGATACCTGAGCGCACGGAGTCAATCGGCAACCGCGCCGGGTCGCGGCTTGCCGATCCGGTCACGTTACATCGGCTCACGCGCGGGCCCTTCGCGCGTCAAATGCATAGTCAAAAAAAACCGCCCGGATTTCTCCGGGCGGTTTCGTCGAACCGGCGGCGTCGGCCGCGAGCCTCTCGTATCAGTGCAGCTGGTCGGCCATCAGGCTCATGATCTGCTTGGCCTGCGAGCTTTCGTCGAGTTGCCCCTTGTCGTCGACCACGGCCACGCGGGTCTGGTTCGGCGTCACCGCGCGCACGTTCACGCGATACTGCCTGGCGACCTTCTCCTTCTTGCCGTGGAAGACCTGGCTCCAGAAGCCCTGCTCGGCCGACGACATATCCTTCGGATCGACGTAGCGCACGAAATAGAGGCCGCGGCTCATGTCGCGATCGTCGACCGTGAAATTGCTGCGATCGAGCGCGAGGCCCACGCGCAGCCACGCGCGGTCATACGGCTCGCCGAGCGTGAGTTCGGTCGATGAGAGCTGCGCCGACGTGTTGTTGGCCGAATCCGCGTCCGGCATAGGCGGTTGCGCCGCGAGCGCGACGTTCTGCGCGACAACGGCGGCCGTCGCCGACTTCGCACCCGCCGTCGCCGCGTTCGGCGCGATCTGCGTGCCCGCGGGCGACAGCTCGGCGTTCTGCGTGCCACCCGCGTTGCTACCCGAATCGGCCCGCGCCAGCGAGACCATCAGGCGCTTCAGGTATTCCTGTTCGAGCGCCGGGTCGTTCGGCTTGGGTTGCCACTGGGTCGACTCGTTGTTCGTACCGGTGATCGCCTCACGCATGCCTTTCTGGCTGACGAACACATACGTGCCGCCCTTCGGCGCCGCTTCGAGACGCGTGCGGAACTTGTTGCGCTCCGAACTCACGTAGCTGTTGCCCATCGCCTTCGACAGCGTGTTGCGGATAAAGCCGTCGTTGATCTGCGCGTGGGTTTCGTTCCAGTCGGTTTCCATCACGCCCTTGTCGCGCTGGTCGACGACGAGCAGGAAGCCCTGCTCCTGCCAGAAGCGGCGGATTTGCGGCCAAGCCTGATCGGGCGTTTTGTTGTCGATCACGAGCCAGCTCTCGGTGCCGTCGCGCTGGATGTGGATGCCCTGGACGGGCGGCACGACCGCGACCGCGTCGCCGGCCGGCGCCTGTGCCTGCACCTGTTTCAGCGTGGACAGCGAGGTTTCGCCGCCCTGCGGCGGCAGCGAACGCTGATCGGCCGTCTCGTCGATCATGTTCGGCGGTACGGCAAGCGATACCTGCTTCGAACGGGAGTCGCTCCTATAGTCGATTTTGGTCGGCGACGAGGTGCCGCAGCCGGCGACCAGCCCGCCTGCCATGAGCATTACTGCAAACCGCTTGGTGAGACGAAAATCAGTCATGTTCGGGGAATCCTTCCGCTACGCCACGGCAAGTTTCCGTGGATCAACCCAACATTTTACCGGTCCCGGCGAGGCCTGTGCAAAAACTGGGGTTTGCCCGCGAATCGCCGCATGCCACGGCTACGAAGCGACCACGGGAAAAAAGTCCGCGCCCATCATGCTATTTGCCTTCTTATGAGGTAAATTTAACACTCAATAACACTTTCGGGTTGACCTTGGGAGTATTCCCAAGTCTTTGCCGGAGGCCCGCCGAATAAGGGCTTCCGGTCTGCATGCGGCTTGTTTTTAAACATGGCGTGCGGTCCTGTCCGCCGCGATGTGCAAAGACCAGAAAAAACCAGCGCTAGATTAATCGAGTTATCTCAATAAAAAATCCGGCGCCAAACGAGGAAGGCCTCATGTCCCAGTCCTGTCTCAATCCATCCGCGATCGCCTCGGCGATCGCCGTCGTCGCGTGCTGCGCGAGCTTCGGCGCGCATGCCGAATTGGGCGGCACGATGCCGAGCCAGGCGGTGTCGGGCGCGAGCGCGCCGCGCACGCTGCTCAATGGCGCACTGCGCGAGCGCACGTGGACCGACGCTGGCAATACGACCATCAACGAATACGCAACCAGCACCGGCCTGATCGTCGCCTACGCGTGGCAAGGCCCGACGATGCCGGATCTGCACGCGCTACTCGGCAAATACGGCGACTCGTACAAGACAGGCGCCGCGGCGGCGGCCGGCAGCGGCAATCTGCATTCGTCGCGGGTCACGCGCGCCGACGTGATCGTCGAGTCCGGCGGACCGATGCGCGGCTACGTCGGCCGCGCGTGGCTGCCGGCGGCTTTGCCCGCCGGCGTCACCTCCGACGACATCCAGTAACGCGTGCGCCCCGCACGCGTCGCTCGCGCCCCCTTAACGCCTGAGTTCCACCCGACGGATCGCCACGCCATGAAATCCGCCTTGCGTTTCCATGCCCTGCTTCTGATCGTCTGCGCGGCCCTCGTCGGCTGCGGCGGCGGAGGCGGCAGTTCCTCGTCCGGCTCGTCCGGCTCGGGCCCGACGCCGTCCGCGACCGCGCCGACCTCGTCGACCAGTTCCACGAGCGCGTCGAACACGACGCAGAGCGCGAACGTGCCGCAATCGACCACGCCTAACGTGCAGCTGGTCACGGTCGGCGTATCGCCCGGCAATACGCGCAACATGCTGACGACGAGCGTCACCGTCTGCCAGGCCGGCACCAGCAACTGCGCGACAATCGACGACATCCAGGTCGACACCGGCTCGAACGGCCTGCGCATCCTCGCATCGGCGCTGCCGACGACCCTGTCGCTGCCGACCATCGCCGCGGGCGGCGGCGTGAGCGCCGAATGCGCGGTATTCGGCAGCGGTTATGCGTGGGGCTCGATCCGCAACGCGGACGTACGCATGGCCGGCCAACAGGCGTCATCGATTCCGATCCAGGTAATCGCCGACAGTGCGCTGCCCGCCGCACCCACCGACTGCGCGAACTCCGGCGCGTCGCTGCTGACGGTGTCGAGCCTGCACTCGAACGGGATCCTCGGCGTGGGCCTGTTCCCGGTCGACTGCGGCGACGGTTGCTCGAACTCCGCATTGCCGCGCTGGTACTACAGCTGCACGACGAGCGGCTGCACCGCAACCGCGCAGCCGCTCGCACAGCAGGTGACCAACCCGGTCAGCAGCTTCCCGCTCGACAACAACGGCGTCGTGATCGACCTGCCGGCCGTCGCCGATGCGGGCGCGGCCAGCGTGTCGGGCTCGTTGATCTTCGGCATCGGCACCCAGTCGAACAACACGCTGACGAGCCCGAACGTCCTGAAGGCGAACGCCGCGACCGGCTACGTGACGACGAACTCGGGCGGTCAGACCTATGCGGTGAGCTATCTCGACAGCGGCTCGAACGGCCTGTTCTTCCACTCGACGCAGTTCCCGTTGTGCGGCTTCTGGTACTGCCCGACTTCGACGCAGTCGGCGAGCGCATCGATCACCGGCATCGATGGCGTGTCGAGCACGGTGTCATTCGACATAGCCAATTCGAGCACGCTGTTCTCATCGTCGAACAACGCGTTCGACAATCTCGCCGGCAATTCGAGTCAGGGCTTCGGCTGGGGCTTGCCGTTCTTTTACGGCAAACGCATTTACACGGCGATTGCGGCGCGCAATACGTCGGCCGGCCAGGGACCGTATTACGCGTTCTGAGGTTGATTGGGTTGGATGCGCAGCGATGGCGCGAGACGCGGACGGGAACTCAGCCCGCCGCGCTGGCGGGTTGCGCAGCCGGCGCGGCCGGCGCGGCCAACTTTGCCGGCGCGAGCCAGCGGAATACGTCCAGCTCTTCGCCGTGGAACGTGCACTCGGCGGCGGCCGGCGTGCTGACCCTCTTCGGCTCGGCCTGCTTCGCGGCCACGTTGACGTCCGTCGCCGCTTGCGATGCCGATGCCGCGAGCGGCGCGGAGACCGCCACCTCCGACGCGCTTACCCGGTGCTCGATCGTCCCTTCCACCACGACGCGCGAGCCGCGAATCGCGGCCCCGCGATGCGTGACCCGCAGCGTATCCGACGACATCCCCGACGACGCCTCGGCCAGCTTGCTGCGCATCAATTGTTCGCATGCGCCCGAGTTGCGGGTACCGATCGTGCAGGCCGCCAGCAGCGCCGCGGCGCTCGCGACACAGGCGATAGAGAGAAGGCGAATCTTCATCGATGTTCCGTTGTTCCAAGCCTCGGTCATTGTAGCTTACGACCCCGTCGCCCGGCTTCACGCCCGCCTGCCGCTTGACCTTGACCCAGCGCATCGGCATTGTGTTGACCGGTCGCGCGCTCGATGGCGCAGCCGGCAGCCCGGTTGCCCACATTGCGCGGCGAATTCAAAACGACTCTACTCCCGGTAACGATCCCGGCTTCTTCATGCTCAGCCTCGTCCTGCTCGCGATCGTCGCCTACGCCGCGACCAATATCGACAACCTGTTCGTGCTGCTCGGCTTTCTGACCGAAACGGGCGTTGAGCGGCGCCGCGTGGTCGCGGGACAGTACGCGGGCTCTTTGATCCTCGTCGCCGCGGCGCTCGTGCTCGCGGCCTTGCTCACGCGCCTGCCGGCCGGTTATGTGGGCCTGCTCGGCTTGCTGCCGATCGTCGTGGGCCTGCACAAGGCCTGGCAGCGCTTCGGTCCCGGCCACGCGCGGCGCAACGCCAGCGAAGATGGCGAGGACAGCCGCGCAAGCGCTCCGCCATCCGTTCGCGGCTCATCGAGCTGGACCGTCGCGAGCGTCGCCATCGCCAACGGCTCGGACAACCTCGCCGTCTACGTGCCGCTGTACGCGAGTCGTACGCCCGCCGAGAACGCGCTGGTTTCGCTCGTGTTCGTCGTGATGATCGGGCTCTGGTGCGCGGGCGCGGCATGGCTGGTCGACCACCCGTTGCTCGGCGCGCCGATCCGGCGCTACGGCTCGGCGCTGCTGCCGCTGATCCTCGTCACGATAGGCGTATCGGTGATGGTGAACAGCGATACGTTGCGACTTTGGTCCGGCGCGTGATCAACGCGGGGCGTCGACGAAGACTGCGCGGCACGCAACGGCTTCGGCTTGCCGCCTTCAGCGTCGTAGTCTTCGTCTGCCGATCCTGCTTCGCCAGTCTCAATTCGCCGGCTGGGGCGGTTGCACGTATGTACGCAGGCCCGCCAGCGGCGCGCCATAGCCGCCCGCGCTCGCGTTGTTCGGCAAGCCGTTGACCAGTTGCGCACGCGGATCGGTCGGATTCAGATTCAGCTCGCCCGCCTGCTGGTTGCCATGCGTCGGATACTCGCTGCCGCGCGCCGCCTGCGGCATCAGACCTGTACTGTTCTGCGGCGCGTTCATGTCGTTCTGCGCGCTGAGCCCCTGCGCGCCGGCCTGCCCGGCGAACCCACATGCCAACGCCGCGCACGCGCAGATCCTCGCGAGGCCGGATATCTTCGCTACCCTTTTCATGTTCACCTCCTGCTCTGTGAATTGACGACGCCTCGTGAGCTCACCCCTGAATCGAGTGCCGCGCGAGCGTCCCACGGCACCTTCCATGCGAGCGGCCGCTCGCCTCCTTCTGCAGCCGAGCAGGCCGCGGCCCACTCCACCTCGCCCTTGACGCTTTCTCAATAATATGTTCCCATTGCGCACTATGTACCGCGCCCAGACCACCCTATCGCTACTACTAGCCCGCTCTACCGGGCTAGGTCTGCTGCTGCGCGCGTCCGCTTCTCTCTGATACACCGAAGCACCGCTTGAATCCCCAGTAACTGACCCAGCCCCGGTTTCCGACCGGCGGCCCAGTATCGCGTTTTCGTCGTCCGGTCGACGCCCATTCCACGGTCTCTCCCCCGGATGATGAAAATGTTGAAAAACCCTGCTACCAAGTACCGTTCGTTCAAGCCAATCAATTTGACGGATCGCCAGTGGCCGTCGCGCACCATCACGCGCGCGCCGATCTGGATGAGCACCGATCTGCGCGACGGCAACCAGGCGCTGTTCGAGCCGATGAACGCCGAGCGCAAGATGCGCATGTTCAAGACGCTGGTGCAGATCGGCTTCAAGGAAATCGAAGTCGCGTTTCCGTCGGCGTCGCAGACCGATTTCAACTTCGTGCGCGAACTGATCGAGGGCGGCCATATTCCCGACGACGTGACGATCGAAGTGCTCACGCAGGCGCGCGACGATCTGATCGAGCGTACTTTCGAATCGTTGCGCGGCGCCCCGCGCGCGATCGTCCATCTGTACAACGCGACCGCGCCGGAATTCCGCAAGATCGTGTTCGGCCTCGAAAAGAGCGGCGTGATCGAACTCGCGCAGAAGGCCGCGCGCACGATGAAACGCCTCGCCGACGCGCAACCGGACACGCACTTCACGCTGCAATACAGCCCGGAAGTGTTCAGCGGCACCGAACTCGAATTCGCGAAGGAAGTCTGCGACGCGGTGTTCGACATCTGGCAACCGACGCCCGAGCACAAGGCGATCGTCAATCTGCCGGCCACCGTCGAAATGGCCACGCCGAACGTCTACGCCGACCAGATCGAATGGATGCACCGCAATCTCGCGCGTCGCGACTCGCTGATCGTCTCCGTCCACCCGCATAACGACCGCGGCACGGCCGTCGCCGCCGCGGAGCTCGCGGTGATGGCAGGCGCGGATCGCGTCGAAGGTTGTCTGTTCGGCAACGGCGAGCGCACCGGCAACGTCGACCTCGTCACGCTCGCGTTGAACCTGTACACGCAGGGCGTCGACCCCGAGCTCGATTTCTCGAACATCAACGAAGTCGCGCGCACGGCCGAGGAATGCACGCAGTTGCCGGTGCATCCGCGTCATCCGTATGTCGGCGATCTCGTCTTCACCGCGTTCTCGGGCTCGCACCAGGACGCGATCAAGAAGGGCTTCGCCGCGCAGAAGCCGGACGCGATCTGGGAAGTGCCGTACATGCCGATCGATCCGAGCGACCTCGGCCGAACCTACGACTCCGTGATTCGCGTGAACAGCCAGTCGGGCAAGGGCGGTATCGCGTACCTGCTCGAGCAGAGCTACGGCGTCGTGTTGCCGCGCCGTCTGCAGGTCGATTTCAGCTCGGCCGTGCAGCGTTTCACCGACCAGAGCGGCCAGGAAGTCACGCCCGCGCAGATCTGGGAACTGTTCCAGCAGGAATACGTGTGCACGGCCGAGCCGGTCCGCTATATCAGCCACAGCCTGTCCGAGCATGACGGCCGCGAGCACATCAAGCTCAACGTCGAAATCAACGGCACGCCGCGCGTGCTGAGCGGCGCCGGCAACGGCCCGCTCGACGCGCTGATGCACGCCTTCGACGTGCCCGTGCGCATCCAGCACTACGAGGAACGCGCGCTCACGCAGGGCGCCGATGCGCGCGCGATCGCGATCGCCGAAATGGCCGGCACCGATGTGGCCGGCAGCGCGTTCGGCGTCGGTGTCGATGCGAACCTGATCACCGCGTCGATCCGCGCGGTGATCAGCGGCGTGAACCGCGCGTATGCACGCGTGAACACGGATGCCCAGGAGCGCTTCTTCGACGCCGCGCTGAGCGACGCGACGGTGTGAGGCAGCGTCTGCCGCGTTGAACGTGCGGCACGCCGCATGTTCGACGGGCTGACGACAACCAAGAAGGGGCGTTTCGACGCCCCTTCTTTTTTAATGGGGATTTATCCCCGTCAACGTCGGCCGACGGTCAATGAAACACGTCCCGGCCGAAGTACTTCAGCGAAATCCGCTGATACGTACCGTCTTTTCTCATGCCCGCGAGCGCGTCGTCGATCGCCAGGCGCAGCTTCGGATTGCCCTTGCGGATCAGTACGGCCGACTTGTCGCTGCTATCGGGCGACGTATCGACCGCGACGACCTTGATCCTCGCCTCGGGCTCGCGCTTCCTGTAGTCGAGAAACGACAATGAATCGTTGACGGTCGCGTCGACGCGCCCCGCGACGAGCAGATCGATCGATTCGTCGAAGCCCTGCGCCGGAATCACCTGCGCGCCGTGCGCGGCCGCGATCCTGCCGACGTTGCTGGCCAGCGTATTGGCCGATTTGCGGCCCTTCAGGTCGTCGAAAGATTTGATCGTCGTGTTGTCCGATGCGACGATCAGCACCGCGTGCGACGTGATGTACGGCTCCGAGTAATCGTATTTGAGCTTGCGCTCGTCGGTGATCGCGACCTCGTTGATCACCGCGTCGTAGCGATTGACGTCGAGACCGGCGATCAGTCCTTCCCATTTGCCTTCGATGAATTGCGGCTTGACGCCGAGACGCTGCGCGATCGCGCTCCCAAGCTCGACGTCGAAGCCGGTCAGCTTGCCCGCGTCGTCGTGGTAGGTGAACGGGGCGTACGTACCTTCGGTGCCGATCCGGAACACGCCCGATGCCTTGATCCGCGCGAGATCGTCGGCGCTAGCCGGATGCGCGAGTGCTGCCTGCAACAGCGCAATCATCGCAAGTGAACGAATCGGCTTCATCGGACGGCTCCGTCTGAGTGCCTGCGCAGGTGGCGGACTGCCGCGTTTGGCGGGGAGTGCCGGCGTGCGGCCGGCTGTGTGGGCCGACTGTAGCAAACCGTCCGCGATTTTCAAAGCGCTTCGCGCGCGGTGCGTCGATCCGCACAGGTCAGCCGCTGCGCTCTGCCGTCAAGCATATGGCGCAGGCAAAAAGGCCCCGCAAGCGCTCATGCTTTCACGAGCCTTTGCGGAGCCTTTTCGCGGAGCTTTCGGTGTGGGTCGGCGTGTCGGCGCGCCGCTCAGTACGTCTCCAGATGCAGCCGCCCTTCCCGCTTCAGCTTCGCCCACAACGCTTCCCAATCGAGCTGATGCTGCTCGCCGATATCCTTGAGCGCCTGCAGCACACCGTCCTCCATGCCCTTGAGGCCGCACACGTAGATATAGGTGTTGTCGTCCTTCAGCAGGTTCGCGACGTCGGCCGAACGTTCGCGCATTGCGTCCTGCACGTAGCGCTTCGCCTGTCCCGGGGTGCGCGAGAACGCGAGCGTGGTGTCGATGAAATCCTTCGGCAGATTCGTCAGCGGTCCAAAGTACGGCAGCTCCTCCTTGGTGCGCGCGCCGAAGAACAGCATGAGCTTGCCGGTCGCGCCTTTGAGGCGCTTGCGGCGGCGGTACTCGGTCATCGCGCGCATCGGCGCGGAGCCGGTGCCCGTGCAGATCATCAGCAGATGCGAGTTCGGATGATTCGGCATCAGGAAGGTGCTGCCGAACGGACCGATCACGTTGACCACGTCGCCCTTCTTCAGATCGCACAGATAGTTCGAGCACACGCCGTCGATCGCGTCGCCGTGCTGCTGCGACACCCGCTTCACCGTCAGCGACACGTTGTTATAGCCGGGCCGCTCGCCGTCGCGCGGACTCGCGATCGAGTACTGGCGCGCATGATGCACGCGGCCGTCGGCGGCAGCTCCCGGCGGCAGAATGCCGATCGACTGGCCTTCGAGCACCGGAAACGGCATCGAGCCGAAATCGAGCACGATGTGATGGATGTCGCTCGACGTCGCGCTGTCGGTGAGCCGGTAGTTACCGACCACCGTCGCGGTGGTCGGCGCCTTATGCGTGTAGAGATTCACGTACGGCTTCGCGGCCGACCACGGCGGCACGAGCGCGCCGCGCACGGTATCCACTTCGATGCCGTCCGCTTCGGCGGCGCTGTCGCCCGCGATAGACGCGGCCACCGGTTCTTCAGCCGGCACCGCCATCGTGTTCTGCTCGGGCAACACGTCCCACGTAAACTGCTCGTCGATCGAATACGCGTCGGCCTTCAGCACCGTGCGCCAATTGTCGATCGCGCCGGTCGGGCACGGCGGCACGCAGGCCATGCAGCCGTTGCAGACGTCGGCCTTCACGACGTAGTTGTTGTCGTCGTGCGTGATCGCATCGATCGGACAGGTCTCTTCGCAGGTATTGCAGCGAATGCAGATCTCCGGATCGATCAGATGCTGCCGCAGAACTTCGACCGATACTGGCCCGTTCATGACTTCCTCCACCTGGTAATACGGCGCGCGTGCAGCGAGCCTTTCGTGCTTCGCCTGCTTCAGTTGAAGCGCACGTATTCGAAATCGACCGGCTGACGGTTCACGCCCATCGCGGGCGGCGCGATCCAGTTCGCGAACTTGCCCGGCTCGGCGACGCAGCCCATCAGCGAAGCGACGAACGCGCGGTCTTCCGGCATGGCGAGCCAGTTCGCTTCGTTGGCGGCCCATTCGGCTTCGCTGAGCACGCGGCCGTCCGGCGACACCCGCGTGCCGGCGAACGTGCCGATCTGCCGGTTGAACGCCTTGTGCGGCACCGTCATGCGAAAGTCGACGCCGGCCTTCTCGAGCACCTTGTTCCAGCGCCCAACGCCCGCAACCGAGTCCTTGATGTAATCGTCGCGCAGCACTTCGTTCATCGCGTTGAGCATCGGCACTTCGCGCTCGACGAGCTTGCCGTCCTGCACGTCGAGCAGCTTGTAAGCATGCTCGTTCAGGCGATGATCGTCGTCGCGCTTGCCTTCCTCGTAGCGGCCCTTCAGACCCGAGCTATAGAACGTCGCCGCGTTCGACGAATGATCGGCGCCGAACAGGTCGATCGTGACCGAGTAATGGAAGTTCAGATAGCGCTGGATGGTCGGCAGATCGATCGCGCCGGCCGCGCGGATCTTCGCGACGTCGTCGGTGCCGAGTTCGTTCATCACCTGAGCGGTGCGCTGGATCACGCGCGACACGCCCGATTCGCCGACGAACATGTGATGCGCTTCCTCGGTCAGCATGAACTTCGTCGTGCGCGCGAGCGGATCGAAGCCCGACTCCGCGAGCGCCGACAACTGGAACTTGCCGTCGCGGTCGGTGAAGTACGTGAACATGTAGAACGCGAGCCAGTCCGGCGTTTTCTCGTTGAACGCGCCGAGAATGCGCGGGTTGTCCTCGTCGCCCGAGCGGCGGCCGAGCAAGGCTTCGGCTTCCTCACGACCGTCGCGGCCGAAGTAGCGATGCAGCAGGTACACCATCGCCCACAAGTGGCGGCCTTCCTCGACGTTGACCTGGAACAGGTTGCGCAGATCGTACAGCGACGGCGCGGTCAAACCGAGGTGACGCTGCTGCTCGACCGAGGCCGGTTCCGTATCGCCCTGCGTGACGATGATGCGGCGCAGGTTCGCGCGATGCTCGCCGGGCACGTCCTGCCACGCGGCTTCGCCCTTGTGCTCGCCGAAGTGGATCGTGCGATCCTGCTCGCCCGGCGTGAGGAAAATGCCCCAGCGGTACTCGGGCATCTTCACGTAGTCGAAGTGCGCCCAGCCGCCCGCATCGACGCTGACCGCGGTGCGCAGATACACGTCGTAACCGTGCGAGCCTTCCGGGCCCATGTCGCCCCACCATGACAGAAAGTTCGGCTGCCATTGTTCGAGCGCGCGTTGCAGCGCGCGGTCGTCGGCGAGGTTGACGTTGTTCGGAATCTTTTCGCTGTAGTTGATCGAGGACATGGTCGGTTCCCTGGGTCAATTCCCTGTTCGGAAGCTGCAGTGGCGAGAGGCGCGTATCGGCAGGCGGCGTCGTTTAGGCGGAGTGAGCGCGGCGCATCTCACACCCGCGACACATCGAATTGCGCCTTGCTGCCCTTGCCGTACACCTTGAGCGCACCCTTCTCGCCCACTGCGTTCGGCCGGTTGAAGATCCAGTTCTGCCAGGCGGTGAGACGGCCGAAAATGCGCGTCTCCATCGTCTCCGGCCCATTGAAGCGCAGATTCGCTTCGAGGCCGGTCAAGGCATCGGGCGACATCGCCGCGCGTTCTTCGAGCGCGATGCGGATTTCGTCGGCCCAATCGATATCGTCAGGCGACGCGGTGACGAGACCGAGGCGCTCCGCGTCGAGCGCCTTGACCGGCTGGCCGATCAGCGCGCGCGCCGCGTCGAGCGGCTCGGCTTCCTCGTAGAAGCGCCGCGCGAGCCGCGACTGATGCGTCACCATCGGATACAGGCCGAAGTTGACTTCCGACAGCGTGATCGCCGGCTCCTCGTCCTCGTTGTCGGGCAGCGCGGCCATGTAGATGCGATCGGCGGCGAACGCGAGTTCCGCGAACGTGCCGGCGAAGCATGAACCCGGCTCGATCAGCGTGAAGATGGAGCGCGACGACACGTCGAGGCGCGCGAGCGTGCGGCGCAGCATGCCGATCGTTTCGCGCACGAACCAGTGATCCCGGTGCTGCAGCAGCGTCGCGTCGACCGCGAGCAGATGGCGCGCGTCGCCTTCGGTCTTGAACACCCAGGTGCCGATGTCGAGCGCGTTGGTGCGCATCGAGAGGATCGCGTCGTCGAGTTCGCGGGCGAATTGCAGCGGCCACCAGTTGGCGCCGGCCGCGGCGATCGCGGCGATGCCGGTCGGTTGCTCGGTCTGTGGCGCGCGCGCGGTGAAGGTCGCCACACGTTTCGCGCGATCGATCGTGACGTCGACCGTCTGATAGCTGAGGCCAGCTTCGCGATCCGTTCGTTCGATGCGCGTGAGCGCGACGCCCTGCACATCGGCTGGACGATCGCTGTGCGCGCCGAGTTCGAGCGCGCGCGCCTGAATGGCCTGCTCGAACTGGTTCGGCTTCACGACTTCGTCGACGAGACGCCAGGCCTTCGCGCGTTCGCCGCGCACGCCCTCGACCACCGTGCAGAAGATATCCGCGCGATCGTGGCGCACCTTGCGCTTATCGGTCACGCGCGTGAGTCCGCCGGTGCCGGGCAGCACGCCGAGCAGCGGCACTTCCGGCAGCGATACCGAAGAGGAACGATCGTCGATCAGATAGATTTCATCGCAGGCGAGCGCGAGTTCATAACCGCCGCCCGCGCACGCGCCGTTCACCGCGGCAAGAAACTTGAGCCCCGAATGGCGCGACGAATCTTCGAGCCCGTTGCGCGTTTCGTTCGTGAATTTGCAGAAGTTGACCTTCCACGCGTGCGATGACAGCCCCAGCATGAAGATATTCGCGCCCGAGCAGAACACCCGGTCCTTCAGGCTCGTCACCACCACCGTGCGGACTTCCGGATGCTCGAAGCGAATGCGCTGAATCGCGTCGTGCAGCTCGATGTCGACGCCGAGATCATACGAATTGAGCTTCAGCTTGTAGCCGTCGCGAATGCCGCCGTCCTCGGCGATGTCGAGGCCGAGCGTCGCGACCGGACCGTTGAAGCTGAGCTTCCAATGCTTGTACTGCGACGGGTCGGTGCGATAGTCGACCGGCGCGGCCTGAGCAATGGCGGTGGGTGCTGTGGACATGGGGCGTCTCCTGACTGGACGATACAATCTGTTTTTTGAACAATAGTGCATCGTCATACCAGCGTAAAGCACTTTAGTGCATTTTTACGGGGAAACCCTGGCGCCCACGATCGGTCAGTTCACGCGCGCCTCGTCGGGGGCTTCCGCCGCGAGCCGCGCGGCGAGACGGTCGCGCAACTGCAGGTACGCATCGGCGAGCGTCTTTTCGCTGGTGTCGAACGACATGTCCGCGCGTCCGTACAGCTCGGCGCGCCCGGCAAGGATGCGCTTCAGGTCGTCCATCGCCTCGCGGTTGCCGGACATCGGCCGCAGATCGCCTTGCGCGACGACGCGGCGCATATGTTCCTCGGGCGTCGCCTGCAACCACACGGTGAAGCAGTGCGACAGCAGCACGTTGAACGTGCCCGCTTCCGACACGAGCCCGCCCGGCGACGCGATCACCGCGTGCGGATGCTCATGGATCACCGCCTCGAGCGCGCGTTGCTCGTAGCGTCGATACGCGCTCGGGCCGTACAGCGAATGAATCTCCGACGGCGGACAGCCCGCGAGCTGTTCGATCACGCGCGTGAGCTCGATGAACGGCACCTTGCGCTCCTGCGCGAGCATGCGCCCGAGCGTCGACTTACCCGCGCCGCGCAGGCCGATCAGCGCGATGCGGTCCTTGCGGTGCGGGTCGCGCGGCGCCTGCGCGAACATCTCGGCGAGCGCGATGCGCGCGCGCTGCAGTGCCGCCTGGTCGCGCCCCCGCAGCAGCTCGCGGATCAGCAGCCATTCGGCGGACGCGGTGGTTTCGTCGCCGATCACCTCGGCGAGCGAGCAGTTCAGCGTGGCCGCGAGCTGCCGCAGCACCAGCACCGACGCATTGCCGACGCCCGATTCGAGGTTCGCCAGATGCCGCTCCGACAAACCGGTTTCGGCCGCCAGCGTCTTGCGCGTCATGCCGCGGCGCGCGCGCAGCAGACGCACACGCTCGCCCATCGCGGTCAGGAACGGATCGCGTTCTTCGCGCTCGCCGCCACGTTCGGCCGTGCGTTCACCCGCGCGCTCGGTGCGTTCGGCGCGGGCCGCGCCGTCGTCGGTTTCGTCCAACGGTGCGGGAGGGTACTTTTGATTCATGTTTTGCGACCTCGTGACTACGATACATGTACTATAGTGCTTGACACGCACCAGGTGAACGGTTTAATTTTCGCCAAAAGCTGATCCAATCACAAACACAGTCGCGCGCCGCCTTGGCATTCCGGCCGCGTCACGGAGACGGCGCCGCAATACGCATGCACCCAAGTTCCGGCGGCCGGCGATCCGGCGGCCGGCGACCCGGCGGCCGGCCTGCGTGAGCGCGCTTCTGGAGGCTCGCATGTCCCCACAGGAATTCCAGCGCCTGATCGCAGGCGTCACTGGGCAACTCGCCGGGCGGCCGCTCGACGCCGCGCTCGCCGACTGGCTGAACGACACCTGGCCCGCCGGCAGCCCCACCTTTCACGAACTCGCGAACGCATGCCGCAGCGGCGTCGCCGAAGGCTGGCTGTGCAACCGCGAGGCCGGCGGCATCCGCTACGGCCGCATCTTCAAGGCGCTGCCCGACACGCACGGCTTTTCCGTCGACGTCGTCGACATGCAGGACATTGCCGGTCCGCACCACGTCCATCTGCACGGCGAGATCGATCTGATCATGCCCCTCACCGACGGCGCGACGTTCGACGGCCATCCGGCCGGCTGGTGCGTGTACGGCCCCGGCTCGGCGCATCGTCCGACCGTCGCGAACGGCCGGGCGCTGGTGCTGTATCTGCTGCCGCAAGGGGCGATCGAATTCACGCGCGCGTGAGCCGCGAGCAGATCACGATCACACAAGAGCCGGACCGTGTCCACGGATGGAGGAGACATATGGAAGCCCTGCTGGAAACGAGCGCACGCGAGCCGGTTGCGCCGCCGCCCCCGCTGTTCAACTTCGCGAGGCATCTGTTCCAGTTGAACGAAGCGCGCGCGAGCAAAGTCGCCTATATAGACGACTACGGCGCGATGACCTACGGCGAACTCGAACAGCGCGCGCGGCGCTGCGCCAGCGCACTGCGTGCGCTCGGCGTACATCCCGAGGAACGCGTGCTGCTCGTGATGCTCGACACCGTATCGCTGCCGGTCGCATTTCTCGGCGCGCTTTACGCCGGCATCGTGCCGGTCGTCGCGAACACCTTGCTGAGCGCCGCCGACTATACGTACATGCTGACGCACAGCCACGCGCGAGCGGTGATCGTATCGGAACCGTTGCTACCTAACGTGACGGAGGCGCTGAGCAGCATCGACGACGACGGCTGCCAACCGATCGTCTCGCAACCTCACGCCTCCACCGAAGCGCCGCTCGCGGCGCCCCGCTTCGAAACGCTGGTCGACACCGCGCTACCCGCCGGCAAAGGCTGTGCAAGCAACGCGGACGACATCGCGTTCTGGCTCTATTCGTCGGGCTCGACCGGCAAGCCGAAAGGCACCGTCCATACGCACGCGAATCTGTACTGGACCGCCGAGCTGTATGCGAAGCCGGTGCTCGGCATCGTCGAGAGCGACGTGGTGTTTTCGGCGGCGAAACTGTTCTTTGCATATGGACTCGGCAACGCGCTGACGTTTCCGCTGTCGGTCGGCGCGACCGCGATCCTGATGGCCGAGCGTCCGACCGCCGAGGCGATTTTCGCGCGCCTCGTCCGGCATCGCCCGACCGTGTTCTACGGCGTGCCGACCTTGTACGCGAACATGCTGGTGTCGCCCAACCTGCCCGCGCGCGCCGACGTCGCGATCCGCGTGTGCGCGTCGGCCGGCGAGGCGTTGCCACGCGACGTCGGCGAACGCTTCACCGCGCACTTCGGCGCCGAGATTCTCGATGGCATCGGCTCGACGGAAATGCTGCACATCTTCCTGTCGAATCGCGCGGGCGAAGTCGAATACGGCACGACCGGGCGCCCCGTGCCGGGCTACGAAGTCGAGTTGCGCGACGAAGCCGGGCGGCCGGTGCCCGATGGCGAAGTCGGCGATCTGTTCATCAAGGGGCCGAGCGCGGCGCTGATGTACTGGAGCAATCGCGAGAAAACGCGCGCGACGTTTCTCGGCGAATGGATCAGAAGCGGCGACAAATATCGGCGTCTCACGAACGGCTGCTATGTCTACGCGGGCCGCAGCGACGACATGCTGAAAGTGAGCGGCCAATATGTGTCGCCGGTCGAGGTCGAGATGGTGCTCGTCGCGCATCCGGCGGTGCTCGAAGCGGCGGTGGTCGGCGTCGATCATGGCGGGCTCGTGAAAACGCGCGCGTTCGTCGTGCTCAAGCGCGACTTCATGCCGTCCGACCTGCTCGCTGAGGAACTGAAGGCCTTCGTCAAGGAACGGCTCGCGCCGCACAAGTACCCGCGCGACATCGTGTTCACCGACGATCTGCCGAAGACCGCCACCGGCAAGATTCAACGCTTCAAGCTACGCGAACAGTCATAGGTGATTCATTGATGCAGAACCGAGGTACCGCCCCTGCCACTTCCTCCGCGAGTGCCGCCAGCCGCCTTGCCGAACTGCCGGCGAGCGCATCGCATGGACCGCTGCGCATCGAGTACCGCTGGGTCAACGAGCAGGCGAATGCTCAGCAGGACGATTCGCCGATCGCGGTATTCCTGCACGAAGGTCTCGGCTCGATCGCGATGTGGCGCGACTGGCCGCAGACGTTGTGCGCGCGACTCGGCATGCGCGGGCTCGTCTATTCGCGGCCAGGCTACGGACTCTCGACAGCGCGTGCGCCTGACGACAAATGGCCGGTCGATTTCATGACCGCCCAGGCGCGCGACATTCTCCCCACCCTGCTCGACGCGCTCGATATCGACCTGCGCCAACGCCAACGCATGTGGGTGATCGGTCATAGCGACGGCGGCTCGATCGCGCTGCTGTATGCGGCGCTGTACCCCGATGCGCTCGCGGGCGCGGTCGTGATCGCGCCGCACGTATTCGTCGAAGACATCTCGGTGCAGAGCATCGCCCAAACGAAGCAGCTTTACGAAACCACCGATCTTCGCGCGAAGCTCGCCCGCTATCACGCGGACGTCGATTCCGCGTTCTACGGCTGGAACGATATCTGGCTCGACCCTGCGTTCAGGCGCTGGTCGATCGTCGAGGCGCTCGCGCCGATCCGTCGACCGCTGCTCGCGATCCAGGGCCACGACGACAACTACGGCACGATGGCGCAGATCGACACGATCGCCGCGCGCGTGTCGCACGCGCAACTCGTGAAGCTCGACGCATGCGGACACTCACCGCATCGCGACGCGCCCGCCGCGCTCAACGACGCCATCGCGGCGTTCGTGCGCGCACAACGATAAGCGGCGCCCGTCTGTTACCGATACTTCATAAAAATTACACGGATCGGCGATTATGCTGCTGCATCGCTGACCTCGGCACATCGATTGCGAGGCATCCCTTCCCCGCCAGGAGACAGTGCCATGCCCTTCGTGTCGACGCCGATTCGTGCGCCCCGTCGCAAACGTTTGACGGGCGCCATCGCGGTGATCGCGCTGTGCGCGCTAGCAGGAGCGTGCAGCGACGACGCCCCGCCCGCCAGCACGAATACGATCAGTTCAACCGACCATTCCGCCGCTAACCCCGGCGACCCATCGATCGCCCCGCCGCCGGCCGACTCCGCGCCGCCGACGCTGACGATCCAGACACCGGCGGCACCCGCATCCGGAGCCGGCACGGCGCTGTCCGCCACCTCGCCGCCGCTGGCCAGCCCCGTCATCCATACCGTCGATTGAGAATCGCGCCGCGCGCGGCGGCTAGCCCGCCTTCGCGCGTCCGACGCAGCATCGCCGTTTCAGTACCGCAACTTGTCGTCCCCGTGCCTTTTTCCTCCACCGAAGATCAAAGCCACCACCGCCCCAACCATGACCTCAAACAATCGTCGTGATTTTCTGCGCTCGGCCGCGCAAGCCGCCGGTTCCTTCACCGCGTTGAGCATGCTGCCGCCGGGCATCCGCAATGCGCTCGCGATTCCGGCCAACAACCGGACCGGCACGATCCGCGACGTCGAGCACATCGTCGTGCTGATGCAGGAGAACCGTTCGTTCGACCACTACTTCGGCACGCTCAAAGGCGTGCGCGGCTTCGGCGACACGCGCGCGATCAACCTCGCGAACGGCCAGCCGGTGTGGTATCAGCCGCAAACCGCCGATGCCAGCGGTATCGGCTACGTGCTGCCGTTCCGTCCGAGCGCGCCGAACCTCGGCCTGCAATTCCTGCAGGATCTCGCGCACGACTGGGGCTCCACGCACGCCGCATGGAACGGCGGCCGCAACGATCAGTGGGTACCGTCGAAAGGCGCGACCACGATGGCCTACCTGACGCGCGACGACATCCCGTTCCACTATCAGCTCGCCGACGCATTCACGATCTGCGACGCCTACCACTGCTCGCTGATGGGCCCGACCGATCCGAATCGCTATTACATGTGGAGCGGCTGGGTCGGCAACGACAGCAGCGGCGGCGGTCCGGTAATCGACAATTCGGAACTCGGCTACGGCTGGTCGACCTACCCCGAAGTGCTGCAGAACGCGGGCATCTCGTGGAAGATCTATCAGGACATCGGCACCGGGCTCGACGCGAACGGCTCATGGGGCTGGACGCAGAACGCGTACATCGGCAACTACGGTGACAACTCGCTGCTGTATTTCAATCAGTACCGCAACGCGCAGCCGGGCAACCCGCTATACGACAACGCGCGGACCGGCACCAACGCGGCCAACGGCGACGGCTACTTCGACATTCTGAAGCGCGACGTGCAGAACGGCACGCTGCCGCAGGTGTCGTGGATCGTCGCGCCCGAAGCGTACAGCGAGCATCCGAACTGGCCGACCAACTACGGCGCGTGGTACATCGATCAGGTGCTGCAGATCCTCACGTCGAACCCGGACGTGTGGAGCAAGACCGTGCTGCTGATCAACTACGACGAAAACGACGGCTTCTTCGATCACATCGCCGCACCGTTCGCGGCCGCGTCGAGCGCGAACGGTTTGTCGAGCGTCGACATCACGCACGAAATCTATGCCGGCGACGCGAAGAACGTCGCCGGGCCGTACGGGCTCGGACCGCGCGTGCCGATGCTGGTGGTCTCGCCGTGGTCCAAAGGCGGCTACGTGTGCTCGGAAGTGTTCGACCATACGTCGGTGATCCGCTTCATCGAAAAGCGCTTCGGCCAGCAGCACAATCTCGGCGAATCGAACATCACGCCGTGGCGTCGCGCGGTGTGCGGCGATCTGACCTCCGCGTTCAACTTCGCGAATCCGAACGCGTCGGTGCCGTCGCTGCCGGGCACGAGCGGCTACGTGCCGGCCGACCAGAACCGTCACCCGGACTACGTGCCGCAACCGCCGACGGTGCAGACGGTGCCGAAGCAGGAAGCGGGCGTGCGCCCGGCGCGCGCGTTGCCGTACGAACTGTTCGTGCGCGTCGACGAAGGCTCGAACGGCAAGCTGACGATGCGCTTCGTCAACACGGGCCGCGCGGGCGCGGTGTTCCTCGTGTACGCGGCCAATAGCGCCGACGCGCCGCGCAGCTATACCGTCGAAGCGGGCAAGCATCTGCAGGACGCGCTGCTGCTCAACGCCGACGGCAGCTACGACTTCAGCGTGCACGGGCCGAACGGCTTCCTGCGCCGCTTCGCGGGCAAGGTGGTCGCACGGAACGGGTGGAATGGTTCGGACGCCGCACGGCCGGCCGTCGCCGAAGGCTACGATGTCGCGAACGGCAATCTGCAACTGCGGCTCGAGAACGTCGGCAGCGCGCGTTGCCAGTTCACGATCGTCAACGCGTACGACGCGAGCCATGTGATCAAGCGTTCGGTGCGCGGCGGCGACACCGACAATCTGTACCTCGATCTGCGCAACGCATACGGCTGGTACGATCTCGCGATCACCGTCGATACGGACCCGACGTTCGCGCGCCGCATCGCCGGTCATGTCGAGACGGCAAACAACAGCATGAGCGATCCGGCGCTGGGCGGCTGAGCGTCGCTGTAACCCAACGCTGCAAAAGCAACGGCCGCTGGCTCTTCGAGCACAGCGGCCGTTTTTTTATCCAGCTCTCGAACGCAAGCCCGCAATCGCGCGCGAGCGTCTACGATTCGAAATCGAGCCCGCCGATCAACGTAACCGGCTCACCCTGCGTGTGCGTGGAGAAATCGAGTTCGCGCGCCTGGGTCCACGCATTGAGCTTGCGCGGCAGCGCGGCCAGATATCTGGCGAAACGCGTCGCGCCCTGCTCGCCCATCAGCCTTTCTATTTCGTCGCTGTCCCAGGTCAGATACAGATTCAACGGATGCGGGTAATGACCGAGCTCATCGAGCGGCGTGGCGTGAATCCGCACGCGGGTGGGCTGACCCTGTTCGCCATGCGGCAACACGTCGGTATGCACGGTCTTTGCGATACACGCGGCGATCGCCTCGGCAATGCGTGGCGCGAACTCCTGGTCGAAACGCATTGCACTCTCGGGGCGCATCCAATCTCTCCGCTGTGATTCCCATCGTGGGTTGGTCATCGTAGCAGACTCAGTTTTTCGCCGGTGGGATCGCGTCCGGACCGTGCGTCACCGCCTCGCGCAGCGTCTTGCGGATCACCTTGCCGGTGGCCGTCATCGGCAGGCTTTCGACGAAGCGAATCTCGCGCGGATATTCGTGCGCGGCCAGACGCGTCTTCACGTGCTGCTGGATCTCACGCACGAGTGCATCGTCGCCGACGAAACCCGCTTTCAGCACGACGAACGCCATCACGATTTCGGTGCGCTCGCGATCGGGGGCGCCGACCACGGCCGCCATCGCGACAGCCGGATGACGCAGCAGCGAATCCTCGATCGACGCCGGCCCAATCCGGTAACCGGCGCTCGTGATCACGTCGTCGCCACGACCGACGAAGCGAATGAAGCCGTCCGCGTCGCGCGTGCCGAGATCGCCGGTCAGCAGAAACCTGCCGCGGAATTTGTCGTTGGTGGCCGCAACGTTCCGCCAGTAGCCGAGAAACATCACCGGATCGGGCGCGGCCACCGCGATATCGCCGATCGCGCCGGGCGGCAGCTCGTTGCCGGCGCCATCGACGATCGCGACATGGTGCCCCGGCACCGCGCGCCCGATCGCGCCGAAGCGCGGCTCGAACAGCGCCGCGCACGACGACACCACGACGTTGCACTCGGTCTGCCCGTAGAACTCGTTGATCGTCACGCCGAGTGCGTCGCGCCCCCAGCCGATCAGTTCCTCGCCCAGCGATTCGCCGCCGCTCGCGACCGATTGCAACGCGAGACGCAGATTGGCGGGCCGCTCGACGCCGCGCATCATCTTCAGCGCGGTCGGCGGTAGAAACGCATGGGAGACCGCGTGACGCGCGAGCAGATCGAACGCGGCGTGGCCGTCGAATTTCGCAAAACGGCGCGCCAGCACCGCGACACCGTGATGCCACGATGGCAGCAGCACGTCGAACAGACCGCCGATCCACGCCCAGTCCGCGGGCGTCCACATCAGCGTCGCGCGCGCGGGAAAGCCCTGCTGCGACATCTCGACGCCCGGCAGGTGCCCGAGCAAAACGCGATGCCCGTGCAACGCGCCCTTCGGTTTTCCGGTCGTGCCCGACGTATAGATGATGATCGCCGGATCGTCCGCGGCGGTGTCGGCCGGCGTGAACTCGGCGCAAGCGCCATTCAACGCCTGCCAGAACGACCGCACGGGCGCGTCCGATGCATCGTCATCCTGCTCGATATCGACACTGAACACGTGTCGCAACTCGGGCAGCGCGCCGCGAATTTCGTCGATCTTTTGCACGCCGGCGTGATCGGTGATCAGCGCGACCGCAGCGCTGTCGCCGAGCCGATGCTCGATCGCGTCCACGCCGAACAGCGCGAACAGCGGCACCGCGACCATGCCGGCCTTGTAGGCCGCGAGATGCGCGATGGCCGTTTCGATCGATTGCGACAGAAAGATGCCGACGCGCTCGCCGCGCCGCGCGCCCGCCGCGAGCAGCGCATTGGCGAAGCGGTCGGACAGGGCTTTCAGTTCGTCGAACGTATAGCGGGTCGCGCGGCCGTCGGCGTCTTCGTAGATCAGCGCGAGACGCCCCGAGCCATCGGCCCACCTGTCGCATGTGTCGACGCCGATGTTGTAGCGCGGTGGAATACGCCACGCGAATCTGGCCGTGAGCGAATCGTAAGTCTCGCCGTCGAGGTTCATCGGGTCTCCTGATATCATCGTTGTCGCTGCATGGCGTGATGCATGGTCCGTCGCTTGCTGGGTCTGCGCGCACGACCGGTGTTCCGCAGTTTAGCCCACGACCTTGCGCACTCAGTTGATGCATTGCCGTGCGCAACTGAATTCGCCAGATACGACATAGTCCCGCTCATAATCGCCGACTCGTGGCGCTGAACTCAACGTTTTGCGACAACTCCTGTGCGATTCATGCCCTTTACATCTGACCTGTGCCGTGCCCGTCTAGGATCGTTACACAGGTTCGGCGCGCATGTTGCGCCGCATGATCGCTACCCTGGATGACATATGCGCAAGGCAAGGTTTGCATCGTTCTGGCATGGCCCGGAACTTTCTCCCTACGAGATCGCCTGTCTGAATTCGTTCACGCTGTACGGCAGCGAGGTCGCGCTCTATAGCTACGAGCCGATCGACACTCTGCCGCCCGGCGTGATCGCGAAGGACGCGACCACGATACTGCCGCGCGACTCGCTGAACGACTTCCCGATTCACGGCGTGCCGTCGATGCAGCATTTCACCGACTATTTCCGCTTCGTGATGTTCACGAAGACCGATGAGATCTGGGTCGATACCGACATGCTGCTGCTACGCGATTTCGATCTCAACGCCAAGGGCGATCTGATCGGCCGGGAAACCCAGTCGAGCATCTGTAATGCGATTCTGAGGCTCGATCCGGATCAGCCGCGCTTGCACGAGGCGATCGAACGGGTCGAAGCGATGAAAGGCCGGGCACTGAAATGGGGCGACACGGGCCCGCGTCTGCTGACCGCCATCTACGGCGTGAAGGCCGGTCTTCCCGAAAGCCTGTTCTATCCGGTGCACTTCAACGATTACTACAAGGTGTTCCTGCCGCGCTATTTCGACGAGTGCGCGGCGCTCTGTTCCAATGCCTACACGCTGCATCTGTGGAACAACCGGGTGGTCAAGATGGGCCTGTTCAAGCGCATCGGCCCCCCCGTTGGGTCGCTCCTGCACCACGTGTTCGAGCAAACCGGCGCCAACACGCTGTTTCGCGAATTTTATCCGGCGAGCGTGATGCAGGCGATGATCGACAACGCGGTGGGCAAAGTCGGTAGCGACGAAGGCGTGCGCAAGCTGCTGCGCGTCGGCGTGCCGATGGTCACGACGGCCATCGCGCGCAGACTCGGCGCCTGAGTTCGCAGCTTCAGTTCGCGCCGCCCCTGCCCGAGCCCTGCGCCTGCTCCAGCACGAAGTCGATGAACGTCGCCGCCGCGCGCGTGTGATGCCGATCCGGCATGTACAGCATGTACATGTGCGTGCCGAAGATGCTGAGCCGCCAGGCATCGAGCGCGGTCAGCACGGCGCCGAGCTTCAGATCGTCCTGCACCACGTAGTCGGGCACGAGTCCGACACCGAGACCGGCCAGCACCGCCTGGCGCAAAAATAGAAAGTTTTCCGAAATAATCGTCGGTTCGAGCAGGACTTCATGACGCTCGTCGCGCAGATACGCGGCGAGCCGCAACTGCTTGCCGATCACGGCCGCGGTAATCAGCGGCGCGGTGCGCAGGTCGTCGAGCGTCGCGGGCAGGCCGTGTGTCCGCGCGAATTCGGGGGATGCGCAGGCCACGTACCGGACCGGCCCCATGTCCCGCGCGACGAGGTTTTGCGGCGGCTCCGACATCACGCGCACCGCGATGTCGATCTCGTCGCGCATCAGATCCTCGACACGGTTCTCGAACATCACATCGAGCACGATACCCGGATACAGCCGCTTGAACGCGATCAGCCAGTCGGACATCACGAGCTGGCCATAGCCGCTCGGCACGCTGAGCCGCACGCGCCCCTGCAGGCTCTGGCCCAGTGTGGTCACCGACTCGCGCGCGGCCAGCAGCGCGTTGCGGATCGTGCGGCCGTGCTCGTAGAGCCGCAGACCGATCTCGGTCGCCTCGACGCGACGCGTGGTGCGTCGCACCAATTGCAGGCCGACCGAACGCTCGAGCTGATTCAGGTGATAGCTGACGTTCGCGCGGCTCATCTTGAGCCGGCGCGCCGCTTCGCTCAGATTGCCGGCGTCGAGGATGTCGACGAGCAGGGTCAGCGAGTTGACGTCCATGGCCCAGTCTTTGTCAAAATAATTTTGACAGTCTGTCAATCAACGGTGTAATTGTCAATGAACGTTGACCACTCCAGAATGGGACGATCCGGCGCGCCTCGCCATCCTCAAACGGAGACACCTACGATGACCCTTTCCTCCTCAGCCGACGTCGTCACGCGCGAATTGCACGGCAAGGTCCTGCTCGTCACGATCGACCACGCGCCGGTCAACGCGCTATCCGCCGACGTGCGGCGCGGCCTGCTGGCCGCGATCGAAGCCGCCGACGCCGACCGCGCGGTCGAAGCCGTGCTGATCGTCGGCGCGGGGCGCAACTTCATCGCCGGTGCCGAGATTCGCGAGTTCGGCAAGCCGCCGGTGCCGCCTTCGCTGCCGGACGTGTGCAACCGCATCGAGGCATGTACGAAACTCGTGATTGCTGCGCTGCATGGCGCCGCGCTCGGCGGCGGGCTCGAAGTGGCGCTCGCCGCGCATTACCGGATCGCCGTCGACGGCGCGAAGCTCGGCCTGCCCGAAGTGCAGCTGGGTCTGCTGCCTGGCGCGGGCGGCACGCAACGCACGCCGCGTCTGATCGGCGCGCCGGCGGCGCTCGACCTGATGCTGAGCGGCCGTCACGCGAGCGCGAAGGAGGCGCTCGCGCTCGGCCTCGTCGACCGTCTCGGCGACAGCGGCGACATCCTCGCCGAAGGGCTCGCCTACGCGCACGAGCTGCTCGCCGCGCACGCGCCGGTACGCCGCACGCGCGACGCCGCCGCATTGATCGATCGCGCCGCGAGCCGCGCCGCCGTCGCGAAAGCGCGTGACGAAACCGCGAAGAAAGCGCGCGGCCTGTTCTCGCCGCTGAAAATCGTCGATGCCGTCGAAGCCGCGATCGAACAGCCCTTCGAGGAGGGCTTGAAGCTCGAACGCAAGCTGTTCCTACAATGCCTCGACAGCCCGCAGCGCGCCGGCCTGGTTCACGCATTCTTCGCCGAGCGCGAAGTGCTGAAGGCGCCCGAAACGCGCGACGCGAAACCGCGCGCGCTCGAGGCGATCGGCGTGATCGGCGGCGGGACGATGGGCGCGGGCATTGCGGTCGCAGTGCTCGACGCGGGGCTGCCCGTCACGCTGATCGAACGCGACGAAGCGGCGCTCGCGCGCGGCCGCGCGCACATCGACAAGGTCTACGACGGGCTGATCGCCAGGGGCCGCCTCACCGCTGAGAAGAAAGCCGCGACCATGGCGCGCTGGAGCGGCAGCACGTCGTACGATGCGCTTGCTCACGCCGACCTCGTGATCGAAGCCGTGTTCGAAGATCTCGACGTCAAAAAGGCCGTATTCGCCGAGCTCGATCGCGTCTGCAAGTCCGGTGCGGTGCTCGCGACCAACACGTCGTATCTGGACATCGACGCGATCGCAGCCAGCATCTCGCGCCCCGCCGACGTAATCGGACTGCACTTCTTCTCGCCCGCCAACATCATGAAGCTGCTCGAAGTCGTGGTGCCGAAGCAGGTCAGCGCCGACGTCGTCGCGACCGCGTTCGAGTTCGCGAAGAAGCTGCGCAAGACGCCGGTGCGCGCCGGCGTGTGCGACGGCTTCATCGGCAATCGCCTGCTTGCCGTGTACCGCGCCGCCGCGGACGCGCTGATGGAAGACGGTGCATCGCCGTATCAGATCGACGCGGCGGTGCGGGCGTTCGGCTTGCCGATGGGCCCGTTTCAGGTGGTCGACCTCGCGGGCGGCGACATCGGCTGGGCGGCGCGCAAACGCCGCGCGGCCACGCGCGACCCGAACGCGCGCTACGTGCAGATCGCCGACCGCCTGTGCGAGCGCGGCTGGTTCGGCCAGAAGACCGGCCGCGGATTCTATCTGTACCCCGAAGGATCGCGCGGCGGCATGCCCGATCCCGAAGTCGAGGCGATCATCGACGCCGAGCGTGCGCGCGCGGGCATCACGCCGCGCAGCTTCACCGACGAGCAGATCATGCGCCGCTATCTGGCCGCGATGATCAACGAAGGCGCGAACGTCGTCCACGAAGGTATCGCGCTGCGCCCGCTCGACGTCGACGTGACCCTGCTGTACGGCTACGGCTTTCCGCGCTACCGCGGCGGTCCGATGAAATACGCGGATAGCGTGGGCCTGCCGACGATTCTCGCCGACATCCGCGAGTTCGCGAAGGAAGACCCGCTGTTCTGGCGGCCGTCGCCGCTGCTCGTCGAGCTGGTCGAGCGCGGCGCCGATTTCGCGAGCCTGAACACGACGGCCTGAACCACCACGAACACTGACGGAACGACTGCGATGGATCTGAACTTCACCTCCGAGGAAGAAGCGTTTCGCGCCAGCGTGCTGGCGTTTCTGCGCGACAAGCTCCCGCGACGTCTCGCCGGCAAGGTGCACGGCGGGCGGCGTCTGACGCGCGACGACATGGCCGAGTGGCACGCGATTCTGAACGCGCAAGGCTGGCTCGCGAATCACTGGCCGAAAGAGTACGGCGGCCCGGGTTGGAGCGCAGTGCAGAAATTCATCTTCGAAAACGAATGCGCACTCGCCGGCGCGCCACGCGTCGTGCCGTTCGGCGTCAACATGCTCGGGCCGGTGCTGATCAAGTACGGCAGCGAGGCGCAGAAGCGTCACTGGCTGCCGCGCATTCTCGATGGTTCCGACTGGTGGTGCCAGGGCTATTCGGAGCCCGGCGCGGGCTCCGATCTCGCGTCGGTCAAGACGACGGCGGTGCGCGGCAAGGACGCGCAGGGCGAGCACTACCTCGTCAATGGCCAGAAGACGTGGACCACACTCGGTCATTACGCGAACATGATCTTCTGCCTCGTGCGCACCGCGACCGACGTGCGCAAACAGGAAGGCATCAGCTTTCTGCTGATCGACATGAACACGCCGGGCGTCGAAGTCCGGCCGATCATCACGCTCGACGGCGAGCACGAGGTCAATGAAGTGTTCTTCACCGACGTGCGCGTGCCGGTCGGAAATCTCGTCGGCGAAGAAAACAAGGGCTGGACCTACGCGAAATATCTGCTGACGTACGAGCGCACCAATATCGCCGGCGTCGGCTTTTCCGTCGCCGCGTTCAACCGTCTGCGCAAGATCGCCGCGACACAGCTGCGCAACGGCCGGCCGCTCGCCGAGGATCCGGCGTTCGCGGCACGCATGGCGCGCGTCGAGATCGATCTCGAGAACATGAAGACGACCAATCTTCGGGTGATCGCGGCCGTGGCGGGCGGCGGCGTGCCCGGTGCCGAGAGTTCGATGCTGAAGATTCGCGGCACCGAGATCCGTCAGGAGATCTCGTCGCTGACGCGGCGTGCGATGGGCGCTTATGCGCAGCCATTCGTCGAGCAAGCGCTGCACGAAGGCTTCGACGGCGTGCCGGTCGGCCCCGACGAAGCCGCGAGTGCCGCGTCGCAGTACTTCAATAATCGCAAGCTGTCGATCTTCGGCGGCTCGAACGAAATCCAGAAGAACATCATTTCCAAAATGATCCTCGGACTGTAAGAGGCGCACGTCATGAATTTCCAGCACACCGAAGACCGCCGCATGCTGGCGGATACGCTGAATCGGTTTATCAGCGAGCAGTACGGCTTCGCGACGCGCGATGAAATCGCACGCTCGACGCAAGGCTTCAGCACCGAATTGTGGGCACGCTTCGCGGAGCTTGGCGTGATCGGCGCACTGTTCGACGAAGCGAGCGGCGGTTTTGGCGGCGGCGGGTTCGATATTTCCGTGGTGTTCGAGAGCATCGGCCGCGGGCTCGTCGTCGAACCGTTTCTCGATACGCTGGTCGTCGGCCGGGCGATCGCTCGCAGCGGCAGCGACCTGCAGAATGCGGCGCTGGGTTCGTTGATCGACGGCTCGCGGATCGTTGCGCTCGCGCATGGTGAGCCGGACAGTCATTACGAGCTTGCCCGGGTCGCGACGACGCGCGCGCGCCGCAGCGTAAATGGCAACAGCGGCGTGTGGACGTTGCACGGCGCAAAGGCCGTCGTTCAGCATGGCGAGCATGCTCAGGTGTTCCTCGTCTCGGCACGCACGAGCGGCGAGGACGATGCCGAAGCCGGCATCACGCTGTTTCTGGTGCCGAGGGACGCGACGGGTGTGAGCGTGCGCGGCTACCGCAAGATCGACGGAGGACGCGCGGCCGAAGTGACGTTCGACGACGTCACGCTCGGCGACGACACCGTGCTCGGCTCAGTGGATCACGGCTTTGCGACGCTCGAATATGCGGTGAGTTGCGGCGTGCTCGCGCTGTGCGCGGAAGCGGTCGGCGCCATGGACGTCGCGAAAGACTACACGCTCGACTATCTGCGCACGCGCAAGCAGTTCGGCGTGCCGATCGGCAGCTTCCAGGCGTTGCAGCATCGCATGGCCGATTTGCTGCTTGAAATCGAGCAGGCGCGCTCGGCGGTGATCAACGCGGCGGCGGCGCTCGACGGTGAACGAAACGCGCGCGAGCGCGCGGTGTCGGCGGCGAAGTACAGCATCGGCCGGATCGGCACGCGAGTCGCGGAGGAATGCATCCAGTTGCACGGCGGGATCGGTATGACGTGGGAACTGCCGCTCGCGCATTACGCGAAGCGGCTCGTGATGATCGATCATCAGCTTGGGGATGAGGATCATCATCTGGAGCGGTTTGTGGCGTTGGGGGCTCAAGGGCGGTGATTCGTGTGCGCTTGCGAATGCGAACGCGTGCCGGTGACAAGTCTGCCAGATTGCACTCGCCTATTCTTGAGGAGCTGACTATGTACATCCTCGCGATGCCCACGGGCGACGGCTACCGGCAGTGCGAGTGCCAGGCTTGGTAAATCGCTGCCGCGAAGAAGCGGCGTCGTTCCTGATGCAGAGCCGGCAATGAGGCGGCTGTGTGTCGCGCTTGCGCTTGTTAGCAGTTCGGCACTGGCCGCCGCATCCAATCCGGCCGACGTCATCGCAACCCTCAGTGGACTGCCCGCCAGTGAGGTCGACGCGGCCCTGTCGCATTGCGACGCGAATCAGATGAGCATGAATCTGTGCGCGTGGCGCGATCAGATCGTCGCGGAGCAGAAGCTGGAGCAGCTCGTCAAGGGCAAGGCCGCGGTGTCGGCGAGTTGCAAAGCGGCGATCGAGAAGAGGCTCACCGCGTGGAAAACGCGCCGTGACGCCAACTGCAAAAAATCGGCTTCTCGAGAATGGGGCGGCGGGTCGATGCTGCCCACGGTGGTCGCGATGTGCAAGACAGCCGAAACCGAGCGCATGAGCAAAGCAATCGAGGCTTCGGGATGCAGATGAGCGTGGGCGCAGCGTTGACAGCGGGAAACGCTGCCCCGCGCGACGGGCAAGAAAAAAGGACTTACGGCTTTCACCGTAAGTCCTTTTGATCTTTTTGGTCGGGGCGAGAGGATTTGAACCTCCGACCACCTGCACCCCATGCAGGTACGCTACCAGGCTGCGCTACGCCCCGAACAGAAGAAAAATTATAACAGACACTTCATTCGATTAGAACCGCTCGACACGAACAAAGCGAACAAGTCCATGAACTAGTGGCCCAGCAGATCGATTACGTTCTGCAGTTCCTTGCGTAACTTCTCGACATCGACCGCAACCGTTGCCGCCGATGCCTGCACCTGACCCGCGACTCCGGCGGTAGCCTCACCCTCTTCGACCACCGCATCCGGCCCACCGCCGCCATGCGAATCGAGCCGGTTGCGCGCCCCGTTGATCGTAAAACCCTGCTCGTACAGCAACTCTCGAATCCGCCGGATCAGCAGCACCTCGTGATGCTGATAATACCGACGATTGCCGCGCCGCTTGACCGGCCTCAACTGGGTGAACTCCTGCTCCCAGTAACGCAGCACGTGAGGCTTTACCCCACAAAGTTCGCTGACCTCACCAATCGTGAAGTACCGCTTCGCCGGAATCGGAGGCAAGACGACTTTTTCGATCGTCGCTGTCATCGTCAGTTAGCCGTGATGGGTTGCCCGAAAGCGCGCCAGTCAATCAGCGCGCGAGAAGCTCGCTTCGGCGCCGTTTTCGACGAGCGCCTTCAGTTTTTGACTTGCATGAAACGTCACCACGCGACGTGCCGCAATCGGAATCGCCTCGCCCGTCTTCGGATTTCTGCCGGGACGCTGCGGTTTGTCGCGCAACTGGAAGTTGCCGAAGCCCGACAGCTTCACGCTGTCGCCGCTCTCGAGCGCATCGCGGATCACCTCGAAGAAAGCCTCGACCATGTCCTTCGCTTCCCGCTTGTTGAGCCCGACATTGTCGAACAGCAACTCGGCAAGTTCCGCCTTGGTGAGTGTCGGCGTTTCATTGGAAACGACGGCGGATGATGTCGGAATATCTCGAATCATGGCGCTGCGTTGCGCCGTAAGAAGGGCTTCGAAATCACTCGAGTTCATTTCATTCATATCTATCAAATGGCGCGCCAAGCGTAAAACAATGGATGCGGAAACAGCCGTTCAATTGTTAAATGCGGGTTATCCGCGCAACCGTGCGCCATATACTCGAGCTAGACGTTCCACCAGAGTTTGAATAGCCAGATCGACCGTTTCATCCTGAAGGGTTCCGCCAGTATCTTGCAAGGTCACCCGGAACGCAAGGCTTTTCTCGTGCGCGGCCAGACCACCGGAAGTGTTTGATTTTGGACGAAATTCGTCGAAAAGTGCAACCTTCTGGACAGCCTTGCAGGCCGGTTCGGACTGGGCCTTCTGAAGCTCGTCGAGCAGCGCCTGAACCTCGATTTTCTGATCGACGACCACCGCGATATCACGTCGTACCGGCGGGAATTTTGAAACTTCCGACGGAATCGGCAATACCCGCTGCATTAATGCTTCCGCTTCGATTTCAAACAGAATCGGCGCATGCGGCAAATCATATTTTTGCATCCAGCGCGGATGCAATTCGCCAATCCAGCCCACTGCGCGACCATTCAATTCGATACGCGCGCTGCGTCCCGGATGCAGCGCCGGATGCTCGGCCTGTGCGAACCGCGCGAGCGCCGGTGCGACCAGCGCTTCGAGGTCGCCCTTCACGTCGAAGAAGTCGACGGCACGCGTCGGTGCGCCCCACTGCTCGTCGAGCGCGGGCCCATAGGCGAGCGCGCCGATCATCTTCGGCTGCGCGAAACCTTCGACGGTCAGCTCGCCGGCCTTGATCGACGGATCGTGCAGGAATACGCGACCTGCTTCAAACACGCGCACGCGGTCCGCCGCGCGACGGTTCAGATTCGTGCGCAACACATGAATCAGGCTGCCGAACAACGTCGTGCGCATCACCGACAGCTGGCTCGCGATCGGGTTGATCAGACGCACGGGGTTGCTGTTGCCTGCGAAGTCCTGCTCCCACTCGGCGTCGACGAAGCTGAAGTTCACCGTTTCCGCGTAGTCGCGCGCGGCGAGCGCATGACGGATCGCGTGGATGGAGCGTTGCGTCTCGTTGGTCGCGCGCATTTCGCTGGTCGCGACCGGCGGGCGCGCCGGAATCTTTTCGAAGCCGTGGATACGCGCGACCTCTTCGATCAGGTCCTCTTCGATTTCGATATCGAAGCGGTACGACGGCGGCATCACCGAGAACGTATCGCCGTCACGCTCGAACGAGAGGCCGAGGCGCGTGAAGATCTGCGCGATTTCATCGACATCGATCGCGACGCCGATGATGCGGTTCGCGCGCGAAACGCGCATCTTCACGGGCGCGCGCTTCGGGACGTTGACGATCTGATCGTCGACCGGACCCGCTTCGCCGCCGCAGATGTCGAGGATCAGCTGCGTGATGCGCTCGATATGATCGACGGTCGTCGCGTAGTCGACGCCGCGCTCGAAGCGATGGCCTGCATCGGTCGAAAAGTTGTACTTGCGCGAGCGACCACGAATGCTGTCGGGCCACCAGAACGCGGCCTCGAGATAGATGTTGGTGGTGTCGAGCGTGACCGCGGTGCTGTCGCCGCCCATGATGCCCGCGAGGCTTTCGATATGCTGCTCGTCGGCGATCACACCGACCGTTTCGTCGAGCTCGACCGTGTTCCCGTTCAGCAGCTTCAGCGTTTCGCCCTTGCGGCCCCAGCGTACGTCCATGCCGCCGTGGATCTTGTCGAGATCGAACACGTGCGATGGACGCCCCAGCTCGAGCATCACATAGTTCGAGATGTCGACGAGCGCGGAAATGCTGCGCTGGCCGGAGCGCTCGAGACGCTCGACCATCCATTGCGGCGACTTCGCGCGCGCATTGACGCCGCGGATCACGCGGCCCGAGAAACGGCCGCACAGATCGGGCGCGGAGATTTTCACGGGCAGCGTTTCGTTGAGCGTGACCGGAGCCGGCTTGATTTCGAGCGGACGCAGCGGCGCTCCGGTAATCGCCGACGTTTCTCGCGCGACGCCGAATACCGACAGACAGTCGGCCTTGTTCGGCGTCAGCTTGATTTCAAAAACGGTGTCGTCGAGATTGAGCGTGTCGCGGATGTCCTGGCCGATCGGCGTGTCTTCCGGCAGGATCATCAGACCGCTGTGATCTTCGGAGAGCTTCAGCTCGCGCGCCGAGCACAGCATGCCCTGGCTTTCCACGCCGCGCAGCTTCGACAGCTTGATCGCGAACGGTGCGCCGCCCTCTTCGGCCGGCGGCAGTTGCGCGCCGACCAGCGCGACCGGCACCTTGATGCCGGGCGCAACATTCGGCGCGCCGCACACGATGTTGAGCGTCGCGCCGGTGCCAGCGTCGACCTGACACACGTTGAGCTTGTCCGCATCCGGGTGCTTGACGACTTCCAGCACCTGGCCGACGACGATCTTCGAGGTCGGCGGCGCGGCCGTCCGCAGGTCTTCGACTTCGAGACCCGCCATCGTCAACGCGTGCGACAGCTCGTCGGTGGTCAGTTGCGGATCGACAAAAGTTCTGAGCCAGGATTCCGGAAATTGCATGGTTCTGTGTACGTTGTGATCAGGTTAGGTCCACGTCCGGCAGATGCTTCGTAAAGCCCGGTGGTCTTCCGCCGGTTCAGCGAGCTCTGCCGGGGACGCTCGCGGCGCGCGCCAGGTGCGCTGCCGCGATTGATGCTTCGTCGCGCTCGCGCGCGCCGGGTCACGCGAATTGACGCAGGAAACGCAGGTCGTTTTCGAAAAACAGGCGCAGGTCCTGCACGCCGTAACGCAGCATCGTGAGACGCTCGAGGCCACTGCCGAAAGCGAAGCCGATGTAGCGCTCCGGGTCGAGACCCATGTTGCGGATCACAGTCGGATGCACCTGGCCGGAGCCCGAAATTTCGAGCCACTTGCCCGCGTTCTTGCCCGTTTCGAACTGCATGTCGATCTCGGCCGACGGTTCGGTGAACGGGAAATACGACGGACGGAAGCGCACGAGAATGTCGTCGCGCTCGAAGAATTTCTTCAGGAAGTCGGTATAGACGCCCTTCAGGTCCGCGAAGCTGATGTTCTCGTCAATCCACAGGCCTTCGACCTGGTTGAACATCGGCGAATGCGTCGCGTCGCTATCCACGCGATACGTACGGCCCGGCACGATCACCTTGATCGGCGGCGTGTTGGTGCGCGCGTAGCGCACCTGCATCGGGCTCGTATGCGTGCGCAGCAGCAGCGGGCGGCCGTCGGCATCCTTGCCGTCGACGTAGAAGGTGTCCTGCATCGAACGCGCCGGATGGTTTTCCGGGCTGTTCAGCGAGGTGAAGTTGTACCAGTCGGTTTCGATCTCGGGGCCGTCGGCCACGTCGAATCCGATCGTACGGAAAATCTGTTCGACGCGCTCCCAGGTGTGCATCACCGGGTGCAGGCTACCCGCATTGGCGCCGCGGCCCGGCAGCGTGACGTCGATCGCTTCAGCAGCGAGACGCTGGTTCAGAAGTGCGTCGGCGAGCGCCTGACGACGTGCCGTCAGCGCGGCCTCGACCTGTTGCTTGACGAGGTTGATCCGTGCGCCTTCGGTCTTGCGCGTTTCGGGATCGAGTTTGCCAAGGCCCTTCAACAGCTCGGTCAGCGCACCCGCCTTACCGAGGAAGCGCGCTTTCTCGTTCTCGAGGGTGGTGACGTCGGGGGCTTCTGCGAAGGCTTTTTGCGCGTCGGCGACAATCTGGTCCAGATCCATTGATCCCATCATTTCAACGTCAGTGTTCTATCGAAACAAAACTGGTTCTACCAACAAAAACGGGGCTCGGTGAGGAGCCCCGTTTTTGTTGCAGCGTCACCGAGACTACCGGATGTTCGCTGCAACGAACCACGCAGTTTTAATTGCCAGAAGCGCAATCAGGCTGCAACGGCGGCTTTCACCTGCTGAACGATCGCAGCAAAAGCAGCCTTGTCGAACACAGCCATGTCGGCCAGCACCTTACGGTCCAGTTCGATCGACGCCTTCTTCAGGCCGTTGATGAACACGCTGTACGTCATGTCGTGCTGACGCACCGCCGCGTTGATACGCGTGATCCACAGTGCGCGGAACACACGCTTCTTGTTGCGGCGGTCGCGGTAGGCGTATTGGCCTGCGCGCATGACCGCCTGCTTGGCGATGCGATAGACGTTATTGCGACGGCCGCGGTAACCCTTGGCCAGCTTGATGATCTTCTTGTGACGGGCCCGTGCGGTAACCCCACGTTTTACTCGAGGCATGTTTCGCTCCTATGAGTGTCGGTTAAGGGTTAAGCGAACGGCAGCATTGCGCGAACGGAGTTCAGATCGGAATCATGAACTGCCGTGGAGCCGCGCAGATGGCGTTTGTTCTTGGTGGTCTTCTTGGTAAGAATGTGACGCTTGAAGGCCTGACCGCGCTTGACGGTACCGCCCGGACGCACCACGAAGCGCTTTGCAGCGCTCTTCTTGGTCTTCATCTTCGGCATGACTACTCCATTATTAGATGGACATGGGTGTGCGGTCGGCCAGATGGCCATTTCCCGCCCTTCGAAACCCATTCCACTTGGTATGCAGACCGCCGATACCGCCAGCGGCCGCTTTTCGGGAACCACTGCGCACTTGCATGCGCGACGTTCCGAAACCTTCCGACACCAAGCCGGACACCCAGCACAGCATCAAACAACCTTGCGCCGGCGGAGCGCGCGCCACATGGCACGCCGTCGCTCCGGCCAACTGCTTCGCGCTTACTTCTTTTTCTTCGGAGCGAGCACCATGATCATCTGGCGCCCTTCCATTTTCGGCATCTGCTCGACCTGACCGACTTCGTCGAGGTCGGTGCGCAGGCGTTCGAGCATGCGCATGCCGATTTCCTGGTGAGCCATTTCGCGGCCACGGAAACGCAACGTGATTTTCGTCTTGTCGCCGTCTTCGAGGAAGCGGACGAGGTTGCGCAGCTTGACGTTGTAATCACCGTCGTCGGTACCTGGGCGGAATTTGACTTCCTTGACCTGGATGACCTTCTGCTTGAGCTTGGCCTCGTGTTGCTTCTTCGCTTCCTGGTACTTGAACTTGCCGTAGTCCATCAAGCGGCAAACCGGCGGAACAGCTTGCGGAGCGATTTCGACCAGATCTACGTCCTGCTGTTCCGACATGCGGAACGCATCAGCGAGTTTCACGATGCCGAGCGGTTCGTTCTCGACGCCGACCAGTCGCACCTCGGGTGCTGTAATTTCACCGTTGATGCGGTGCGCAGACTTATCAGTAGCGATGTTACGTTTCCTCTAAAAATTAAAAAAAACGAGCCGGGTACCAAGTGGCTCAGTTGAACGACTGCACGTCCTGGCGCAGACGCTCAATGAAGGCGTCAACAGGCATTACACCCATATCGACACCACCACGGGCACGCACGGCTACCGTTTGCGCTTCACGCTCCTTGTCGCCGACCACCAACAGGTAGGGGACCTTTTCCAGCGTGTGCTCGCGTATTTTATAGCTAATCTTCTCGTTGCGCAAATCGGCCTCGACTCTAACCCCTTGTTTTTGCAACGATTGGGCTAGCGCCTGCGCGTATTCGGCCTGACTTTCCGCAATATTCATCACAACGACCTGCATCGGCGCGAGCCAAGCGGGCATTGCACCAGCATGGTGCTCGATCAGAATCCCGAGGAAACGCTCCATCGATCCGACGATCGCCCGGTGCAGCATGATCGGGCGACGGCGACTGTTGTCTTCGGCAACGTATTCGGCACCCAGCCGCTCCGGCAACACCATGTCGAGCTGCAGCGTACCGCACTGCCACGAGCGGCCGAGCGCGTCCTTGATGTGATACTCGACCTTCGGGCCGTAGAATGCACCCTCGCCGGACAACTCTTCCCACGTGACGCCGCAGGCCGTCAGCGCCTCGCGCAGTCCCTGCTCCGCGCGATCCCAAGTTTCGTCGGTGCCGGCGCGCGCATCCGGGCGCAGTGACAGCTTGATCTCGACGTTATCAAAGCCGAAGTCGCGGTAGACGCTCATTGCCAGCGTGTTGAACGCGATCGATTCGCTGATGAACTGATCTTCGGTACAGAAAATATGCGCGTCGTCCTGCACGAAGCCGCGCACACGCATCAGTCCATGCAGCGCGCCCGACGATTCGTTGCGATGGCACGAACCGAACTCCGCGTAACGCAGCGGCAGATCGCGATACGAGCGCAGACCGTGATTGAACACCTGCACGTGACCGGGGCAGTTCATCGGCTTGATCGCGTAGTCGCGCTTTTCCGATTCCGTCGTGAACATGTTTTCACGATAGTTCTGCCAGTGGCCCGACGCTTCCCACAGCGAGCGGTCCATGATCAATGGCGTCTTGATTTCCAGGTAGCCGGCGTCGTTCACGCGACGGCGCATGTACTGCTCGACTTGCTGCCACAGCGTCCAGCCGCGCGGATGCCAGAACACCATGCCCGGCGACTCGTCCTGCATGTGGAACAGGTCGAGCTGCTTACCAAGCTTGCGATGGTCGCGCTTCTCGGCTTCTTCGAGCATGTGGAGATACGCTTCCTGGTCTTCCTTCTTCGTCCAGGCCGTGCCGTAAATGCGCTGCAGCTGCTCGTTCTTCGAGTCGCCACGCCAGTACGCGCCCGCGACTTTCATCAGCTTGAAGACCTTCAGCTTGCCGGTGGACGGCACGTGGGGGCCGCGGCACAGGTCCGTGAAGGCGCCATGCGAGTACAGTTTGATTTCGTCGCTAGCGGGGATCGATTCGATGATCTCGGCCTTGTACTTTTCACCGATGCTCTTGAAGTACTCGACCGCTTCGTCGCGGGACACCACGCGACGCGACACCGGCTCGTCCCTCTTCGAGAGTTCCTGCATGCGCTTTTCGATCTTTTCGAGATCTTCCGGCGTGAAAGGACGGTTATAGGAGAAGTCGTAATAGAAACCGTTGTCGATGACCGGGCCGATCGTGACCTGCGCTTCCGGGTACAGATCCTTCACCGCGTACGCGAGCAGGTGCGCCGTCGAGTGGCGGATGATATCGAGACCGTCTGCGTCCTTCTCCGTGACGATGGCGAGCGCCACGTCGTGATCGATCAGCATGGACGTATCGACCAGCTCCCCGTCGATCTTGCCGCCGAGCGCGGCTTTCGCGAGACCGGGGCCGATCGAGGCGGCCACTTCGGCGACGGTCACCGGATGCTCGTACTGTCGAACAGAACCGTCGGGCAAGCGTATCGAAACCATTGCGTTCTCCGTGGTGCCGACCGGCGGCGGCACATACAACCAGGGTCAAAAAGAAAAAAAAATGCGGCCCCGCTTTCGAGGGGCCGCATTCACATTTTATGCAAACTTCACTGGCGAAAGTGGTCCTCGACTAGCGTCGCTCCGAAGTGGTTTCGGTCAACGTTCGCGGTGTCATAACCGTATTCGCCTTTTTGCGCTCAAAGCGCTTACTGCAGTTTGCGAAACCCCAGCGAGGCCGGAATTTCATTTTCGTTGGTAGGCTCGATTGGACTCGAACCAACGACCCCCACCATGTCAAGGTGGTGCTCTAACCAGCTGAGCTACGAGCCTGAAGAAACGAGATTATATGGGGTATAGCGCAGCTTGGCAAGTACTTTTATGCGGCGACTTTAATCCGTCGCGCCGCTAGCGGGGCTTTTTCCAACCGCCCGCGCCTCAGTTCTTGCGCGTCGCGCGCACGACACCCGTGATCTCGCCCAGCAGCGTGCACGCGCGCTGAATCTGCGCGGAGCTCGACACCTCGACGGTAAATTGCATGAACGCGGCATTGCGGCGCGATTGCGTCTTTACGCCGATCACGTTCATCTTTTCCCGCGCGAATACTTCGGAGATATCGCGCAGCAGACCTTGCCGGTCCGTCGCCTCGATGCTGAGGTCGACCGGGTAGACGGAATGGCCGCGGCCGCTCATCACGTCCGCCGACCACGCCGTCTGAAGGACGCGCTCCGGCGCGCGCTCCGCCATCCGGCGGAACGTCGCGCAATCGCTGCGATGAACCGACATGCCCTTGCCTCGCGTAACGAATCCGCAGATGTCGTCGGGCGGCGCCGGCCGGCAGCAGCGCGCGAGCTGGGTGAGCAACGCATCGACGCCGACCACCAGCACCCCCGTGGATGCGCCGCGCGCGACGCTCGCGCCGCTGCTGCGTTTCTCGAACTTCTCCGGCGCATCGACCTCGGGCTCGGGCGGCGGCGCATCCTGCAACGCCTGCTCGACGAGCCTCAGACTGAACTCCTCCTTGCCGACCACGGAGAACAGGTCGTCGGTGGTCTTGAAACCGAGCCGCGCGGCCAGTTGATCGAGATTGACCGAGGTCTTGCCTTCGCGCTGCAGGGTTTTTTCAACCATCGCGCGACCGTTCGCGATGTGCTCCTGTAACTCCACCGCGTTGAACCATGCGCGCACCTTCTGCCGCGCGCGCGGGCTTTGCAGATAGCCAAGTTGCGGATTAAGCCAGTCGCGCGACGGACCGCCCTCCTTCACCGCCACGATCTCGACCGTCTGGCCGTTCTGCAGCGGCGTGTTGAGCGGCACCATCGCGCCGTCGACGCGCGCGCCGCGGCAACGATGCCCAAGCTCGCTGTGCAGGTGAAATGCGAAGTCGATCGGCGTCGCGCCGTGCGGCAACGGAATCACGCGCGCCTGCGGCGTCAGCACGTAGATGTGATCGTCGTCGAGCGTGGCCTGGCGCAATTGCTCCCACGGTTGTGCCGAACCCGCTTCGCCATGCTCGCCCTCGGAGACCTCGTCCTTCCACGCGAGCAGCTGTCGCAGCCAGGCGATCTTCTCGTCGTATTTCTCGCTCGCGGTGAACGTGCCGCCATAGCCGCGCGCGCCCGCTTCCTTGTAGCGCCAGTGCGCGGCCACGCCGTATTCGGCGAAGCGATGCATTTCCTGCGTGCGGATCTGCACTTCGAACGCGCGGCCGTCGTCGCCGATCACGACGGTGTGCAGCGACTTGTAGCCGTTCGGCTTCGGCCGGGAGATGTAATCGTCGAACTCCTTCGGCACCGGCTGCCACAGGTTGTGCACGATGCCGAGCACGGTGTAGCAGTCCTTGATGTCCGGCACGATCACGCGAAACGCGCGCACGTCGTACAACTCGGCGAAGTCCAGCTCCTTGCCGCGCATCTTGCGCCAGATGCTGTAGATATGCTTCGGCCGACCGCTCACTTCCGCGCGGATATGCGCGGCGGCCAGCTCCTGCTGCAGGCGTTCGATCGCCTGCGCGACATAGCTCTCGCGCTCGACGCGCTTCTCGTCGAGCAGTTTCGCGATGCGCTTGTAGGTGTCCGGCTCCTCGAAACGGAACGCGAGGTCCTCGAGCTCCCACTTCAATTGCCAGATACCGAGGCGGTTCGCGAGCGGCGCGTAGATATCGAGCGTTTCGCGTGCGACGTCGGGCGACGGCGTGAGCTTCGCGGCCGCGTAATAACGCAGCGTTTGCAACCGCGACGCGAGGCGGATCAGCACGACGCGAATGTCCTGCGCGAACGCGAGCAGCATTTTGCGCAGCGCCTCGACCTGCACGCGGCGCGCAGCCTGCGCGTCACGCCCGGCCTCGGGCATCGCGTTTTGCGCCGCGCGCAAACTGACCGTGCCGAGCCGCAGCAGCTTGCGTACGTCGCCGACCAGTTGGGCGACTTCTTCGCCGAAGTCGTCGGCGATCACGCGCTCCGGATCGCGCAGATGCGGTGTCAGCGCAAACAGCGCAGCGGCCAGCACCGCCGGCGGATCGACGTTGAGCTTGCGCATGATCGACGCGGTGCCCGCCGCGTGATCCGCGAGCAATTCGCCCGACGACAGCCGCACCTCGCCCGCATGTTCGCGCACGAACGCCATCGCTTCGTCGAAGGAACGATGGGGATGAGGCGCGCTCGGAACGGTATCGGTGTTCATGGTGCGACGGCCCGCCGGGCCAGACGATTCAACGGAAAATCAACCACGGTGCTGCCGGACGGCCGCGACTCAGTTGCGCTGCGCCGCGATCACGACGATTTCGACGAGGCACTTCGGATTCGCAAGCTTTGCCTCGACGGTCGCGCGCGGCGGCGTGTCGCCCTGCGCGACCCACTCGTCCCACACGGCGTTCATGCCGGCGAAATGCGCCATGTCCGCGATATAGATCTGCACCGACAGCAACAGCGACTTGTCGCTGTTCGCTTCGGCGAGCAGACGGTCGATGTGGCCGAGCACTTCGCGCGTCTGGCCGGCGATGTCCTGATCGTCGTCTTCGGCGATCTGACCCGCGAGGTACACGGTGCCGTTGTGCACGGCCATTTCCGAGAGACGCTTGCCGACGTGATAACGAATGACTGCCATGAAAAGTCCTGAGCTGAGGGGTTAATCGAACTACGTCCCACACGACACTGCCGATGAAATCGTCATGCGGAACTCAATATTATGACGCGTTCGCGGCCTAACCGATGAAGAACTCCCTCGCGAGCGCGATCTGGTCCGCCGCCAGGAACGCCGGCGCATGCCCAACGCCGGCGATCTCCACGCTCGATGCGGCACGCGCGGTCGACACCATCTTCGCGACCGTTTCACGCGACAGCAAATCCGACTGCTCGCCGCGCACCACCAGCACCGGCCCCTGGAACGACGCGAGCGAATGCCACAGCGCCGCCTCGCCGAGCTTCGCCGCTTCCTCGGTGACCGCCGCGAACGGCTGCGCGATGCGCGGGTCATAGCGCAGCACCCATGCGCCGTCATCTTCGCGCAGCAACGGCGTATTGATTTCGCGCCATTCGTCCGGAGTCAGCGGTCCGAAGCTCTGCGCGAGCTGCGCGGCATAGTCAACGCCCTGCTGCAGCGTTTCGAAGCGTGCGGGCTTGCCAAGGTAATCGCCGATGCGTTTGACCGCGACCGGCTCCAGATGCGGCCCGACGTCGTTCAGCAGCAGCTTGCGGATCGGCGTGTCCGGCAGGCCGGCGAGCCCCATGCCGATCAGGCCGCCCATCGAGGTGCCGAACCAGTCGACGGTGTCGACGTCGAGCCGCGCGATCAGTGTGACCATGTCGGCGACGTACTGCGGCACCGCGTATAAGTTGGGGTTCGCGAGCCACGACGACAAGCCCCGGCCAACCACGTCCGGGCACACGACGCGATAGGTGTCCGCGAAGTTGGCGGCGAGGCGGTCGAAATCGCGCCCCGATCGCGTGAGTCCGTGCACGCACAGCAACACTCGGGGATTGTCCGGGTCGCCCCACTCGGTATAGGCGACGCGATGCAGGCCGGCAGCGCTCGCGCACCGCACGTAACGTTGACGCGGCGCGGGCCGCCCGGTGGTGGAAGCGGAAGTCGTTGCGGTCATCTGGTGTCCTTGCAAAGACGCTGCGGATTGGGCTGCAAACGATTGTAAACCGCTTCGTCGCGCGGCAAGCATCGGCCAGAAGGCTTAGGAAGGTCGATCCAACCGTCCGGCGCATCCGCCGCCGCGCGCCAAAAACAGAACGGGCGAGACTCACGTCTCGCCCGTCCGGAACACACCGTTGCCGCAGCGCGGTCGCGCCGACGCGCGCAGCGGCGGTTCAACCCGCGTCAGCTCACCGCGCTCACATCGAGCGGCGCGCCGGTTTTCGCCTTGATTTCGTCGACGCTCACACCCGGCGCGAGTTCGGTCACTTTCAAGCCGTTTTCGGTCACTTCGATCACGCCGAGATCGGTGATGATCTCGTCGACCACACCCACGCCCGTCAGCGGCAGCGTGCATTCTTCGAGGATCTTGTGCTGATCGCCCTTCGCGACGTGCTCCATCAGCACGACCACGCGCTTGACGCCCGCGACCAGGTCCATCGCGCCGCCCATGCCCTTGATCATCTTGCCCGGGATCATCCAGTTCGCGAGATCGCCCTTCCTGCTGATCTGCATCGCACCGAGAATCGCGAGATTGATGTGGCCGCCGCGAATCATCGCGAACGAATCCGCCGAAGAGAAAATCGACGAACCGGGCAGCGTCGTCACCGTTTGCTTGCCGGCGTTGATCAGGTCGGCGTCGACTTCGTCTTCGGTCGGCGACGGGCCGATACCGAGCAGACCGTTCTCCGACTGCAGCCACACTTCGACGCCCGCCGGCACGTGGTTCGCGACCAGCGTCGGCAAGCCGATGCCGAGGTTCACGTAAAAGCCGTCCTGCAGTTCCTTCGCCGCGCGCGCGGCCATTTCGTCACGAGTCCATGCCATGATCAGTCTCCTTTCGCGCGGACGACGCGTTGTTCGATGCGTTTTTCCGGATGCGCATTCAGCACGATGCGCTGCACGAAGATGCCGGGCGTATGGATCGCGTCCGGATCGAGCTCGCCCACTTCGACGATCTCTTCGACTTCCGCGACGGTGATGCGGCCCGCCATCGCGCACATCGGATTGAAGTTGCGCGCGGTGCGGCGATAGATCAGGTTGCCGGCCTTGTCGGCCTTCCATGCCTTGACGAGCGCGACATCGGCGGTCAGCGAATGTTCGAGCACGTAGTGGTTCTCGCCGAACTGGCGGGTTTCCTTGCCCTCGGCGATCTGCGTGCCGTAGCCGGTGTTCGTGAAAAACGCCGGGATGCCCGAGCCGCCCGCGCGCAGCTTCTCGGCGAGCGTGCCTTGCGGCGTGAATTCGAGCTCGAGTTCGCCGGCCAGGTACTGGCGCTCGAACTCCTTGTTTTCGCCGACGTACGACGAGATCATCTTCTTGATCTGACGCGTCTCGAGCAGCAGGCCGAGGCCGAAACCGTCGACGCCCGCGTTGTTGCTGATGCAGGTGATGCCCTGCACCTTCGAATCGCGCAGCGCAGCGATCAGCGCCTCAGGAATGCCGCACAACCCGAAGCCGCCGACGGCGAACGTCTGCCCGTCCTTGACGATGTCCTTCAGCGCCTCGGCGGCGCCTGGATAGACCTTGTTCATCTGTATGTCCCTTCCTTTATGGAAACCCGAAACGTGTACGCAGGCCGCCGGATCATTGCGGCTGATATCGCAACGGGTGAACTTCACGTCGCCTCACGATACCGCTACGTCATTCTAGTCATCCGCGGCTTGAGCCGCGTTGTCATCCGCCCGAAAGAGTACGCTGAGCCCGCCATGCGGCACAATACGCAAAAATACATAAGTACTTGCC